>JBAWVF010000049.1:0-24152 GCA_037147415.1 Rhodospirillaceae bacterium | reverse complement strand
GCGAAAAATGATGGAATCCGAACTTCGGGCAACTCACTATAAATATTATTCGATGTTACCAAAGCTTTGCATTTATAGTTCAGCTTTGGTCTTTTCCATTCTTTTTTATTTCAACTGCGATGTTGATCCAAGCTATTTTCAAAGAAAGTCCGCCATTTCCGGTTATGCCGGAATTGCCGATAATTATGGCGAGTTCTCCAAGCCGTCCCGGAACGCTTTTCCTTAAATTCTCCGGTCGCAAGACTACCACAACCCGCCGGTTGCCCGGTGCAGGCCTTCACGCATCAGCGCAAACGGCCAGCCGGGCAGAGTTTCGCGGGCATCCATGAAGGTTGCGGCAAACTCGTGGCGGTTCTTTTCGCGCCAAAGCCGCACCAACCGGTGCGCGGTTTCCACCGCAAACCAGCGGCCCGCCATCCGGCGCAGCGACTCGGGGCTGTCGCCGCGGATCATCCAGGAGCGGGCAATCGTCCGGTATTCCTCGCGCAGCGACTTTTCATGGCGGGTCTCGGCGGTCAGCGAACCGGGATGCAGGCGGTATTGGTACAGCACACGCTCCAACGGCACCGTGCGCATGCCGAGGATCATCGAGCGGATCAAAAAATCGCGGTCGGCGCTCAGCTTGTAATGAATATCGTAAAAGCCGGCGCGCCGGTACCAACTGCGTCGAAAAAAACGGGCATTGGTCAACGGATGACCGAGGGTGACGCCGTGCCAGTCATGGTGTCGTCCGATCCGCTCGCCGGAGCGGGTGCGGACCGTTCGGGTGGTGCCGTCGGACAACAGGCGCACGGCCCGGGCGCCGCCGCAGGTCGCTTCGGCGCTGCGGTCGCGGGCAAACCCGTCGGCAACCGCGGCGAGTGCGCCCGACAATAATATATCGTCGCTGTTGAGATGGCCGATGATCTCGCCGGTGGCCATCCGAATGCCCTTGTTGATGGCATCGAACGGGCCGCGGTCGGGCTCGCTCATCCACTGAATATTCGGGGTATTGCGCAGAATTTCCAGCGTACCGTCGGTCGAGCCGCCGTCGATGACGATATGCTCGACTGCGGGATAGCCCTGGAGCGCCACGCTCTGCAAGGCTTCGGTGATCATGCCGGCCCGGTTGAGCACCGGAGTGATCAGGGTGATGCGCGGTGCCGCCACGGAAATAGCCTCGTGTTATCGGGAACGGGGAATCAACGGGCGCAGCTCCGGCCAGCGCTGGACCCAGCAGCAATAATGATCGACTCCGGGCAGAATCACCAGCCCGGGTTCAGGCAAAGACCCTTCGCGCGTCAGGAAACTGTGGATAATCTCCGGCGGCACGACGGTGTCTTCGGCGCCGGCAAAATGAATTTGCGCAAGCGCGGCGAGACGGGCGGCGGCGTCGATCGGGTTGAGCGAACCGGTCAGTGCGCTGACCCCGTGGCGGGCGGTCCAGGCGGCATGGTCGAGCGGAGCCGCAAGCGTGGCCAGGGCCGCGACGTCGGTTCGCTGCGCTGCGGTCAGAGCCGCGACCGCGCCGCCGCCCGAATAACCGATCAGCACGACCCGGGCGGCGCCGGTGCGGCGAACGGCCTCGTCGATCGCGTGGTCGGTTGCCGCGATCACTTCGGGTGCGAAGCGGTGGCTCGACCAATAGGCCGGGGCGCAGCCGCGCGCCTCGGCCGGGGTGACCTGTTGGCACGGGCGGGCCAGGTAGAGCACGGCGGGGGAGGGGTCGGCGGTGGCCAGCTCCAGCGCGGTCGGGTGGCGCGGGGTCGGATCCTCGGACAGACGGTTGCGCGACAGCCAGGCCAGCCCGTCGCCCTCGATATAGACGATCAACTCGCGCCCGCCGCCCCGAAGATAGCCGATCAAAGTGAAGGGCGGGGCGTCGAAGGCAATCCGTTGAAAGCCGGAGGCCGCAGCTATCGTGAACGCCGCCTCGCGTCGGTCGGCGCAGGCGGAGAGCAATAAGGGGAGCAATAATAAAAGCAGCAGCAGGGGCGCCGCCCCTGCACCCCGCCGGGGCCACCGGCCCCGAACCCCCTTACCAAACACTCAAACCGCCATCCACGATCAGGTTCTGCCCGGTGACATACGAGGAGGCGTCGGAGGCGAGCCAAACAATCGCGCCGATCAACTCGCGCGCCTGTCCCATCCGGCCGAGCGGCACCCGGTTGCCGTAGCGCTGCTTGAAGGTCTCGTTCTGGCCGCTCTCGACCCCGCCGGGGGTCAGCGTGTTGACCCGCACTCCCTTGGCCGCCCAATAGGTCGCCAGATGGCGGGTCAGGCCGATCACCGCCGCCTTCGACATCGAATAGGCCGCCGGGGTGTTGATCGCCCGGCCCATATAGCTGGAGCCCTCGTAAATGCGCTGATCGGGCGCGACCACGCCGTAAATCGAGGCGGTCTGAATGATGCTGCCCCGGCCGCGTTTGGCCATCTCGCCGCCGAGCGCGCGTGCGACCAGGAACAGGCCGTCGACATTGACCGCCATCACCTCGCGCCAGATATCCTCGTCATACTCCTCGACCGGGGCGAAATAGCGCGCCATGTCCGAAGGCTTGCCCGCCGCATTGTTGAGCAGGACATCAACCCGGCCGTAGCGTTCCAGCGTACGCCGGGTCAACTCGGTGACCGCCGCTTTGTCGGTGACATCGCAGGCCACCCCGAGACAAGGCACCGCGAATTGATCGGTCAGCTGCCGGGCGAGATCGTCGCACGCCTCCGGCTTCAGATCGGCCACCACCACATTTGCGCCATAGGCCGCGAGCGCCGCGCAGAAATGCCGGCCGAGAATGCCGCAGCTGCCGGTCACCACCGCGACCTTGCCGGCCAACTCGAACAGACCGCGATAATCGGGCAGGGCGGCGGCGGCTTGGTCGGTCATCGTGATCATCCCTCTCTTGTGCGCCACAGCAGTTCAACAATGGAAAAATCGATTTCCTCGTCGATATCGAGCGAGCGGGCGCGGGGCATCTCGTAAAGCCGCGAGGTCTCGTCCAACTCGAACGGCGCGGTAATAAAGGGCTCGCGGCGCCAGACATAGATCGAGGCGTTCTGATCATAGCACACCGGCGCGTCCTGACGGCGCAGCACCGGAAAGGGCAGCGTCTTGGACAAATGAACGATGCCGCCGGTCACTTCCATCAGGTTGAAATAGGGCGAGCGGTGGGCCGGCGCCCCGGTGATCACGCTGCGCGCGCCGCTCTCTTCCAGCAACCGGACCGCGCCGGTAATGTCCGCGGGCAAACGTAAGGGCGAGGTGCAATCGAGATCGGCCAGCACCTCGTAACGCCGGCCGGTCGCCGCCTCGGCCGCAACCCAGGCATGACGGATCGCCGGCAGCTTGCCCGCGGTATCGGTCGCCAACTCGGCCGGGCGCGGGATCGCGAGATCGGCCCCGGCCGCCCGTCCGGCCGCCAGAATCTCCGGGCAATCGCTGCTGACCGCGATCAGCGCGAACAGACCGGTCGCGCGGGCCTGCTCGACGCTGTGGGCGATCAGAGGCTTGCCCGCCAACCGCCGGATGTTTTTGCCCGGCACGCCCTTGGAGCCGCCGCGGGCGCAGATGGTGCAAAGGCGGTTCATGTTTCTACCTGCTCATATGCCGCAGGGCTTCGCGCACACGGGTGCGCGCCGTCGCGGTCGCGCCGGAAATCACGTTCAGCACGGACCCCAATTATCGGGATCGTCCCAGATGATGGTGTTCTTGTCGATCGGCAGGCTCTGATAGCTTTGACCGATCAGAGTCCCGGAATCGACGATGCGGATCTGGATGCGGGTGTCGGCCAGATTTTCGACGAAGCCGACCATCTTGGTATCGATCACGCCCAATACCGGACTGCCCTGGCGGCAGACCTTGGTTCCGATCCGACGGACCGACAACCGTTCCTCGGTCGTGAACAGGCGGTTGCCGGGGCCGATGGTGCCATCGGTGATCTCGGCCAGGAAGCGGCTGCCGTCGGCCCGGATATAGATGCCCGAGATCGGCTTGTCGTCCTGATAGATACCTTCGAACCGGTCGCCGTTCGGCCAGATATAGACCGCCTTGCCGAACTTTTTGCCGTCCTTCCAATCGCCCTGATAGCCGCTGCCGTTGGTCCAGGTATAGGTGCCCTTGCCGTTGGGGGCGTCGTCTTTCCAATAGCCTTCGTAACGGTCGCCCGAGAGCCAGGTGTTGATGCCGCGCCCGTTGGCCTTGCCGCCGACCCGCTCGCCGACATAGCTGCCGTTGGGCTTGCCGTCCTTGAACCACATGAGGGTGCCCGATCCGGAGGCCAGGCCGTTTTCGCACGGTCCGTCCCAGGCGATCGATTCTCCCGGTTCCGGCACGCCGTCCCAGATTTTGCACCCGCTTTTCTTGTCGGCCAGCCATTCCCCGGCATTGGCAAGACCGGGCAGCACGAACAGCGAGCCGGCCAACAGAGCGAACAGGGCGCGTGATTTCAAAGTCATCAAAATCTCCAAGGGAACGGACTTAGACAATCGGGACTAAAGGGTTAAATGATCGGGGGCGGGGCGGTCGGCGGACCCGGCGGAACCGGCGCCGGACCCGGCGGGCTATAGGCGGGATAACGCTTCACCGTGACCTTGCGATAGCTCTTGATGTGCCAGAACTGAAGCTGCCAATGCGCGAAGCCGAGCCCGATGCAGGCGACGAAGGCCATGCCGCCCATGATCCCCCACGGGTAAAAGGACGGCGTGATATGGTCGAGAAAACCGTAATCCCACATCACCAGACTGCCGGTGATCAGGAAGGCCGAGGTCATGAAGATGCCGATCGGCCCGATCGAGGTGTAGATGATCGGCCATACCGCGCCGTAAAAGGTCAGCAGGAAGATGCCGCACGCGATCTTAAGCGACAGATAGTCGTTATTTTTGCCGGTCACCCAGTTGTAATAGGAATACCCGGAGGGGTTATAGGTGGCGGCCAGCGCAAAGAACACGAAGAACCAACGTGTGGTCAGGCGGCGTACCGTTAACGGAGGAAAGGCCATCTCATACTCCCCAGGGAATGCCCGGCTCCTGTACTAGCAAAATTTCCCGCTTACTCCAATACCGTTACGAGCCGGACCAGGGCGCGTAACAGGTCGGTGCCGTCCCACAGGGTCGAAAAGGTCAAGGCCCGGCCGGGCGGTACCATGCGGTCGATGCCGCGGCCGTTCAGCGTCCGGGCCAGCCCGGCCAGTTCCGCTCCGCTAAAGCCGAAATGGACCAGGGTTTGCGTCCGGCGGGTGATCGCGGGGGCGAGGTCGGTCAGGGCCGCGATCCGGGCCTCGGGCAACAGGCCGCGGCAGGCGGCGGGCTCGGCACGGTCGAGGTCCTGCGGACGGTTCAGGCGGATCACGGTCAGCTCTGCGCCATACTCGCGTATGCCGATGACGGGCAGGTCGAGGATCGCCCGATGCCCGCCGGTCAGCCGCTCGAGCCGGGCTCCGGGAGCGGCGATGCCGGCGACACGTACGGCCTGCGCGGCTAGGCGGGGATAAAGATCGGCTCCGGCCCGATCGGCCTCTGCGGCCGTCCCGCACCAGACCAACAGCCGGGGCGAGGCGCAGGCCTGTTGGTCGAAGCGGAAAAGATCATGCGCCAAGGCTTCGGCCAGGCTCTGCCGGGCCGGCTCGCTCAGCGCCAGATACGCCTCGGCCTTCAGCACCGCGCGCGACACCCGGTCGGGAAACCCGAGATCGAGGGTATGGGCCGCGGCCGGGATCGCGCGCAGCGCCGTCACACTGTCATCGCCGCCCCAGAGCAGGCGGGCATCGGCAAGGCGGGACAGCGCCGCGGTGATCGCGCGGTCGTCGCGCGGCCAGGACACGAAGGCGACCGAATCCGCTATCACCGGTGAATCTTCGAGGCTGACCGCCAGCAGACGCAGCAGGACCGCCGCCGTTGCCCCGAGCCGCTCCGAGACCCGGACGATATTGCGGTTGCCGGTCAGCAGCGCCGGCAACCACGAGTAGAACAGCATGGTGTCGACATTCGCGGGCGGAACATGCAGCGCCAAGCCGCGCGGCACCGCGACCGCGCCGGCCGGCAAGCTTGCCTCGAACCCGGCCTTGAGCCGGGCCAAGGCCGCCGGGCGCAGCTCGAACGCCAGGGCCTGAAGGTCGGGCAAGGCGCGCGCCTCAAGATCGCTCAGCAAGCGGCGATGCAGCGTGTTCAAGAAATCGAGGATCTCAGGCGCGAACGGGGGCAATTCCGACGGAAGTGCGAACGCGGCCGCCAGTTCGGCCGCAGCGACCGGACCGGGCCGGGGCGCAAGACGGACAAGGGGGGCGGAGCCGGTCATCAGCGGGGCATGCTCATTGTTCTGGCGGTATCTTAGTTCTGGTGGCCTGTCTCTGAATCGGGCACTAGAATTAAACATTGAGTGGTCCGATTCAGATGACGGATGGGAATCATCCGTCATCATCGGAACACTAGCATGACAGAACCGTCCTGCCGTTTAAACGGGTGCGTCCGCCATGGCAAAAGCTCTTCGAAATCTGATTGTCGTCCTGCTGTCGGTCCTGTGGACGCCTAACGGCGCCCGGGCCGAGTGCGGACCGAAGTCCCCGGATAGGTGTGATGCGACTATGGCCTGGTATGCCGCGAATGTGTTCAAGCTGGTGACGGCCCGGCCCGGATCAAGTGATGTCTCGCGTTTCACCATGACCGTCCACGATCCGCACAATTTGACCATCGAGGTCGATAATCCGGGACAAAAGGGTACGATTAAACTGGTTGAAGGCCGGGCGATGCTGACCCGGGGCTTGGCGCTCGGGCCAGGATCGGAAATCGATGCCTTGGACGGACCGGTTCTCAATTTTCAGCTGGTGATTTCTCTGCTGGCCCGGGCTGTTCCCGCCGGCCCCGATAAAATGACCGGCACGCAAGAGATCACTCTCGACGAGAAGGAACGGCCGCTACAAGTCGCGACCAAAAGCGCCTCGATCGAAGTGAGCCCGCCCTGGAGCTTAAGCGGATCGCTGTCCCGCACGGACGAAGAGACGATCGATTTCAAGTTACGCCTGAGTTACGAGCGCGATAAGACCCCGTTCGAGACCTCCTACGAGGGCTCATGGCAGCATTTAAAGCAAGCCCCCGGGCAAGATTATGCGATGGCGTTGTCGGGCTGGAATTTTTATTCGCTCGGGGTCAGGGTCACCGCGCTGGATGGCAAAACGGGCGCTCATTCCACCGCGCCGCCGCCAGCTCCCGTGGCCACGCTGGGAGAACTTCGCGACGCCATCCGCGCCGGTAAACCAATCACCCCGCCGCGGTGAGGGGAGCGGGATTATGAGCGTTTCATCACCTCTTCAAGGGGTACGGTTTGGTTCCGTCCGGCCCGAATCTCTTGCAACCGTTGTTCGGCTAAATACACATCTTCCAAATCCTCAAGATGGTCCAGAATCGCTTCCCGGACATAGTAGGATTTGCTGCGGCCGGTCGCCGCCGCCAGTGCGTTCAAGCGCGCTTCGATTTCAGGAGGCAGACGGATCGCCAGCATGGGCCGATCTCCGTTAGCGGATCAGTCGATCTGCTATACATGTATAACATCGCTGTTCGCCGGGCAAGCCGGTCACCCCGCCGCAGTGAAGGGGGCGCAGACAAAGCAACAACCCCGCATGCGGAGCTGGACGACCTTAGCATGCCAGACTGGTTACCGGAGACCCTTTGAATCTATTCCGCTAGAGATATGGTGTCAACGAGAAAGCCCGAGAATGTAAGAATCACAAAGCCATAGATGCCGAGATTGTGCACTCGGCCGTGTTGCTAGGAAAACCCAGGTGCTTAATCTGATCTACGAAGTGCTTGCATCAACATTATAATTTTAATAGAATCTTACTTGCTAAGAAAATGGGAATTCCAATGGACAAGTCATACAATTTAAACGGTGGGTTCAAACCGACCACGAAACGGTTTGCGGACCTTGACGGACCGGATTTTTTTCCGACACCTCGTTGGGCCACTTTTGCTTTAATAGATAATGAAAAGTTTGATGGTGACATATGGGAATGTGCCTGCGGTGATGGTGCCATGTCTGAGGTTCTGGAGCAGACAGGAAATTCCGTTTTGAGTTCCGATCTCTATAACAGAGGGTATGGCGAGCCTGGAGTCGACTTTACCAATACTAGTCGGCGGTATAATAATATTATAACGAATCCACCCTATAATTGCGCCGAGGGTTTCGTAAATTCAGCTTTAAAAGCTTCCCATAATAAGTTCGCCCTATTATTGAGATTGGCATTTTTGGAAAGCGCTCATCGAGCAGAGAGCATTTTTAATATAAATCCTCCAAGCAGAGTTTGGGTTTTTAGTGAAAGAATTACCTTTTATCCAAAGGGTGCCCAGCGCGCTGGTAGCGGAACAACCGCTTATGCGTGGTTTGTTTGGGATAAATCAGGCGCTGGGCGAACAGAGTTATCTTGGTTTAAGCCAGGATATAAAGCTAGGTATTCATGAATGTTCCTCAACATACCTTCGCCCACTATCTGTAATCTGAAGACCATCACCGGTGTAGATGGCTAATCCAAGATAAAACATGCTATTTTCTTGATCTCTATGGGACACCAAATTTCTGACTTTCTGTGAAAATTTTGTATCATTTCGATTGGCTAAAATGTCAGCATCTTCTCCTTCTGGTTGAAACAAATTTGAAAGCGCATCAATTAACTCTGATGTTTGGATGCATCCATTCGGTTTTCCCGATGCGATGCGCAAGGCCGGCAGCATCAATTCTGACTCAGCTGTACGATCTCTAGTTGTTGTTGGCATGGCGTATCCCGTGTGCTGATTAAGATCAGACCAACATGTATCATGTATTAATTATGCTGTCTAGCGGCTATGCTGCCGTTAAAGCAGCTGGGCTGTCGTACCCTTTGCGGGTTTAACTGCGAGCTATACTCGCGCCGCAGCCTCTGACCGAGGCGCCGGCGACCCGGCCGAGCACGCGGAAACCCTTGCCGAGCCGGCTGCCGGGGCGGTCGGTTTCCACGATCACGCCGAGATCGCCGGTCAGTAAACTGTGGCCGGGATAGCTGCGCGGCAGCAGGCTCAGCACCTGGATCAGGCCGGGGGTGCCGTCGGGCACCGGCTCCAGGGTTGCCGGGTCGCGGATGAGGACATCGGCGAAGGCGGGCGGGTGCAACAGCCCGTCCGCGTCCTCCAGATGCACGGTGCCGATCTGCTCGGCCATGCCATAGAAATCATGAATCCGGGTCAGGGCGCAGGAACGGGCGAGCCCGGCTTTGAAGGCGGCGTTATCGACCGCCTCGGCTTGCAACCGCTTCCAGCCGCCGCCGTGAATGAGGATGCCGCGGCTCATATCGTAGGTCGGGGCGGCACGGGCCAGGCTGGACCAAATCAGGCCGGTGGTGCCGTAGACCAGGAACGGGGCGCCGCCATGACGGGCGAGAAAGCCTTCGACCGTGGCCCGGTCAAGCGCCAAATCGGCTCCGAGCGCGAAGGCATACTCGCGGCCGAGCTTCATCATGCCGAGGATGCCGGCGGCGCGGGCCCCGGTCGTGCCGCCTTCTCCGAGTGTCGTTCGACTGTCGACGATCAGCAGGGGCAGCCGGGCCGGGCCGAGCACGCTGCGCATGACGGCGGCCAGCGCCCGGGCTTGCCGGCGGGCGGCGGCATCGTCGAGCGGGACTTTGCTCACCGCGCGCCCGGTGGTACCGCTTGAGCTGACATATCCGCGTATGTCGCTTGTCCGTATGCTGGCCAATTCATGCGTACGGAACAGATCGACCGGCAGGTACGGCAATTCAGTCAAGTCGCGCGCCTGCCGCCAATGCGGCCAAGCCAGCTCGAGAATACGCCGGTATGCCGGGCAACTGTCGACGTGGTGCGCGGTCAGGGCGATCAATTTCGGCAGGTTTGCGGTGTCTTTATCGTACTGGCATTCCCAAAACACCCGGGAGCCGATGATGTCGTCTTCATCCGGATCCGACGCGGCGCGCAGCCCCCGGGTATCGGGCTTGCCGCTCGGCAAAAGCGGAATCTCCTGTTGCCGGACCGTGATCACGCTCGGATGCAGCCCGGTCGCCGCCGCGACCCGGGCCTTCAGATCGGGCGCGGGTGCGGGCGTAATCAGCACCAGCCGGTCCCCCTCCTGCACCGCGACCGCCTCGGCCACCGCCTCGATATCGGCTAGATCGAGGCGCAACCCGAGCAGCTTGGCGAAGGGACGGCGCCGCCCGACCAGGGTCAGATAGCCGTCACGATCGAGCCGGCCGAGATCGCCGGTCGCCAGCCGACCGTGCAGGCGGTCGCCCTCGGCCAGCTCGGCGCGGCTGCCGGCATAGCCCATCATCACGTTCGGGCCGTAATAGATCACCTCGCCGACCCGGTCGGGCACGGTGGTCGGGCCGTCGACCGTCAAAATTTCCAGCCGGCCGCCGGGCAGGGCCGGGCCGACCGAATCCGGCCGGGTCAGCGCTTCACCCGCCGGCAGAGTGGTGAGGCGCGGTGCGGCCTCGGTCTGGCCATACATCGCGTAAAAGCGTCCGCCCGTGGCCATGCACATTTCGGCGGCACGGCGGCTGAGTTCGGGCGCGAGCCGACCGCCGGCCCGGGTGAACAGGCGCAGGCTTGGCACCGCCAGCCGTTCGAGCCCGAGCCGGAGCAGACTTTCCCAATGGAACGGCACCCCGGCGAACGAGGTCGCCCCGGTATCGCGCGCCAGTTGCCACAGCGCGCCGTCGAGCACGCTCCGCCCGGTGATCACCACGCTGCCGCCGGCCGCCAGATGGCTGTGCAGAACCGACAGCCCATAGGAATAAGACAGCGGCAAATGGGCGAGCGCGCGCTCCGCGGGGCCGAGGCCGAGCACCGCGATAATCGCGGCGGTGTTGGCGCCGATGGCCCGGCCCGACAGGCGGGCGAAGCGCGGATTGCCGGTGCTGCCCGAAGTGGCCAACAGCAGAGCGAGATCGGGATGGACCGGCCCGCCGCTGTCCTCGATCCGCCGTGACAGCGCCAGCCCGGCCACGGTCCCGGCCGCCTGATAACCGGGCAAGGGCGATCCGCCGAGCACCAGCTCGGGCCGAAAGCGCTCGGCCAGAGCCCCGCGCTTTTCCGGGGCCAGCCCGGGATCGAGCGGGCAGACCGCATGCCCGGCCGCCAGCGCCCCGAGATAGCCGAGCAACGCTCCGACCGAATTGGGCGCCGTCAGCCACACCAACCCCTTCCGGTGAAGGCATAACGCCGCCGCTATGCCGTTAATCTGACGGCGTAAGTCCCCATGTGTCAGCCAAACCGCGCCCGGCTCGTCGCCGATCAGGGCCGGGGCGTCGTCCGCCCCCGGCAGAGGGAACGGGAGGGTCATAACACCATGCCGCCATCGATCCCCAGCACCTGCCCGGTGATGTAGCCGGCGCGGTCGGAGACCAGGAACAGGATCGCCTCGGCGACCTCTTCGGCTCGACCGGCGCGGCCGAGCGCGATCGCGGCACGGCGGGCGGTGTCGGTCTCGGGGTCGAGATGGCGGATCATGTCGGTTTCGATATAGCCGGGGGCGACCGCGTTGACCCGGATGCCGTCGGGGCCGAGTTCCTTGGCCGCCGAGTGCATCAGCCCGATCAAGCCGGCCTTGGAGGCGGCATAGACCGCCTGTCCGGCGTTGCCGCGCACCCCCACGATCGAAGAGACCAGCACGACCGCGCCGCCCCGGCCGCCGCGCCGCATCAGGCGGGTCGCCAGCTGAAGATTACGGATGGCGGCGTGCAGATTGACCTGCATCACCCGCTCCAGACTGTCCTCGGCGATCATGCCGAGCCGGGCATCCTCGAGCATGCCGGCATTATTGACCAGAATATCGAGCCGTTTGAACGCGTGGTGAAGCGTGCGATAAAGCCCGGCGATCTCGGCGGGCTTGCCCATATCGGCCGGAAACGCCCTTGCCCGTACCCCGTACGTCTCGGCCAGCTCGCGGGCCAGCGTCGCCAACCCCTCGGGATCATTGACTCCGTTCAACGCGATGTCGGCACCGTTGGCGGCCAATAAGCGGGCGGTGGCCAGCCCGATCCCGCGCCCGGCGCCGGTAATCAGGGCGATTCGACCGCTAAGGGGCCGGTCGCTAAGAGATAAGGTCGCGGTCAAGGGTGGGCTCTATCGGTATTCGGCGGCGACTGCCGCCGCGCGCCACGTGGCGCGCAGGCAAGCCCGCAACGCGGGCGCCCGCCGTCTGAGGGGGCCTTTGATGAGTCAACATCAAAGGCCAATCGTAAAAGAGATAAGGTGGCGGTCAAGGATGCGCTCCGCTTCTTCGAAGCTGCTCAGGGCAATGATTTCGTCGGTCTCCAGCATCAGATCGAACGCCGCCTCGAGCGCCGCCACCAGCTGCATGTGACCGACCGAGTTCCAGGCCGGTATGTCGCGGTATTTCAGCTGTGTGACATCAAGCGCGGGGGCGGGGTCGAAGGTGTCGCGAAACACTGCGATCAGACGGTCCCGGCGCTGCGGGTCGCGGTGCGGCGGGTCGGCAATCGATAGGTTCATGGTTTCAGCCCCGCTCTCGCTTTTTGACCCGGCTTGTATACCGGTTCCGGGGCGTTCGAACAACCGTCCGTGAATCAGTCGGGCCCGGATCGAGGCGTACTGCCGGGAAACAGTCGTCTCGAAAAGACGGCACCAACATACACGGACCGGTTCGGGCGCCGAGAATATGGCCGAGACCGTGCCCGCTTTGATTAGCGATTGTATGACCTTTGTCTGCTCGTTCCTGTACGCTTGACACGAGTCCGCCCGCGGTGATGCCCTCTTTGCCGGCACCGATATTAAGCAGATAAAACAAAATCATGGCCAGTCCCGTCCGTCGTCCGCCCCGGCACGCCAGCCGGCCCCTGATTAACCGGATTTCAGCCGTCCGTGCGGGCGAACGGCTGGCCGGCGAAATTGTCGAAGAGATTCTGCGCCGGGCGGAAACCTCCAAGCTCGACCCCGACCGGCTGATGCTGGATGTGCTGGTCGGCCTGGTGCTGGAGCTGGCCGACGCGCCTCGCCACGAGCCGGCTGAACTGGCCGATCTGGTGCAGGACGCCGCCGAAATGGCCCGGGCCGCGGTGTGATACCAAGTCCGGATAAAACCTTTTCATCCGGACGTGGTATCGGCGGCGACTGCCGCCGCGCCGCACATGCGGCGAAGCCAAGCTGGCGGAGCCAGCGCCGGCGTATGAGGCCTGCTGATGGATTCCCGTCAGCAAGATTTGGTGCGAAGGGCGGCGGTCCCGGCCGGCTACTCTGAAGATTTGGTCATTATTATCCCGTCCCCTGCGCATTTTCCGGTAAGCTGTCTGACAGGTTTTTCAGGCGGAAAGGCGGTCAGGGGTGACAGCGTTCAACCATCGTCGACAGTTATTGGATTTTCCGGTGGTCGGGCTCGGGGCCTCGGCCGGCGGGCTGGAGGCGTTTTCGCTTTTTTTTGAAACGCTGCCGGCCGACTGCGGTATGGCATTCGTTCTAATTCAGCACCTCGATCCGAGCCATGCCAGCGCGCTGGTTGACTTGCTGAAGAGGCGGACGCGGTTGCCGGTCGAGCAGGCCAGCGAAGGCGTGTTGGTTCTCCCTGATCATATCTATGTCATTCCGCCGGGCTGTTTTTTGGCGATCCGGGCCGGTCTGCTCCATCTTTCGGAGCCGGCGGAGCGCCATGGCGCGCGGATGCCGCTCGATTTCTTCCTGGATTCCCTGGCGGAGGCCTGCGGCGAGCGTGCGATCTGCGCCATTCTGTCCGGAACCGGCGCCGACGGCAGCGTCGGGGCTCGGGCGATCAAGGAAAAGGGCGGGCTGGTCATCGTTCAGGACCCGAAGGAGGCGGATTTCGACGGCATGCCGCGCAACGCCATTCTAGCCGGCTGCGCCGATCTGGTGCTGCCGGTGGCGGAGATTGCCGGGGCCATCCTGAATTATAGCCGGCACGCCTATCTTCGGCCGGAAAAATCGACCGCGCGCGCCGCGCCGGACGGCGACAAGCCGGCGGCCGGCGGGTTGGAGGGCATCATCGATCTGCTGCGCGCCCGCACCGGCAAGGATTTCTCGCTTTATAAGGAAGGCACGCTGCAGCGCCGGATCGAGCGCCGGATGGCGATGACCGGGGTCGATGATTTGCCGCGCTATTTGGAGACGTTGCGCGCCGACCCGCGCGAGCCGGAACGGCTGGCCGGCGATCTGCTGATCAATGTCACCCGGTTCTTTCGCGATCCCCGGGCGTTCGAACTGCTGGCGGAACAGGGGATCGCCGGGTTGGTGCGCGCCTGTCCGGCCTCCCGGCCGCTGCGGGTCTGGGTGGTCGGGTGCAGCACCGGCGAGGAAGCCTATTCGCTCGCCATTCTTTTTTTGGAGGCGATCGCGGCGGCTGCGGTGCCGCTTAAGCTTCAGGTTTTCGCCTCCGATATCGATGCCGAGGCGGTGGCCGTCGCCCGCGCCGGCTTGTATGCCGAGACGATCGAGGCCGACCTGTCGCCGGAACGGCTGGCCCGCTTCTTTATCAAAGAGGAGCGCGGCTACCGGGTCACTGCCGAATTGCGCGCGAGCATCGTGTTCACCACGCACGATGTGCTGAGCGATCCGCCGTTTTCCCGGCTCGACTTGTTGTCCTGCCGTAATCTGCTGATCTATCTGCAACCGGAAGCCCAGGAAAAGGTGCTTCAGCTGTTTCACTTCGCCCTGTCCGGGAACGGCGTGCTGTTTCTGGGGAGCGCCGAAACCCCCGGCGGGCTGGCTGATCGGTTCGAGGCGATCCGCAAGACCGAACGCATTTACCGCCATCGCGGCGGTTTCCGCCCGGAGTCGGTGGACTTTCCGATCACGCTCGGTGAAAGCGGGCGGGCGCTCCGGCTGCCGGGGGCGCGGCCGCCGGCCCCCGCCGGCACCGGCTTTGCCGAAATCGCACGCCGCGCACTGCTCGAGGCTTATGGCCCGGCTTCCGTCCTGATCGACGAGCGGCGCGCCTGCCTCTATCATCACGGGCCGCTCGACCGGTATTTACGGGTGGCGGAAGGCGAGCCGTCGCACGATTTGCTGGTGCTGGCGCGCGACGGGCTGGCGGCGCCGCTGCGCTCGGGGATTCACCGGGTCGCCCGGGAGCCGGCCGGGGTCCATCTGTCGGCGACCATGACCGGCCAGGCCGGTCTGCCGGTCGCGGTCCGGATCGCGGTCCGGCCGGTTCGCAACGAAGGCGAAGTCTTGTTGCTGGTCAGCTTCACCGAGGAGGGCGTCGAGGTCTCCACGGTGCCGCCGGTGCCCGACGCGGCCGAAGCCGACCGGATCGACGGCGTGACCCGGGAGCTTGAGGCCACGCGGGAGGAATTGCACGCCGCCTTGCGCGATCTGGAGAGCGCCAACGAAGAGCACCGGGTGATCAACGAGGAGGCGCTCTCGGTCAATGAGGAATACCAGTCGGCCAACGAAGAGCTGGAAACTTCGAAGGAAGAGTTGCAATCGCTGAACGAGGAGCTGAGCGCGCTTAACGCCCAGCTTCTCGAGATGGTCGACCGGCAGCGCGCCGTTGCCAACGATCTGAAAAATATTCTCGATAGCTCCGATGTCGCGACGTTGTTTCTCGACCTCGAACTGAATATCCGCCAGTTCACTCCGAGCGCGAAAACCCTGTTCCATATCCTGGAGTCCGATATCGGGCGGCCGCTGGCCGATTTGTCGCGCCGCTTCGACGACGACGCCCTGCCGGCCGATGCCGAACGGGTGCTGACGGAGTCGCAGCCGATCCAGCGTGCAATCGAGGCCGGCGACGATAAATGGTATATCCGCCGGGTGCTGCCCTATCGCACCGGCGACGGCCGAATGGCCCCCGCGCGGACCGAAGGCGTGGTCATCACCTTCACCGATATATCCGATCTTAAGAAGAGCGAACGGGCGCTGGAGGCGGCGCGTCACTATGCCGAGAGCGTGATCGATACCACCCGCCATCCGCTGATCGTGCTCGACGCGAACCTGTGCGTCGTCTCGGCCAACCGTGCTTTCTATACAAGTTTCGCCGTTGATGCCGGGCAGGCGGTCGGCCATCCGTTCGCGCACTGTTTCGGGGCCCACGACGTGTTTTCCGGTCTCGACGCCTTTATCGAGCGGCTGCGCGACGAGCCGCCGAGCGGGGAGTGCGAAGTCGAAGTCGAAGGCGCCGTGCCGGGCGGTGAGCGGCGCAGTCTGTCGGTCCATGCCCGAACTATTTTCAACGGAGAGCCGGGCGGCCGAAAAATCCTGGTGGTGCTGGAGGATATCACCGAGCGCAAGCAAACCGCGGCGGCTCTGGAAGCGGCGCGGCTTCAGGCCGACCGGGCCAATATCACGAAATCGCGCTTTCTTGCCGCCGCCAGTCATGATCTGCGTCAGCCGCTTCAAACCATCGGCCTGCTGTTCAGCCTGCTGGCCGAGAAAATCCGGGAGCCGGAAACGGCGGGGCTGCTGTCGAGTTGTGACGACGCTCTCGGTTCCATGGCGGAGATGCTCGATACGCTGCTCGACATCAACCAGTTGGAAGCCGGCGTCATTCAACCCGAGTTGTCGGCGATCGCGATCAACGCCCTGTTCAGCCGTCTTCACGACGAATTCACCCGCGACATGGATAATCGCAAGCTGGGCTGGCGGGCGGTGCCCTGCCGGCTGACGGTCACCAGCGATCCGCGCTTGCTTGAGCAAATCCTGCGCAATCTGTTGAGCAATGCCGCGAAATATACTCCCGGCGGCAAGGTGCTGCTCGGCTGCCGCCGCCACGGCGACCGGCTGCGGATCGAGGTGCATGATACCGGCATCGGCATTGCCGAAGAGCAGCTTCATGCGATTTTCGAAGAGTTCCATCAGGTTGACAATCCCGCCCGCGAGCGCAGCAAGGGGCTCGGGCTCGGGCTTTCGATCGTGCAGCGGCTGGCCGGTCTGCTCGGTCACAAGATCGATGTCCGCTCCCGACCGGGCCACGGCTCGATTTTCTCCGTTACGGTGCCGCTCACCCAGGAGCCGCCTGCCGAGCCCGCCGAGCCCGCCGAGCCTGCCGAGCCCGCAAATGCCGTGATTTTACTGGTCGATGACGACGGCTCGGTGTGCGAGGCGCTCGGGATGATGCTGGAAAGCGTGGGCTATCGCGTGATCGCCGTCCGCAGTGCCGCCGCCGCGCTGGCTGCCGCCGAAGCGGCGGCTCCGCCCGACATCATCCTGGCCGACTATAATCTGCCGAACGGCATGACCGGGCTTGATGTCGTCATCGGAATCAGGCGGCGGCTCGGCAAGGATGATCTGCCCGCGATTATCCTGACCGGCGATATTTCAACAAAGACGTGTCGCATGATTGCCGACCGGAACTGCAATTATTTGCAAAAGCCGGTGCGGCCCGCGAATTTGCACCGCCATATCCGCCAGTTGCTCGAGCGGGGGGGGGGGGCGCTCGACCCCGTAAAATGAACATTCACTGATCGGATGCTTAAGAAATCGGCGGTTCAGTCGCGATGATTCCGCATGACGGGCATTCCTTATTGCAATGTCGGTTGTTGCATTGCACTTTACGCCGGGGCCGATTTCTCAAGCCGCCGGGTAAAGAGGGAAGTTTCCGACGATGAGCCTTTCAAGCAATAAACTGTCGCGTCGCCGGGCGATCACCGTACTTGCCGCTGCCGTCGGCCTGCCGCTTTTCCTCCGGGCCGGTGCGGCGCGGGCTAAAATGGTTCGGTGGGAGGGCACCACGCTGGGCGCGCCGTCCACGATTCAGCTTTATCACGAGGACGAGGCGCGGGCGCGGGCGGCGATTGCGGCGGCGCTGGCCGAATTGGACCGGCTCGAGGCGATTTTCAGCATCTACCGGGCCGATTCGGCGCTCTCCACCCTCAACCGCGCCGGTGTGCTTGAACAGGCGGCCCCCGAATTCATCGAGCTGCTCGCCCATGCGCTCCGTCTTGCCGAGCTGAGCGGCGGCGTGTACGATCCGACGATTCAGCCGGTCTGGCAGCTCTATTTCCGCCATTTCACCGGGCCGAACCCCGGTGTCGCCGGGCCGTCGGAACGGGATCTCGCGCAAGCGCTGGGTGCGGTCGGCTGGCGCGGGGTCGAGATCGATAATAGCCGGGTGGCCTTCGCCCGGCCCGGCATGGGGCTGACCCTGAACAGCGGGGCGCAGGGTTATATCACCGACCGGGTCGCGGCGGTGCTGGGGGCGCATGGCTTCGAGCGCATGCTGGTCGATATGGGCGAGCCGCGCGCGATGGCGGCCAAGCCCGACGGTTCGCCCTGGCGCATCGGCATCGCCAATCCGGCCGACCCCTCGCACGCGGTGACCGAATTGGACGTGATCGGCAAATGCGTGTCGACCTCGGGCGGCTACGGCACGGTGTTCGATCCGGCCGGTAAATTCACTCACCTGATCCATCCCGCAACCGGACTGACCGCGCCCTTGCTGCTGGGCGTCTCGGTGGTGGCCGACACCGCGACCCGCGCCGACGGCCTGTCCACCGCGATGCTGCTGGTTGCACCCGAGCGCCGACAGGCTTTGTTGCGCGCGGCCGGCGGCGAAAAGGCGCTCTATGTCACGCCCGATGGCGTTATCGCCACGGTGGAGGCGTAAGCGGAATGTCGCTTGCCGCCGGGGAAAGGTCTTGCAACGAGCGCCCGCCGTCTGAGGGCGTCTTAGAGACCGGCGGCGACTGCCGCCGCGCGCCTCATGGCGCGAAGGCAAGCCCGCACAGCGGGCGCCCGCCGTCTGAGGGAAGCTTTGATCTGATCGAGCGGCCGGTGCGGGTGGTTGCGGTCGAGCGTGACACCGTTTGGTTCGAGGCCGAACCGGGCGGCGGCTGCGGTGCCTGTGCCGCGATGGCGTCATGCGGCAGCGGGAAATTCGGCGGCGGCAAGCCGCGTCGGTTCGAAATGGCCGGCGCGCCCGGTTTGCGGGTGGGCGATCGGGTCATTCTGGGTCTTGCCGAGGGCTCTTTGCTGCGCGCGGCGGCCACCGCTTTCGCGATACCGCTGGCTGGCATGCTGGGTGCAGGGATCATCGCCTGGCTGGCCGGCGGCGGCGATGGTGAGACGGCGCTCGCCTCGATCGCCGGGCTGGGAGTCGGGGTGCTGCTGGCCCGGCTCTGCGCCGGCCGCCTGTCCCGGCGGGGCGATTTTACGCCGGTGGTGCTGCGCCGCGAGCGGGGAGAACGGTAAAAATGCATGAGATGCATGATTTGTTTTTGCTGATGGTCGGCTCGGCCCTGGTCAACAATGTCGTGCTCGCCCGGTTTCTCGGCCTGTGCTCGTTCATGGGGGTGACCACCAAGGTCGACACCGCGATCGGCATGGGGATGGCGACGACGTTCGTGATCACGGTGTCGTCGATGGGCGATTGGGCGCTGGAAAAATTTCTGTTGATGCCGTTCGAGCTGGGCTATCTGCGCACCGTCACCTTCATTCTGGTGATCGCCGCCGCGGTACAGTTCACCGAGATGGTGATCCGCAAGGTTTCGCCGGTGCTGTTTCAGACGCTCGGCATCTATCTGCCGTTGATCACCACCAATTGCGCCGTGCTCGGGATCGCCCTGCTGCTGGTTGACGGTAAGTTTGGCTTTATCCAGAGCACGATTTTCGCCTTTTCCTCTTCTCTCGGTTACAGCCTGGTCATGGTGGTGTTCGCCGGTCTGCGAGAACGGATTGCGCTTGCTTCGGTTCCCCGGCTGTTCGCCGGTCCGCCGATCGGTTTTATTACCGCCGGATTGCTGGCGCTGGCGTTCATGGGGTTTTCCGGGATCAACACGAACTGAGGAGGCATCGTCATGTTAATGGCCGTCGGAAGTCTCGCCGCCATCGGTGCCACCCTCGGTGCGGTGCTCGGGGTCGCCTCACGCTATCTGGCGGTCGAGGGTAATCCGCTGGAGGCGGAACTGCTCGATCTGCTGCCCGGTTCGCAATGCGGACAATGCGGCTTCGTCGGCTGCGGTCCGGCCGCGGCGGCGCTGGCCAAAAGTCAGGCGCCGGTGACCCTGTGCCGGCCGGGCGGCAAGGCGGTCGCGGAAAAGCTGGCCAAGAAACTGGGCGTCAGCGTCGACCTGTCCGGCCACCGGGACGAGGAACATGCGGTCGCGCTGATCAACGAGGATTTGTGTATCGGCTGTCTGCGCTGCGCCAATGAATGCTCGTCGGATGCCATCGTCGGCGGCCCCAAGCAGATGCACACCGTGATTGCCGATCATTGCCACGGCTGCCGTCACTGCTTTGAAATTTGCCCGACCGAAGCGATCGCCATGCACCGGGTTCCGGTGACCGTGCATGACTGGCACTGGCACAAGCCGAAATCCGCGCGCCGGCATTAGGGAGCACGCGGCCATGAAAGTATTTCCCGTCCAGGGCGGCGTTCATCTGGAGTATCGCAAGGAGCTGACCCGCGATCTCGCGATTGAAATCATGCCGGCGCAGCGCATGCTGTGCGTGCCGTTGCATCAGCATGTCGGAGCGGCGGCCGAGCCGGTAGTGCAGTCGGGCCAGCCGGTCAAAAAGGGCCAATTGCTGGCGGCGGCGGTGTACGGCACCTTGTCGGCGCCGATCCACGCACCGACCTCGGGGCACGTCGTCGACATTATCAACAGCTTGGCGCCGCATCCCTCGGGATTGACGCAAAAGACTATTTTATTACGGAGCGACGGCAAGGATACATGGGGTGAATTGCCGGCTCCGCTCGAGGATCCCTTCAGCGCCACATCCAAGGAGATCAACAGCCGGGTCGCGGCGGCGGGCATCGTCGGGCTCGGCGGCGCCGCTTTTCCCTCGGCGGTCAAGCTTAACCTGCGCTCCGGCCATACACTCGACATGCTGTTGCTGAACGGCGCCGAATGTGAACCTTATCTGACCTGCGACGACCGCGTGATGCAGGAACATGCCGCCGAGGTGATCGACGGCGCCCGCATCATGGCCCATGCGCTGCAAACCGACTGCATCCGGGTTGCGATCGAGGAAAACAAGCCGCAGGCGATCAAAATCATGGGCGAGGCCGGGGCGCCTTTCGGCATCACGGTGGTGCCGGTGCCGGTGCGCTATCCGATGGGTTCGGCTCATCATCTGGTCAAGGCGGTGACCGGGCGCGAAACCCCGGCCCATGGCCGGACCGCTTCGGTCGGCGTGCTGGTCCATAATGTCGGTACCGCGCGGGCGATTCACCACGCGATCCGCTTCGGCCGCCCGCTGATATCCAGGGTGATCACGATCAGCGGCGGCGCGATGAACCGGGGTCTGAACATCGAAGTGCCGCTGGGCACCCTGGTGTCCGACCTGATCGCCCATTGCGGCGGCTTCAAGGACGGTAGGATGCCGCACCGGATCATTTCGGGCGGGCCGATGATGGGGCACGCTTTGCCCGGCCTTGATGTGCCGGTGGTCAAGGGCACCTGCGGCATCCTGGCGCTGACCGCCGAGGAAACCAACGAGCAGCCGGCCGGACCCTGCATTCGCTGCGGCGCCTGCGTTTCCGCCTGTCCAAGCGGCCTGGTGCCGCTGGAGATGGCGGCCTACATCATCCATGAAAATCTGGAGGCCGCCGGCCGGTCCGGCGTCGGCGACTGCATCTCGTGCGGCAGTTGCTCCTATATCTGTCCGTCGCACATCCCGCTGATGCATTATTTCGAATATGCCAACGGGCGTTTGCGCGCGCAGGAGCGGGAACGCCGTAAATACGAGCAAATCAAGCAACTGGCCGAAGCACGCCGAGCCCGGCTGGAGCGAATCGCGCTCGCCAAGAGCGAGGCCGCCGCGCGCAAAGCCAAACCCGCGCCGACACCGACTGCCGACACGCCCGACTTGAAGGCCAGCGCATGAGCGGATACCAAAGCGACCGAAGAGGGCCCTTTACCCACGCGGCCGTCAGCGTCAGCCGAACCATGCTGACCGTAGTGGCGGCGCTGATTCCGGCCACCTTGTTCAATGGCTGGCTGTTCGGCTGGCCCGCGATCTTTCTGTTCGCCGTCACGGTCGGCGCCTGTCTTGCGGTCGAGGCCGGCTGTCTGGCGCTTCAAGGCAAGCCGGTGCGGCCCGCGCTGAACGACGGCTCGGCTTTGGTCACCGGCTGGCTGCTGGCCATGACCTTGCCACCCTGGGCGCCCTGGTGGATCGGGGCGCTCGGCGCGGTGTTCGCGATTTGCCTGGCCAAGCATCTTTATGGCGGGCTCGGCCAAAACGTGTTCAATCCGGCGATGGTGGCCCGGGTCGCCCTGCTGGTCTCGTTTCCGGTGGTGATGACCGCTTTTGTCGCCCCCGCGCCGCTGTTTTCGGCAGGGGCGCCCGGTTTTCTTCAAAGCCTGCACATCACGTTCGGCGCCGGCTACAGTCTTGACAGCATAAGTGCGGCCTCGGCGCTCGGCTTCGTCAAGACCGAGTTGTCACGCGGCGTGCCGGTGACGCAGTCGATCAATCAAATCCCCGATCTCTTCGACATGATGACCGGTTATCGTCCCGGCAGCATGGGCGAGACCGCCGGTTGGCTGATTCTGCCGGGCGGGCTGTATCTGCTGTGGCGGCGGATCATCAGCTGGCATATCCCGGTCATGCTGACGGGCACCCTGTTTGCGGTCGCCTCGCTGTTCCACCTGATCGATCCCGACCGTTATAGCAGCGGCTTATTCCATCTGGTCTCGGGGGCGACCTTGCTCGGCGCCTTCTTCATCGCGACCGATTATGTCACCTCGCCGGTCTCCAAGCCGGGACAGTTGGTCTATGGCTTCGGTTGCGGGCTGCTGATCTGGGTCATCCGCAGTTTTGCCGGCTATCCCGAAGGCATGGCCTTTGCCGTGTTGCTGATGAACGGCATGACCCCGCTGATCGATCACCATTTCCGCCCGCGCACCTTCGGCCGCACCCGCAAGGGCGAACCTCTGCCCGTGCCCGTGAAGAGGACGCCATGAACAACCGACCGACTTGGATTCATGCGGTGATTCTGGGCAGCTTTTGCACCGGCTTCGGCATCGTGCTGGCGCTGACCGATCTGGTGACCGCCGACCCGATCCGGTTGCGCGCGACCGAAGACATGCAAAACTCGCTAAGCCGGGTGATTCCGCCCGGACTCCACGACAATAACCCGCTGGCCGACGCCGTCACCGTACCCGATCGAAGCGGCCATGCCGTCACGGTCTATCGCGCGACCAAAGCCGGCCGGGTCACCGCGGTCGCTTATGAATTGACCGGCAGCGGCTATGGCGGCGAAATCGGCCTGATGCTCGGGCTGGATGCCGAGGGAAGGATTTTGGGGGTGCGCGCGATCCGCCACAAGGAGACCCCCGGTCTCGGCGACAAGATCGACCCGGCGAAAAGCGACTGGATCACCCGTTTCACCGGCCTGTCGTTGGGCGATCCGCCCGCCGACAAGTGGAAGGTTAAAAAAGACGGCGGCCGGTTCGATCAATTTTCCGGAGCGACCATCACGCCGCGCGGCGTGGTCGGCGCGATCCGGGGCGGTTTGGAATTCTTCGCCGCCAATAAGGCGAGCTTGGTGGAGGTCCATTAATGGCGAACGATTATAAGCGGATCGTCCGGGACGGACTGTGGGACAATAACGGCGTCTTTTGCATGTTGCTCGGGATGTGCCCGACCATGGCGATGACCACCAGCGCCACCAACGGTCTGGGCATGGGACTGGCGACCGCGGCGGTGATGGCGGCGTCCAGCCTGCTGGTCGCCACCTTTCGCGACCACATCACCCGCGAAGTCCGCATTCCGGTTTATATTCTGATCGTCGCGGTCATGGTTACCATGGTCGATTTGATGATGAACGCCTGGATGCACGAGCTTTACAAGGTACTCGGGCTGTTCATTCCGCTGATCGTCTCGAACTGCCTGCCGCTGGCCCGGCTGGAGGCCTTCGCCGCCAAGGAACCGGTGCTGCCCTCGCTGCTCGACGGGCTGTTCATGGGGCTGGGCTTCACCGTGTCGCTGACCGTGATCGGTGCGGTCCGTGAAATCATCGGGGCCGGTACCTTGTTCGCCGACGCCTCGCTGCTCTTAGGCCCCGCCTTCAAAGTCATGGAGCTGCGTATTCTGCCCGCCGATACCGGAATTCTGATGGCGATCCTGCCCCCCGGCGGCTTTCTCGCCACCGGCTTTCTGCTGGCGGGCAAGCGCCTGCTCGATTTGCGGGCCGGCAAGCAAATCTCGATGGCCGGCGCCCATGCCGTCGGTTAGAGCGGATCGCGAAGAGGCGGAATCGCCTCGTAGCGTGAATCCGCTCTAGAATC
>JBAWVF010000048.1:0-24290 GCA_037147415.1 Rhodospirillaceae bacterium | reverse complement strand
CAGCACTTGTTACCCTGGACCCCCGCTTTCGCGGGGGTGACGAAGGAGAAGAGCGGGGGACGTTCTCCCCGGGCCAGCGCTAAAAGCCATTCGCGCACGACTTCATGGGGTACGGCTCGGTTTCCGCCAAAGCCTCTTCGACGGCGGCACGAAGCTGCGCCGTCATTCCCGCGTCCCCCCCTCTCGTCATTCCCGCGAACGCGGGAATCCAGCACTTGTTACCCTGGACCCCCGCTTTCGCGGGGGTGACGAAGGAGAAGAGCGAGGCAGTTCACCGGACGTGCCCCAGCTTTCCAGCCACTTGACCACCTCGGCATGAGGCACGACCCGGCCGGCGGCGATATCGGCCTCGGCCTCCTGGATCGCCCGTTCCTCGGCTTCGGTGTCTTCCTCGTCAAAGATCGTCGCGGGTTCCGCCATCGCAATTGTCCTCCGGACCGGGGGTAGTCATGACCGATCATAGCACGGCCATGACGGTGCTTTAACCGGGTTAACGTTCCTAGGGCACCAGCTTGCCTGGGTTCATGATGCCCTTCGGATCGAAGGCGGTTTTAATCGCGCGCATCAATTCGATATCGAGAGCATCCTTGACCCGGCTCAATTCGGTGCGTTTGATCCGGCCGATGCCGTGTTCGGCGCTGATCGAGCCGTCCATGGCGCGCACGATGTCGTTGACCGTGGTTTGAATTTCATCCCAGCGCGCCATGAACGCGGCGGTGTCGGCGCCTTCGGGCTGATTGAGGTTGAAGTGAATGTTGCCGTCGCCGACATGGCCGAACGGGACCGCGCGAATGCCGGGAATCCGCGCGCACACCGCCTCGGTCGCCTCCCGGATGAAGTCGGCCACCCGTGACACCGGCACCGAAACATCGTTCTTGAGCGAGCCGCCCTCGTATTTCTGCGCCTCGACGATCGCCTCGCGAATGAACCAGAACGCGCGTTGCTGGGTCGTGCTCTCGGCAATTACGGCGTCGAGAACTGTTCCGGCTTCGAAACTTTTCTCCAGTCCGCTTTCGAACAAGCTCCGAAAACCCTCGGAGCGCCGGCCGGCGCCGGCCTCGGTCAATACGTACCACTCATGTCGTTCCGCCAGCGGATCGATCGTTCCGGTTACGTGACGAAGCGCGAAATCGATCCCGATCCGCGGAATCAGTTCAAAGGCGGTGACCGCGTCGCCGGTGGCCTCGCGCATATCGGATAACAGCGCGATGGCGGCGGCCGGGTCGGCGACCGCGACAAAGGCGGTCTCGACCTGTTGCGGCCGCGGGTAGAGCTTGAGCACGGCGGCGGTGATGATGCCGAGCGTGCCCTCGGCTCCGATGAACAAATGTTTCAGATCGTAACCGGTATTATCCTTGCGCAGCCGGCGCAGCCCGTTCCAAATCCGGCCGTCGGGCAGCACCGCTTCCAGCCCGAGCACCAGATCCCGGGTGTTGCCGTAGCGAACGGTCATGGTGCCGCCGGCATTGGTCGACAGGCAGCCGCCGATCTGGCAGGTGCCCTCGGCGCCGAAGCTGAGCGGCAACAGGCGGTCGGCCTCCGCCACCGCCTCGCGCACGGTCTGGAGCACGCAGCCGGCCTCGACCGTTACGGTATGATTGAGCGGGTCGAGGTCACGAATTCGGTTCAGGCGCGACAGCGACAAGACGATTTCCTCGCCCGTCTCGAACGGGATCGAGCCGCCGACCAGCGAGGTGTTGCCGCCCTGGGGCACGATCGCCTGTCCGGCCTCGCAACACAAGCGCACCACCTCGGCGACCTCGGCGGTATTGGCCGGGCGCACCACCGCCCGGCAGCGCCCGGTGAAGCGGCCGCGCCATTCGGACAGATAGGGGGCGGTGTCGGCAGCTTCGTCAAGGAACCCCTTGGGGCCGACCACGGCCCGGATCCGATCGAAAAGCGGTGATGACATGAGCGCGGACTTTCTCAAGGATTGGATGGCTCAAGGATTGGATGGCTCAAGGATTGGATGGCTCAAGGATTAGAAGAAGGCCGGGGCGCGGCGGCGCGGCGCAACCGGTCATTGATCGCAAAGCCGATGCTGTTCTGGGGGATCGTCATTACCGCAATCGCGGAATAGGCGGGCTTATCGAGCGCATGCAGCATGGTGTAAAGGTTGCTTGCCGCTTCGTGCAAATCGCCTTGCGGGCTGAGATTGAGCCGCTCGGCCCCGCCCCGGATGAACCGATCCGGGCCGAAGGCGAGCAGAGCCTCGGTCGGGGCCACGGTTGCGGCATTTAGTCGCACCGGCAGGCGCGGCGCGTAATGACTCAGCAATTGGCCGGGCGCGACGGGGGCGGTCACTTCGGCGGTATCGTCTTGATCGGGCGCGGCGATCGGGCCGATCAGCCCTTCGATTTCGCGTCGTCCGACCCGGCCGGGGCGCAGCAGGCGCGGCGGGTCAACCGTCATGTCGAGAATGGTGGACTCGATCCCGACCTGGCAGCGCCCGCCCGCCAGAATCATGGCGACGCGCTCGCCCAAATCGGTGGCGACATGCATCGGCGTGGTCGGGCTGAGCGCGCCCGAGCGGTTGGCGCTGGGTGCCGCAATCGCGCCTCCGAACTCTTTTAACAGGGCGCGCGCGACCGAATGAGCGGGCACCCGGATCGCAACGCTGGGCAAACCGGCGCTGACCAGCGGACAAATCGGGGCATCGTCACGGCGCGGCAGCACCACGGTAAACGGCCCGGACCACAAACACAGGCCAAGCGTGCGGGCGCGGTCATCGAACACCGCGATCCGCTCGGCCATTTCCAAATCGGGCACATGAACGATCAGCGGGTTGAACTCGGGGCGTCCCTTGGCGGCGTAAATCGACAGGACGGCACGCTCGTTGGCGGCGTCGGCGCCCAGGCCGTAAACCGTCTCGGTCGGAAAGGCCACCAACTCGCCTTCGTGCAGCAATTCGGCGGCGCGGGCAATCGCCGCGTATGAGGGCGGCAGAATTTCAGGTCTCGGGGTCATGAAAGGCCTTCTTCTTCCGGGGCACCGCGCTTGCGCCTGCCGGCCCGGTGTACTATGCAGATATATCGGTTGTTCGCAGGCTCGAACAGCGGGAGAAAGCATTATGGCGGGTAAAATTATCACCATCGCTCAGCAAAAGGGCGGTGCCGGCAAGACCACTTTGGTAGCTCATCTTGCGGTGGCGTGGCAGCAGACCGGTAAGCGCGTCGCCCTGGTCGATATCGACCCGCAGGGCAGTTTGACCCGCTGGTACGAGGCGCGCATGCGCAGCCCCGAAAGCGACGGCGACATGGTGTTGAGCAAAATCACCGGCTGGCGCACACAGAAAGAGGTTGAACGGCTGGCGCGCGAATGCGACGTCGTTCTGATCGACAGCCCGCCCCATGCCGAAACCGAAGCGCGGATCGCGGTGCGGGCCGCCTCGATCGTGGTGGTGCCGATCCAGCCGAGCCCGATGGATTTCTGGGCGACCCGGCCGACTTTGGAGCTGTGCAAGCAGGAAAAGGTCAAGGTGCTGTTGGTGCTGAACCGCATGCCGACCCGCAGCAAGGTCACCGAAACCGTGGTCGGCGAGATCAAGTGCCTGTTGATGCCGCCTGCGGTCGATCTGGCCGAGGCCAGAGTCGGCAACCGTACCGGCTATGCCGGCGCCATGCTGGCGGGCCGCGCGGTGACCGAGACCGATAAGGGGTCGAAGGGTGCCGAAGAGATGGCGGCGCTGGCCGCGGAAATCATGGGCCGGATTTAGGGCCGCCGTCGCGGCCCGATACCGGCGCGCCCGGGGCCATCAGGATTAGCCGTCAGGGCAGCACGCCGATCTGCCGGAAATTGTCGATCATGCGCGCGGCATCTTCGGCTTCTTCAGCCGGCAGCAGGTAGACGCTGATTCGGGCTTCCATCAGGCGGCGGGCGGTTCGGTTCAGCCATTCCCGCTCGACCGGAGTAATCTCCATCCGGTTCATCGCATTGACGCAAGCCGAGGCCCGCGGCAACAGTCGAACCGGAAGCTGTCGACGCGCGTCCCACACATCGCGCACGAACTGAACGCGGCGAAAATTGACGTCAACCACCAGAGTATCCCTGGCCCAGATCGCCGACTCGTCGGGAGCCAACCGCTCTTCGAACGCGGTCGGCGGATCGGCCAGGCTCCAGGCCAGCGCGGCCATTTTTTCGGCGCCGAACAGCAAGCTGGTCCGCTTTCCCGGCTCGATTTTGGTCGGATAGGGGCCGAAGCGCTCCGGCCAGGACAATTCAGGGTGGCCGGTCAGATCAAGCGCGATCAGCATGCCGATCGACCATCCCCGGATCAAATTATCCCACAGCGTCTCGATTTGCTCCCGACTCCAGGGAAACATCTTTTTGCCCGACGCCATGGTGCCTTCACGCACTTGGTCCAATAAGGTCAGCAGATGCTGAACCTCACCGTTGGGACTGCCGAGCCGTTCATTAGCCAGCGGCTCTGCATAGCGGCGCAGAGAAACCGGAGCGCGCCGAACCGAGCGGCCTTCATCATCCTCGCCCGCCTCGGACCGGCTTCGGGCCGGGGCCGGGGCGGACGGCAAGTCGATAATGCTGTAGCCGATCCCCCGGGCCGAGTTCTTGAGCGTCTCGTCCCGGAACAAGCCGTTGCTATCCATAAAATCCTCCCGAACCAACCTCGAGAGTAAGGCTACGGCATTTGCCTGATAAGCCCTGTGATGGAGATCACAGACCGACCCGGTGACGAAGATCACACGCCGTAATGTTCCCGGTACCAGGCGACGAAGCGCGGGATGCCGACATCGATCGGGGTGGTCGGGGCATAGCCCAACTGTTCCGAGGTCGCGGTAATATCGGCATAGGTGGCCTCGACATCACCCGGCTGCATCGGCCCGAACTCTTTGATCGCCGGTCGGCCGAGCGCGGTTTCCAACAACTCGACCATCTTCATCAGCGGCTCGGAGCGGTTATTGCCGATGTTGAACACCCGGTGCGGCGCCCCGGTCGGTCCCTGATCTTCCGGCGGATTGTCGAGCGCCGCCACCACACCGGTCACGATATCGTCGATATAAGTGAAGTCGCGGCGCATGTTGCCGTTATTGAAGATCGTGATCGGCTCGCCGGCCAGAATCGCCTTGCAGAACAGGAACAAGGCCATGTCGGGTCGGCCCCATGGCCCGTATACGGTGAAAAAGCGCAGCCCCGTTTGTGGAATCCGATAAAGATGGCTGTAGGTATGGCTCATCAGCTCGTCGGCCTTTTTGGTCGCGGCATAGAGCGAAATCGGATGGTCGACCCGGTCCTCGACGGAAAATGGAAACTTGGTATTGCCGCCATAGACCGAACTGGAGCTGGCATAGACCATATGCCGAAGTCCGGGCTGGTGGCGGCACCATTCCATCACCGTCAGATGACCGACGATGTTGGCGGTGATGTAATCGAAGGGATGGGTGATCGAGTGGCGCACACCGGCCTGGGCCGCCAGATGGACTACGCCGGCGACCGCACCGCCGGCTTCGGCCATCGCCGCGTTAAAACGCGCGGTATCGCCGATATCGACCCGGTGAAAAGAAAAATTCTTCGTGGCCAGTAGCCGCGCCAGCCGGGCTTCCTTAAGTCTAACATCATAGTAGGCATTGACGTTATCCACGCCGATCACGGTTTCGCCGCGGGCAAGCAGTCGGGCTGCTACGTGAGAACCGATGAAGCCGGCGGCGCCGGTAACCAGAATCGCCATAAATCGCCTGTCAGGTCAGGGGAAGGGGAAAATAACGGTAATGGAATCAATGCCCCCGGCTGCCGGTGCCTGCGGACTCGCCGAGACTATACACGCGGCTGCAATAGGGGCAGGTTGCCTGCCCGCTCTTTTCCAACGACAAGGCGACCCGGGGATGACCGAGCGCCCCGACGCCGCCATCGCAATCGACCGTAAGTTTGTCCACGATAATAGTCTCTATCGGCTGCATGCCCTCACTCCTGCTAGAATAGTTCCTTGATCCGACCGGATGCCGCAGGGATGATACCGAATGATGCGGTGCGATCAATCCTCTTTATGGAAAAGACGAAATTGACCCGTAGCTCCAATCCGTTGACTAACGGAAAAGTGGGATTTTGGTTCAGTCTGCTGGCCGTTTCCGGCTGCGTCGGTACTTTGCAGCTCGGCGGATTACCGATCAACACCCCGGTGATGGTGCCGGAAGCCGTGCCGGGGGCCGTGATTGCCGCCGACGGCTACCGCTTGCCCCTGCGTTTGTGGTCGCCCGACGGCCCGATTCGGGTCTTGTTGCTGGCTCTGCACGGCTTCAACGATTATTCCAATGCCTTTGCGGGGATCGGGCCGGTTCTCGCATCCCGGGGCATTCTAACCTGTGCCTATGATCAGCGCGGCTTCGGCACCACGCTTAACCAGGGCGTGTGGCCGGGCGGCGCGACCTTGCGTTCCGATATGGAGACGGTCGCCGGTTTGCTGCAAAAACGTTATCCGGGCGTGCCGATGTATCTGTTGGGCGAGAGCATGGGCGGTGCGGTGATCATGAGCGCGCTCGGCGGTGCCGTGCGGCCCGACTCGCCGCTGGCTGCGATCAAGGGCGCGGTGCTGGTGGCTCCGGCGATTTGGGGGCGGGAAACCATGGCGGCAGCACCGCGCATCGCATTATGGCTTGCTAATAGCTTGGTGCCCGGTCTCACCTTGACCACGCCGCGCGAATTGAAAATCCATCCTTCGGACAATGTCGAGATGCTGCGCGCCTATAGCCGCGATCCGCTGGTGATCAAAGCGACTCGGGTTGACTCCATGAACGGCCTGGTTGAGTTGATGGGCGAGGCGCTGGCGGCAGCTCCCCGGTTTAAAACGCCGGCTCTGGTCATGTACGGTCAGCACGAAGAAGTTTTACCGAAACCGGCTGTCCTTTCTTTGCTGGAGCGCTTGCCCCCTGGGTATCAGCGGATTTCCGTCTATCCGGACGGTTGGCACATGCTGTTGCGCGATCGCCATAGTGACGTGACGATTAATGATGTCGTGTCCTGGATTGATTTTCCGGATACCCCGCTGCCGAGCCGCGCCGATATCGAGCCGCTTTCCCGTTTTAACGGCCGGCTTTCTCGTTTTAAAGGCCAATGAATATCCAAAATTTCGTCTTTTCAAGTTAGACTGCCCTCGCTATTATAGATAGTTGATAATCTTTATGCATGCATCCTGATTTCAATGTGCAGTAGCGGGGCGCATGATCAAGTCGATGGCTGCGCCGGGTGGTCCCGCTTGTTCGGCCGGTATCATCCGAGCGGAAAAGGACTGAAGAGAAAGAGTAGAGGTTTTTGATCGGGCTGCGTGATTGGCCTGGCTGTAAGAATACGATGTTCCTGTCCGTTAATATGATAACGGCTCAGTGATTTGATGCTTAGTTTTTGACCCGCTTTCGGGCGTAGTCTCTATGGATAGGATTGGTGGCGCCGGCTCGGGCGATATATCCTGTTGCTTGAACCTGCAACGTCGCGTACGATGGCATTCACTTTTGCATCCTGGCAATGGTAACACGGAACGAACCGTCGCTTGAATGCGGCTTCGGATGCCCTGTTTAAACCGGTAGCCGGCTATGCGCAGGCCGACCGATCGGCCTCGCCTCTGCTACGAAGAGGGTAGAAAAAGACCGGCACCTCAGCCATACGTATTAGATCGCGAAAAACCTGTCGAAATCCTTGTCTTTTTCTGCTAATCGTCTAATATCGAATTTGCGGCCGAACCCGGAGACGTTGTTTCGTTCCGAACCGGCCGACCGAAAACGGGGGTGGTATGATTAAGAAAGTTGAAGAACGGGTCAAGCCCGGTCGCAAAGCAAAACGCTCCATCGCCAAGGACGGGCCGAGCCCGATTGACGTCCATGTCGGTTCGCGCGTGCGGTTGCGGCGCACCCTGCTCGGAATGAGCCAGGAAAAGCTGGGTGAAGCCATTGGCCTGACCTTCCAGCAGGTGCAGAAGTACGAGCGCGGCATGAACCGCATCAGCGCGTCCAAGCTGTGGAAGCTGTCGAACGTGCTTGATGTGCCTGTCTCCTATTTCTTTGATGATTTGGGTGTTGACGAGGACGGTCAGGCGGCGGTGCAGCCGGGCGGCGAATCGTCCGGGACCGACACCCTCGGCCTCGACCCGATGGCCAAGCGCGAAACCCTGGAATTGGTGCGCGCGTATTACAAGATTGCCGATCCGCTGGTCCGGCGTCGTTTGTTCGAGCTGACCAAGGCCGCAGCCGGTGCCGGGAATAACGAAGCTCCCGCCGAATAAACTGCGCTTTATGGTATCCTATCAAAAACGCCGGTCGGGAATTTCCCGGCCGGTTTTTTTGTTTATGGGGCGGGTCCGACCGAAGCCTTGCCCGGAAGAATCAGTGCCCGACAAACTTAATGGCTGCAAGGAAGCCGCCCAAGGCAATGATCATGCCGCCCAGCCGGATGGTCAGGTCGCGCTTGGCAAGCTCAATATCGTGCCGAACCGACGAAATATCGCCCTTGGTCGCCAGTTGTTCGGACGCGCCGTCCTGCGCCTCCCGGATCAGCGCGGTTACGGTTTCCGCTTGCGGCTCGGGCATGCCGGTGGCAACCAGCCGCTTGATAAAGAGGTGCGTGTCGAAAGTAATCGCGGTCATGACGTCTGCTCCGGCATCCCGTTTCCGCTATCCTACCACTCCGGGCCGCGCGTTGCAAAGGCGTGCGTCAAGCGCACTTGACCCCGGTTCCGGCCAGCCCGCAATAGCCGCCGGGGTTCTTGGCCAGATATTGCTGATGATAACTTTCGGCGTAATAAAAAGCCGGAGCCTCGGCGATCTCGGTGGTGATCGGGTCGAAGCCTTTTTTCTCGAGCGCTCGATCGTAGAGATTGCGGGTTTCGGCGGCCAGCCGCCGCTGTTCGGCCGAATGAACCGACAGGAAGGACCGGTACTGGCTGCCGCGATCATTGCCCTGGCGCAGTCCTTGGGTCGGGTCGTGATGTTCCCAAAACCGGGTAAGCAATTCGGCGTAGCCGATCACGGCGGGATCGAACACCACCAACACCACCTCGGCATGACCGGTGCGGCTCGAGCACACCTCTTCATAGGTCGGATTGGAGGTATAGCCGCCAGCATAGCCGACTGCGGTCGTGTAAACGCCCGGCAGCGACCAGAACAAGCGCTCGGCCCCCCAGAAGCAGCCCATGCCGAACACGGCGCTGTCCATCCCGGCCGGAAACGGGGGAATCATCGGATGACCGGTAATCAGGTGTCGCTCAGGAACGGCCATGATGGCCGCGCGCCCCGGCAGCGCCCGCTCCGGAGTGACCATGTCCCATTTGACCGAGGTTACGGACTTTTCGCCCCACCGCATCGGCACTCTCCCACCGGATCACCTCAAACCAAAGCCGGACCGGAGCGGCCTTGCCGTGATCATTCTCAAGCCCGTGACCATGACCGTACCAGATAATCGGCGGTCCCGGCGATACGTCGAGCGTTGAATGATGAATCCAGGGCATTGAGGCTCTCCCGTGAACAGGAGTTCAGCATGCCACCATCGCGGTCAAAACCGACAGCGGGCAAAGAGAGATCCACCGAAAGCGCTATACGCATGTCCGGAAGCTTCCGGACATGCCGCGCTCATGCGGCCCGATACCGATTTCTGAAGATTTTCAGAAATCGGTATTATTTCCAGATCGGCTTGCCCGAGCCGGGCAGGCCGAGCGCCGCCCATTTGCGATTGACCTCTTCGACCACCGCATCGCTCATGCGCAGCTTGACGCCCCATTCGCGCTTGGTTTCGGGCGGCCATTTGTTGGTGGCATCCAGCCCGACCTTGCCGCCGAGACCGGACTCCGGGCTGGCGAAGTCGAGATAGTCGATCGGGGTGCCTTCGATCAAGGTCAGATCGCGCACCGGGTCCATCCGGGTGGAGATCGCCCACATCACCTCTTTCCAGTCCCGACAATTAATGTCGTCGTCCACCACGATCACCCATTTGGTGTACATGAACTGGCGCAGAAACGACCAAACCCCCATCATCACCCGCTTGGCGTGGCCGGGATAGGCTTTGCGCATCGAGACCACGGCTATACGGTACGAACAGCCCTCGGGCGGCAGCCAGAAATCGACGATTTCGGGGAATTGCTGGCACAGCAGCGGGATGAACACTTCATTGAGCGCCTCGCCCAGCACGCTCGGCTCGTCGGGCGGACGGCCGGTAAAGGTGGACAGGTAAATCGGTTGCCGACGCATGGTGATGGCCGACAGGGTAAAGACCGGGAACGGCTCGACCGAGTTGTAATAGCCGGTGTGGTCGCCATACGGGCCTTCGAGTGCGGTTTCGTCCGGTTCGATATGGCCCTCGAGGATAATCTCGGCCTGGGCCGGCACCTTGAGCGGAACCGTCTTGCAATCGACCAACTCGACCCGTTTTCCGCGCAGCAATCCGGCGAATTGATATTCCGACAGCGTGTCCGGCACCGGGGTCACCGCCGCCAGAATAACGCCGGGATCGGCACCGAGCACCACCGCGACCGGGAAGGGCTCGGTATGACCGGCCGCCTTCCAGCGCCGGAAATGCTGGGCGCCGCCGCGATGCTTCAACCAGCGCATGATGCAGCGATCGCGTCCCAGCACCTGCATGCGGTAGATGCCGAGATTGAATCCGTCCTCACGCACGGTGCCCGGCCCCTTGGTCACCACCAGCGGCCACGTAATCAGAGGCGCCGGCTCGCCCGGCCAACAGGATTGGATCGGCAACCGGCCGAGATCGATCTCGGCACCCGTCAGCACCACTTCTTGACAGGGCGCGCTGCCGGTGGTGCGCGGCTTCATCGCCAGCACGGTTTTCAGCAGCGGCACCATCTCCAGCGCCTCACGGAAACCGCCGGGCGGCTCGGGCTGGCGCAGAAAAGCCAGGGTCTCGCCGACCTCGCGCAACTGATGGGGCTCGCGGTCCATGCCCCACGCCACCCGTTCGACCGTGCCGAACAGATTGACCAGGACCGGCATTTCAGAAGGCGTTCCGTCGGCTTTGAGGACCGACTCGAACAGCACCGCCGGGCCGCCCTCGGCCAGCAACCGGGTCTGAATCTCGGTCAGCTCCAGGACCGAAGAGACCGGGGTCTTCACCCGCACCAATCGACCGGCTTTTTCCAGCCGGTCCATGAAGTCTCTCAGCGAGGCATAAGGCATGGAGCAACCGTCAGCTTGACATCGGACCGATCCACCTTAATAACATCATCGGGATGATATGACTCTATTTTCTTTAACGTGACGGTCGGGCCCGGGGAAGAGCCCGAACGGGGGCGACCGGAGGACAGCCAATGACGGCCGAAGAAACCTTTCTGATCGTCGACGACGCGCGGCTGGCGCGCAAGATGGTGCGGGCCTTCGTTAACAAGGCGTGCCCCGACGTCACGGTTTTCGAAGCCGCTGACGGGGCCGACGCCCTGCGCATTCTCGATACCATTCCGGTTCTGACCTATACCAGTATCGACTATAACATGCCGGGCATGAACGGGCTGGATGTGGCGGCCATCATCAAGGAACGCCGCCCGGATGCCCGCATCGCCCTGGTCACCGCCAATGTCCAGGCGGCCTTGCGGAAACGCGCCGCCGATCTCGGCATCGGTTTCATCGATAAGCCGATCAGCGAGAGCAAAATCGCCGCGTTTATCGACCCGGCCGTAGCGTAACGGCGATGGTCAAGCTTTCCCCCGGCGTGGTTGACGCCCTCACCGAAATCTTCAACATCGGCATCGGTCACGCCGCCGGCGTGCTGAGCGAGTTGATCGATGAGGAAATTCTGCTGACGGTGCCCCAACTCGGCATCTTGCAGCGGGCCGCTTTCATCGAAATGGCCGAACGCCAGTGGGTGGAACCGGCCAGCGTCGTACGCCAGACCTTTGACGGCCCGTTCCATGGCGATGCTCTGCTGATCTTTCCGGCGCGCGCCAGTCTGGAACTGGTCCGGGTACTGCTCGACGAGCCGGCCCCGATCGAATCAATGACCGAACTGGAGCGCGAGGCCCTGCTGGAGGTCGGCAACATCATTCTGAACGCCTGCCTGAGCTGCATCGCCGACTTGCTGGAACGTGAAATCACCAACGCGCTGCCGGTTTATGCCGAATCGGAACCGGCCGCTTTGATCCGCATGCTGGTGCCCGACGCCGACTGGTACGTCATCTTTCTTTCGATCGATTTCACCATCCAACGCCACAACATGCATGGCAATATCGTCTTCGTGCTCGATGTTCCGGCGGCGGAGGCGTTCAGCATGGCGGTCGACCGGCTGGTGGACCGGTTTGAGGACCAGCCATGAACATAGGCGGCGAGGTGATCGACTGGGCCGATCACGGCATCATCGTTCTGGATGCCGCGGGGGCGGTCGTTCGCTGGAACGCTTGGGTCGTCCGCCATTCCGGAATCGCCGTCGAAAAAGCTCTCGGCCGGACACTGACCGATTTGTTCGGCGACGCCCTCGGCAAACGGGTGATTGCGGCGGTACGGGATTGTTTGACCCGCGACCATTCCCACCTGCTGTCGCCTTCGCTCAATCGTCGGCCGTTTCCACTGACGTCACTGCCGGATGATCGCAATCGGGGCACCGACATCGAGCAGTCGGTTACCCTGAAGCCGATTGCCGGTGTCGACGGCGCGCGTCTGTGTCTGATCCAGATCACCGATGTTTCGCTGGCGGCACGGCGCGAGCGTTTTTTACGTAAGCAAACCAATGAACTGTCGGAGTTGGTGGTCGATCTTCAGATCGCGACCGAGGCCGCTAATCTCGCTAATCTCGCCAAGTCCGAATTCATCACCGAGATGAGCCACGAGCTGCGCTCGCCGCTGAACGCCATCATCGGCTTTTCTCAATTGCTGCAACGGGGACGGCCCGGACCGCTTAATGTCGAACAGCACGAATATGTCACCTATATCCGCGAGGCCGGGGAGCATCTTCTTAAGATGATGTCGGATATTCTCGACCTTTCTAAGATTGAAGCCAAAAAACTGACGCTTGATCTGGAGGACATTGAAATAAATCGCTGTGTTCTGACCACGATCAAGAGTGTTTCCGTGCTGTCTACCGCACGCAATGTTACGGTCGGTTACAAGCCGTTTCCCGATGATGCGCTGGTTGTTCATGGCGACCGAACTCGTCTTGCGCAAATTCTGACCAATCTTTTGTCTAATGCGATTAAATATAATCACGTCGGCGGCAGTGTCACGATTAATGTCACACAGCCCGATCCCGGACGGGTCCGCATCGCCGTCGCCGATACCGGCCCCGGTATTCCGCTTGAACGGCAGCCGGAGCTGTTCAAAAGCTTTAACCGGCTGGGGGCCGAGTTCGGTGAAATCGAAGGGGCCGGCATCGGTTTGGCGCTTTCCCGCAATCTGGCCACGCTGATGAACGGCGAGATCGGGTTTGAGAGCAGACTCGACGAAGGGTCTACCTTCTGGTTTGATATGCCGACGGCACCCTCCGGCCATTCGTTCGAAATGCAAACCCCGAATTCCGAGCCGTCGCTTTCGGCTCAAACGCCGGATCTGCCGCCGTTCAGCTTATTGTATATCGAGGACAATCCGGTTGACCGGCGATTGGTCGACGGTCTGCTTCACGGCGTGCCCGGCGCCCGCTTATTCACGGCGCGCACCGGCAAGGCGGGACTGGAAGCGGCCGGGAAGCAGCGACCGGATGTCGTGTTGATCGATATTCATCTGCCCGACATTACCGGGTTCAAGGTGTTGGAACGGCTTCGGGCCGACCCGGAGACCGCCGATATTCCGGCCCTGGCGATCAGTGCCTCGGCGCTGAAAGTCGAAATGGCGCGCGGCCTTGCCGCCGGCTTTCACAAATGGCTGACCAAGCCCCTGGATTTGGGCGAATTACTGGCCGCACTCGCCGAGTTGTTGACGGAGCCGAAATGAACCGTTTCGCCAATCCGGCCCGCTTTTTGCGCCTGGCCGATCTCGTGCTGCCCTGGTTTATCGGTTTGTCGGTTCTGACGCTCGGCGCCGGGTTCGTGTTGGCGTTGTGGGCGTCACCGCCGGACTACCAGCAAGGCGAAGCGGTGCGGATCATGTATGTGCATGTGCCGGCCGCCTGGATGGCGATGTTCGTCTACGCCAACATGGCGCTTGCCGCCGCGGTCGGGCTGGTGTGGAAGCACCCGCTGGCCGATCTGTTCGCCAAGGCGGCGGCGCCGCTGGGGGCGGGCTTCACCGCCATTTGCCTGATCACCGGCAGCCTGTGGGGCAAGCCGATGTGGGGCACCTGGTGGGTGTGGGATGCCCGCCTGACCAGCGTGCTGATCTTGTTTTTCCTTTATCTCGGCTATATCGCGCTGGTGAACGCCTTTGACGATCCGAACCGGGGCACGGCCGCCGGCAATGTGCTGTTGCTGGTCGGGGCGGTCAATATTCCGATCATTAAATTTTCAGTGGATTGGTGGAATACGCTGCATCAGCCGGCCAGCGTTAGCCGGCTCGGCGCTCCGACCATGTCCTCCGCCATGTTGGTGCCGCTGCTGGTGATGGCGGTCGGCTTCACCGCTTATTTCATGACATTGGTGCTGATCCGTCTGCGCAGTGAAATTCTGGCCCGAAAAATACAATCTGTGCGGTTTCAAGCATAATCGAACCCGTCAAGAGCAGCACCGGGGAGATCGACCTTGTCAAAGATCGACGGCTTTAGAATAAAGAATTTCAAAGCTTTAAAAGACGTAACACTTGGAAAGCTTTGGAATCAGCAGGCGATTGAGCCTTTAACTCCCATGACCGCTGTTATTGGGAAAAACGGGGTCGGAAAGAGCACATTATTTGACGCTTTTGGCTTTTTATCAGATTGTTTAAAGCTAGGCGTCGAAGATGCTTGTGATGCCAGGGGGCGGGGCGGATTTTCAAGGATATTGTCCAAGGGACAGCAAGGCCCGATCGAGTTTGAAGTTTATTACAAAGAGGATGGAAATGCGCGGCCAATTACTTATGAACTTGCCATAGATACTGACGACACCCAGCGCCCGTATGTAGTGAGAGAGCGGCTACGGCAGCGCCGTAAAGGCCAAACACGCGGTTGGCCGTATTCCTTTTTGCTTCTTAACGATGGACACGGTGTCGTCTGGAAGGGCGAAACAGAAGGTCGTCAAATTGATGAGCAAAAGCAATTCGATTTTAATGGACTTATAGATGATATTGTAAAAAGTGAAACGGCGAAAACAGAGCGAATCGAGCTTTACGACAAGCGCAAACTCGGTATTTCAACGCTCGGTGCTCTCAAGCAACACTCAAGAATTTCTCTGTTTCGGAGCTTTATCGAAGGCTGGTATCTTAGTTATTTTACACCGGACGCCGCGCGCAGCTTGCCTCTGGCCGGACCGCAGAAGCACCTTAATATTCATGGTGATAACCTGGGCAATGTTGTTCAGTTCATGGAGCGCGAACACCCGAAACGCTTTCAAGCGATTTTAGACAGAATTGCTGAAAAGATACCCGGCATACAGAAAATTAATACAGAAAAAACTGGCGATGACCGACTTTTACTGCGCTTTAGCGACAGGGGGTTCAAGGATCCATTCTTTTCACAGCAAATGTCGGATGGCACGCTGAAAGTCTTTGCTTATCTTCTTCTGCTTGAAGACCCGTCACCACCTCCCTTTCTTTGTATTGAGGAGCCGGAAAACGGGCTTTACCACAAGCTGCTGGAAACATTAGCCAATGAATTTCGCGACCATGCCACGGGGAAGAAGGGCGGGTCTCAAGTATTCATAACGACACACCAACCATACTTCGTGGATTCATTAGAGCCGAACGAGGTCTGGGTGTTAGAAAAGGGGAAGGACGGGTTTTCTACGATTAATAGAGCCAGTCAAATTGCGTTTGTAGAAAACATGGTTGCCGAAGGTCAGCCCTTGGGTGCTCTGTGGTACAGTGATTACCTGGATGCGAGGTAAGTCATGCACTTCGAGTTTCTAGTCGAAGGCCATTCCGACTTGATTGCTCTTTCAATACTAATGGATAAAATTCTAGGGACTTACGGCCAAACCCATACCTGGAAAATTCATAAGCATCGCGGAATTGGAACGTTGCCGGCAAAGCCATGCGCAAAACCTGATAAAAAGGATCAGACCCTTTTGCATAACCTTCCGTCCAAACTTCGCGCTTATGGTGCGGAAAGACGGGATGATGTGGCTGTTGTCGTGCTGGTCGATCTTGATAGCCGTCCTGACTGCGTCTCGTTTAAAAGAGAGTTGGAAGAGTTGTTAAATTATTGCACTGATAAGCCAAAAACCCTGTTTCGGATTGCGATAGAAGAAATGGAGGCTTGGTTTTTTGGAGACAAGAATGCTATAATAAAAGCCTATCCAAATGCAGATTTGATCGTATTGAATGGTTATGTTCAGGACTCCCGCTGTGGCACCTGGGAAAAACTTGCCGATGCTATACACCCCGGAGGGTCGGTCGGATTAAAAAATAACGGCAGAAGGTCTGTGCGTACACTTGAACAAAAACAAGCATGGGCAAAAGACATATGCCCACACATTGATATTAACAATAACCAATCTCCCAGTTTTTGTACTTTTCGCGATGGCGTACTGAACATGGTGGCGGCGTGGGAACGGGCTCGCTCTAGTTAATCGCTTCGACTTTCTTGGTCTTACCGGTACCGGCGGCTTCCTGCGCGTTAACCGAGAGGATCCGAAAGCCTTGACGGTCGGGGTAACGTGCCGCCGCCTTGTCGCGTGCCTTGTTGGCATCCAGCGCGAACACCAGAAAGCGCCGCCCTTTTTCCCAGGATTCAGCCGCTTCGGGCAAGGCGTTCTGAGCCACCAGTTTTAAGTAAACCGAATTATTAATGGTAATAATCCAGTTGAAATCGGCCTTGGTCCGCCGATCATCCAGAACATACAGCCGATGATCGATTGCGCGGGCGGCTTCCAGCTGAGCTTCGGAATCTTCAAGCTCACTCGCCGTCGCCTCTCTTCTGTGGGTGCCGTCTTTGATGCTTCGTTTCAATAACAAACTGGTGCGTCCGGCCCGCCGCAAACGCTCGACCTGTCCGGTTTTCGTGCCGATCAGCTTTTCGATCCGGCCCTTGGCATCGATGACGACGTGATAGGATTTCACCAGTCCCAGCCCCAAGGCAATTGCTGCGGCGAGTAAAGCGACTATGATTTCAATAGGCATCGGCCGCTCCGGATCAATCGAGTGCAAAGTCCGCTGCCGGGTCGGGTGTCCCCGGCTTGGGCGCCGATACCAGACTGGAAACGGTAAAGCCGAATGACGGCGGATAGCGCTTTTCCAGTTCGATCCGGGCCTCGGCAATTCCTGGGGCCCAGACCTCGACTTCCTGAGCGGTCGCCCAGGCCGCGTCGACCACGGAATTACCGCCGCTGCCGGCCGCAATATATTTGTTGAAAACCAAGCCCAGAAACGCGGTGCGCCCGGCGACCTGATCTCCTACTACGCGCATGATACGGTCGGCAATCGCCAATTGCTCCTTGGTCGCTTGATCGAAGGCAATTCGCTTGCGGACCATTTCCTTGATTTCGCGGTCAACTTTCGCCATCTCGGCCCGCAGCCCTCGGATGCGAGCATCAAGGCCGCGCTCGATTTTAGCGCGTGTCGCGATGCTGGCCCGAATGGTTTCAGACTCGACGCCATGCTCGACCATATGCTGAACCACGACGCCGACCAGCCGCCCGATCGCAAAACCGAGCAGCGACATGAAGCCGGTGAGTAACATGGATTCTACAAACCGAATTGCCATGGATCGCCTGCCGGGTGTGAGCGCAGCACCGAACAAGCCATAGCATGACTACGGGTTATCCGTAAATTCCCCTCCTCAACAGCCTTCCGGTACCAGATCACCGTCATCAAGATCATAGGCTTCCGGGTCGGGATGGTCGGGCAGGCGATAGGCCAGCGAGCGGACCTGATACGGGACCGCGGCGGCTCCGGCGGCGTCGCCGGAAGCGGCAACAAACGTAAACAGACGTAGCGAACGCCCGGTCAAAGCAAAACTCTCGCCCGGAAGCAAAACGCTGTCGTCGGCGGCGCCATCGGCGGCCATGGTATCCAGCAGGCAGCGCCAGCCCCGGCAGCCCGGCAGCAGCGGCAGCTTGAACGGAACCACCCCGTGATGAGCATTCAGCGTAATCAGCAGTAAATCATCAATAGCGGGGCAGCCGTCCGGAGTGAGATAATTTCCGGCCATGCCGTTCAGCATCATGCCGACACTGCGGGCTTGCCCGTCACGCCACTCGTCCGGGGTCTTTTCGGTGCCGTGCGGGGTAAACCACAAGATATCCTTGATGCCCCGGGCCGAGTGGTGCCGGCCGTGCAAAAAGCACGCACGGCGTAACGCCGGATGGTCCCGGCGCAGACCGATGACCAGACGCGCGAAGGTCAGCATTTCAAGATCGGCCGCATCGACGCTGTCCCAATCAACCCAGGACACCGGGTTGTTCTGGCAATAGGCATTGTTATTGCCCTGTTGCGAGCGCCCGATTTCATCACCGGCCAGCAGCATCGGCACGCCTTGCGACATTAGCAAGGTCGCCAGCAGATTGCGCTTCTGGCGGGCGCGCAGTTCTTGAATCGCCAAGACATCGCTCGGCCCCTCGACTCCGTGATTAAAGCTGAAATTGGCGTCGGCCCCGTCGCGGTTGTTCTCTTGGTTGTCCAGATTGTGCTTGGTGTTGAAGGACACCAGATCGGTGAGGGTAAAGCCGTCGTGCGCGGTCACGAAATTGATGCTCGCCCATGGACGACGGCCGCGGCGCTCGAACAAATCGGACGAACCGGTCAGCCGGGCCGCCAGTTCCGGCAACATCCCGCCATCGCCGCGCCAGAACCGGCGCACGGTGTCGCGATAGCGGTCGTTCCACTCGGCCCAGCCGGGGGGAAAGCCGCCGACCCGGTAGCCGCCCGGTCCGACATCCCACGGTTCCGAAATTAATTTGACCTGCGCCAGCACCGGATCTTGTTGGACCGCGTCAAGAAATCCGCTGCCCGGATCAAAGCCGTAGGACTCGCGACCAAGCGTGGTTGCAAGATCGAAGCGGAAGCCGTCGACATGCATCTCGGTCACCCAATAGCGCAGCGAGTCCATCACCATCTGGAGCACGCGCGGGTGGGTGATATTCAACGTGTTGCCGGTGCCGGTCTCATCGACGTAATAGCGGCGGTCGCCGGGATGCAGGCGATAATAAGAGGCGTTGTCGATACCGCGGAAACTCAGCGTCGGGCCGAGCTGGTTTCCTTCGCCGGTATGATTATAGACCACGTCGAGAATCACCTCGATTCCCGCTTCGTGCAGGCGCGCGACCATGGTCTTGAACTCGTTGATCCCGCCGGTGCTGAGATAGCGCTGTTCCGGTGCGAAATAGCCGATCGAGTTATAGCCCCAGTAATTCTGCAATCCCTTATTGACCAGATGACGGTCGTCGATGAAGGCGTGGATCGGCAAAAGCTCGATCGACGTAACCCGCAGCGCGCGCAAATGATCGATCATCGGTTTCGAGGCCAAGCCGGCAAAAGTGCCGCGCAACGGACCCGGCACATCGGGATGCCGCATGGTCATGCCGCCGACATGAGCCTCGTAGATTATGGTCTCGGACCACGGGACTTGCGGCCGGCGGTCGTAACCCCAGGTAAAGGCGTCGTCCACCACCAGACATTTCGGCATCATGCGTGCGTTATCGCGGCGATCGAATCCCAGATCCTCGCGCGCGGCGCCGACCTTATAGCCGAAATGGGCGTCCGACCATTTCACCTGCCCGACCAAAGCCCTGGTATAAGGATCGATCAGCAATTTGTGCGGGTTGAACCGGTGCCCCTGCTCCGGCCGATACGGGCCATGGACCCGATAGCCGTAAAGCTGCCCCGGCCGCACGTCGGGCAAATAGCCGTGCCAGATTTCGTCGGTATATTCGGGGAGCGTGATCCGGTGGGTTTCGCGCTGACCGCCGGAGTCGAACAGGCACAACTCGACCTTCTCGGCATTGGCCGAGAACAGCGCGAAGTTGACACCGAAGCCGTCCCAGGTGGCGCCGAGCGGATAAGGCCGCCCCGGCCACACCGGCATCCCCGCCTCATCGGCCATGGCCGGGCCTTTCCCAGCAACGGGCAGCAAGATTCCGACCGACAACGAGAGTCAAAAGAGGCATGGCAGACCCGACAAACGGGAGTTGGGACGATGCCTTTAATTAACACACCTTTTTGCGCTTGTCCGAAGGTTTCGGACAAACCGGTTTCGGACGGCGCTGGAAAGTGCCGCAAAGAAAAACCGCCGCCGAGGCGGACCCCGGCGGCGGTTGGATGGAGAAGCGTTCGATTAGCGGACCGACTCGCCATGCAGAGCCAAATCGAGGCCTTCGCGTTCGGCGTCTTTATCAACCCGCAGACCGATCACCAGATCAATCGCCTTGAGAATGATGAAGGTCATCACCGCGGCCCAGCCGATGGTCCAGCCGATGCCTTGAAGCTGGATCATGACCTGTTCGGTATGGCCTTCGAGCGCGCCGAGCGGAGCGTCCTTGCCGGCGATTGCCGCTTTGGCGAACACGCCGGTCAGTAACGCGCCGAGCATACCGCCGACCCCGTGGACACCGAAGCAATCGAGCGCGTCGTCATAGCCGAGCGCATGTTTCAGGCTGGTTGCGGCGAAGAAGCAGACAATTCCGGAGGCAAGCCCGATGATGATCGCGCCGTTGGGATCGACGAAGCCGGAAGCCGGGGTGATGGCGACCAGACCGGCAACCGCACCCGAGACGATACCCAGTACCGAAGGCTTGCCGTGGGTGATCCACTCAACGAACATCCAGGACAGAGCCGCACCCGCGGTTGCGATTTGCGTAACCGCCATCGCCATGCCGGCGCTGGTTCCGGCCGAGACCGCCGAGCCGGCGTTGAAGCCGAACCAACCCACCCACAGCAGCGACGCGCCGATGATGCTGAGCACCAGATTGTGCGGCGCGAGGTTCTCGACGCCATAGCCTTTGCGTTTGCCGATCACCAGTGTCGCAACCAAACCGGCGACGCCCGCATTGATGTGAACCACGGTGCCGCCGGCATAATCGAGCACGCCGGCATCGCTCAGGAAGCCGCCCGGACCCCAGACCCAGTGAGCGATCGGGGCGTAGACCAGCAACGACCACAGCGTCATGAAGATGCACATCGCCGAGAACTTCATACGGTCGGCGAAGGCGCCCGTGATCAATGCCGGGGTAATGATGGCAAAGGTCATCTGGAACATCATGAACACGGATTCGGGAATGGTCTTGGCCAGCGGATTGACCGAGTCGATCGCCATGCCCGAGAGCAGCAAGCGCGAAAGCCCGCCCAGGTAAGGGGTAGTGCCTTCGGTGAAGGCTAATGAATAGCCGACGATGTACCACAGTACGGTCGCCAGACAGGTGATCGCAAAGCTTTGCATCACCATCGCCAGCACGTTCATCTTGCGGACCATGCCGCCATAAAACAGCGCCAGGCCGGGGATGGTCATCATCAATACCAGCGCGGTCGAAGTCAGCATCCATGCGGTATCGCCGCTGTCGATCTTGGGTGCCGCCGCTGCGGGCGCGGGAGCGGGTTCGGGTGCCGCCGCCGCTACGGGGACGACAGGGGCCACGACCGCTGAAACCGCGGGGGCCGGAACCGCGGGAGCGGCGGCAACGGGGGCCGGGGCCACAACCGGAGGGGGGGCTTTCACGGCGGCGGCGGGCGCGGCGGGGGTGGTAACCGCAGGGGCCATGATTGCGGGAGGAGGTGCCTTAACGGCGGCGGGCGCATTTTGGGCCAGGGCTCCGGTGGCTGCTCCCGCCACCCCGACAACGACCGCCAATAGAGCGGCCAGAGAATGCCAACGTTTCATGAATACTCCTCATCCGGCAAAGGGTGGTCCGCGCTGCGGCGCCGAAATTCCGGTCCCGTCGGGAACCGCATGGAAGCGTGAAATACAAGAATCGTGCCAATGGCGAAACTGCGGATATCAGACGAATATTTCAGGATAGGCGAGCCCCGGATCCCTCCGAGCCGCCGAGTCGCAGCGCACAAATGCGTAAATTTAAGGCGGCGTGTTTTCAGGCAATCGGCGATTGAGCCGCGCCTTGATCGCCTGTGCTGATCGAATGTGCACTATTTTGCAGGCATCTGCCTATAAATTAAGCGTATGGGGTGCGGCGCAAAAATGTTGCGATAAGATACCCGCATGTCGGCTTATCTTATGGATATTGCAGTACGAAGATTCTGGACCCCGGACGGAAACAGTGCTTTAAGGGCGTGTGCCGAAGTGTTTTGATTCGGGGGCCACCCTTGACGGAAACTCGCCCTGCTTCGCTGGATAAGATCGCTTTGCTGGGCCTGCTCAGCCCGGCCGATCGCGCCGTGCTCGCTCGCCAGTGCAAATGGCGTCGCTTTGCCGACGGGGAGCAAATTCTCGACCGCCTCGACGACACCTATGATTTGTGCTTCATCGTTGAAGGCCGCGTGCGCGTGGTCAATCACTCGGTCAGCGGACGCGAAATCAGCTTCGATGAAATCGAGGCCGGGCAATATCTCGGCGAATTATCGGCCATTGATGGCGAGCCTCGCTCGGCTGCGGTGATCGCGCTGGGGGATACGCTGGTGGCGTTCCTCTCGCCCAAGCGCTTCGAGGAATTGGTGCTGAGCACGCCCAAAATCGCTACTGCGGTGATGCGGCGCATGGCGACGATGCTCCGGCGCTCGACCGAGCGAATCATGGACTTGAGCACGGTCGGTGCCAACAACCGGGTGCATGCCGAATTGCTCCGTCTGGCCAAGCCGGACACCCGCGGCAAGCCTAATGCCGGTCTGGTCAGCCCGATTCCGGTGCATTCCGACATTGCGGCCAGGGTCAGCACGACGCGCGAGACCGTGGCGCGGGTATTGAGCGATTTGTCCCGGGACGGGTTGGTCGAACGGAGCGAAGGCGCGTTGATCATTCGCGATTTGGGCAAGCTGCGTCGCATGGTCGAAGAGGCGCGCGGCTAATCCGGCCCGCCGGGAAAGGCTGTGGAACATGGCGATCAGGGACCTGTTTTCCCGGTCCGCGCCCTCGGTCGGAGCGGGGGAGGGACTGGAAGCCGACGAACTGAGCTATTTGTTCGCCGATGCGGTGAGCACGGTTGCCGACGAGGAGCTGATCGACCTGTCCGGCCCGGTTCCGGTTCGGGCGGCGCTGGCCTCCAAACTCGGGCGGATGCTGCCCGGGCTGAATGCCGAACGGCGGGAGCGGGTGTTCGAGCTGACCTGCACCGCCTTGGAGCGGCTGGCAAGGGACGAAGCCGTTTTGGTGCGCGAAGCGCTTGCGACCGCAATCAAGGATGTGGCCTGTGCGCCGCCTGCGGTGTGTTTGCAATTGGCGCGCGATGTCGAAGCGGTGGTGGCGGAACCGATTCTACGGTGCTGCGCCGGTCTCAAAGATAGCGATCTGCTAACCATCTTGCGGGGCAAACCGCCGCCCTGGGCGGTGGCCGCGATCGCCGGTCGGCCCCGGGTGCCGGCCGAAGTTTCGGTTGCCGTCTACGAAGCCGGCGATAGCGAGGCCACCGGAGTTTTGCTTGACAATCACGGCGCCGAGATTCCCGAAGAAACCCTCGGTGAAATCGTCGACGAGGCCAGACATCGGCCCGATTGGCAAAATAAACTGGTGCATCGGCCGGTATTACCGCGCCGGCTGGCGGTCAAATTGGCCGGCTTTGTCGATCAGGCCGCACTTGAATTCTTACGCCATCGAGAAGATATCGACGCGGCTACGGCTCGTGAGATCGTCAAGGTTACGCGGCGGCGGATCGAATGGTTGAGCGATACCCGCCCCGATGAAACCGCCGAAGCCAGGGTGAAGCGCCTGTTCCGCAAGGGTGATCTCGACGAGGCCGCGCTTGAGGATGCTTTGTCCTGGAAACAGCTGGATTTCGTACGCGCCGCCCTTGCGGTACGGGCGCGGGTTCCGCTCGCCATCATCGATAAGATATTACAAGCGCATAGCGGCCGCGCCGTCACCGCGCTGGCCTGGTCCGCCGAATTGTCGATGCGGACGGCCTTCATGCTTCAGCGCGATCTGGCCAAGGTGCCGCGCAGCCAGTTGATCTATCCACGGGACGGCGCAAGCTATCCGATGACTGCGGACGAGATGACCTGGCAGTTGGAGTTCTTCGGTGTGCCGGGGGCGCATTAAGGGCGGGGCGCATAAGGGCCGGGGCGCATAACGGCCGGGGCGCATAACGGCCGGGGGTAGCGAATCCCCCGTCATTCCCGTCTTCTCCCCCCGTCATTCCCGTCTTCTCCCCCCGTCATTCCCCTCTTCTCCCCCCCCCATTCCCCTCTTCTCCTCCCGTC
>JBAWVF010000047.1:0-24764 GCA_037147415.1 Rhodospirillaceae bacterium | reverse complement strand
GGCGACGGTATCTTCGACGGTATCGTGAAGCAGCCCGGTAATAATCGACGCGGTGTCGAGTTTCATCTGGGTGAGGAGACCGGCAACCTCAACCGGATGCGCGAAATACGGATCTCCGCTGGCGCGAAGCTGAGAGCCATGCGCCTTCAGGGAAAAAACATAGGCGCGATTGAGCGCGTCCTCGTCAGCCGTCGGATCATAGGCCTTGACGCGCTCAACCAACTCATATTGGCGGATCATGACGACCCGCCGTCCCGGCTATCCATGTCCGCGCTAACCTGTCCGGCGTGCTCAGTCCGCGGCACCGTCATCGACGTCGGGGCCGGCAGCGGGTTCGTCGCCGTCCAGCGCTTCATCGCCTTCCCCGTCGAGTTCTTCGCCGTCTTCGGCCAGCACGTCGTCAAGCTCTTCGTCGCCATCGTCGAGCGGGCGGGCCCACGCTTGTTCGCCGGCCATAAGCTCGACAATTTCTTCCTCCGGCTCGTCCTGCTCAGCGCGCTTCTGATGACCTTTGATCAGCTCATTGCGCAAATTCTCAAGCAGGATGGTTCCATCGGCAATCTCCCGCAAGGCCACGACCGGGTTTTTGTCGTTATCTCGATCAAGCGACAGGGGAGCGCCGGCCGCGAGACTGCGCGCCCGCCGGGACGCCATCATCACCAGCTCGAACCGGTTGGGAACCTTCAGGACGCAATCTTCCACAGTAACACGCGCCATGCCGAAGAGTCTCCTTGGTTAAGGGACCGTGACTATAGAGCGGTCGCCCCGGTCGCGCAAGGGATCGCCCGGTCGAGCGAACGAAATTCTGTAGTCCGTCTCGAGGAGGGGGCGGGGCGGTCGCCTCCCCGAAATAACGGGAAACCGGGGCACTCTACAACTTGCCTCAGACGAGTTCTTGGCCTATTTCTTAAGGGGACGGCCTCCCGCCGAGAGGAGGGGGGTGGTACATTAGTCGCTCCAAAAAATTGTAAAATTGGAACGAATCTCAACTCATTCTTATCAAAGGCTACGCCATGAAATTCTATGAGGAAGAACGGCTGGCGATGTTTATCGACGGCGCTAATCTCTATGCTGCGGCACGCGCTCTCGGTTTTGACATCGACTACAAGCGTCTGTTGGATATGTTCGCATCCAAGGGGCGGCTGGTTCGGGCTTTCTATTATACAGCGCTGGTTGAAGATCAGGAGTATTCCCCGATCCGGCCTTTGGTCGACTGGCTTGACTATAACGGCTATACGATGGTTACCAAGCCGACAAAGGAGTTTACCGACGCATCGGGGCGGCGCAAGATCAAAGGCAATATGGATATTGAATTGGCCATCGATGTGATGGAAATGGCCGAGCATGTCGATCATATCCTGCTGTTTTCCGGGGACGGTGATTTCCGCCGTCTGGTTGAAGCGGTTCAGCGTAAGGGTGTGCGGGTGAGTGTTGTCAGCACCGTGCGTTCGCAGCCCTCCATGGTGGCGGATGAGCTGCGCCGCCAAGCCGATAATTTCGTCGAGCTTCAGGATTTGTCACCGATGATTGCGCGGGTTCACCATCATCGCGAGTTGGGGCCTCATGACAGCCCGAACGGTGGTTATGATCAGGTTTGACCGCGACGCACGCCCTCTGCCATATGCGGGGGGCGTGTTTTCAAGAGCGGTGACGGGCAAGAAATAAGGGTGTCCGCGATTTCGGAACCTTAAAGACGAAATTATAACGCGCCACGTGATAACTGGGGTCGAAACCGTAAAAGTTCAGCCGCATGCGCTCCAGTTCCGCGGCGCGATAATGGGCCAGCGGTTTCACCGCTTCGTCGGCGGAACGGCGCCGGCGCTTATCGCGGAGTTGTGCGTCGAAGGCCGGATCGGCGGCAAGCAGCGCGGCGCGCTCCGCGGTCAGGTGCTCGAATTCAGGAACGGTGTGGCCGAACGCCGCGTCGATCAGTCCGAGTCGGCACGCCTCGGCGGTGCCCGTTGGCAGACGCGCTCCGGTCACTATTTGCGCATGATCTTGGCCGCAGCGGCGCGGCAACAAATAAGTCCAGTATTCGGAGCCGTATAAATTGCCCATACTTTTATAATGCGGGTTGAGCACGACCCCGCACCGCGCCCACACCAGATCGGCGGCCATGGCGAGAAAGACACCGCCGGCCCCGGCGTTTCCGGCCAAAGCTGCAATGGTCAGTTGGCGCTCGGTGGTGATCAGCGCTTCGGCTACATCGTCGATCGCGTTGATGGCGCGCCAGGATTCATCGGCGGCGCTGTCGGCGGCTTCGATCGCGTTGAGGTCGATGCCGTTGCACCAGAAATCCGGGCCGCCGGTGAGGACCAGCACCCTGGTGTCACGCGCCCAGGCCGCGCGTAAGGCCGCAAGCAGCCGTTGAGCCCGCTCGGTGCTGAGCGCGCCGTTGTAAAACGGAAAATGCAGGAAACCGACCTTGCCCCGTTCCTCGTACCATAAATCGCGGTAGGCCCTGGGAATCTCGGGCAAGCCGGCGGCGAGGTCGGCCAGTACCGTGGTGGCCGGCAGCTTCAAGGTCGGGGCGTCCGCGGTTTCGGGCACCGTTTTTGCGCGGCCGAGCCAGACCGCACCATCCACGGTGGCTCGGCACAACGCTTCGCCCGAGCGCGCGATCAGGCTGCCTGCCTTCCCGCGCAATCCCTCCGCTCGTCGCCCGTCGAACAGCAGGAGCGGCCGTCCGCCGAGGTCATCGCGCAGGCCGGGCATACCATCGGCACTGCGTAATTTCCTTAAAACAGTCGCGGTGTCGTCGTGCTGCCAATCGATGGCGCGCTCGGCCCGACCGAGTGCCGGGCGCCAGCGTCCTGAAGGCGCATCGGGTTGCAACCGGGCGAGCGGGGTCGGGCGGGCACCGCGCTCCAGTCCGGCCAGCGCGGCCAGCACGCCGGCCACCGCGGCTTCGGTCGCTTCGTTGCGGTAGAGACTGCCCTTGGTCGCCGCCCGCATCGGGAAGCGGGCGGTGTGCCAGATATCGCCGCCATCAAGTTCGTCGGCGGCCTGAAGCACGGTCACGCCCCAATCCGGGACGCCGTCGAGAATGGCGCGGTCAAGCGCCGCCGGGCCGCGGTCGCCGAGCGGGCCGGGATGCACGATCAGGCAGGGCACCGCCCGCCAAATCGCCTCGTCGATCCGCCGCTTCAGGAACGAGGCCACCACCGCGTCGGGTCGGAACAGTGCAACCGCCTCGCGCGTGACCGCATCGTTGACGTCGAATTCGACCGAGACAGTGTGGCCGCACTCGCGCAGTTCGACAAACAGCCGCTGGCTCAGACTGTTGAAGCCGTGGCACAGTAAAAGAATACGCATGGCCTAACTTTCCGCCAGCCAATCCGTGATCAGACGCCGAGAAATCGAGTCGGTCCGCGGCAGGCGCAGACAGGGCTCATTACCCTTAGCGGCGGCGCGCACTGCGGCGCGGTCGAACCAGCGGGCATCCTCCATCTCTTCGGCCTGCACCGTGATGGCGCTCGAGGTGGCACGGGCGGTGAAGCCCAGCATCAGCGAAGCGGGAAACGGCCAGGGCTGCGACGAATGATAGCGAATATCGGTCACATGGACCCCGGTCTCTTCGAAGACTTCGCGGATGACCGCTTCTTCAAGACTTTCCCCCGGCTCGACAAAGCCGGCCAGGGTCGAATACAGTCCGGGCGGAAAGCGCGGCTGGCGCCCGAGCAAACAGCGCTCGCCATCCTCGACCAGCATGATCACCGCCGGATCGGTGCGCGGGAAATGCTGAATCCCGCAGTCCCGGTTCAGGCATTGGCGGGTGTGTCCGGCGTCCCGGCTTTCGGTCGGGTGACCGCACACGCCGCAATGGCGGTGGCGTTGATGCCAGCCCGTCAGCCCGCGGGCATAGGCCGCAAGCGCGGCTTCGGGAGCGGGCAGCAAGGCGCCGACCGCGCGCAGCTCGATAAAGGTTTCGGTGTTGTCGGGCGCCTCCAGTTCCGACACATCGAGGGCGAACCAGGGCGTGCCGTCGTCCAGGCCCAGAAAGGCAATGGCGACTCGGGGGTCGCTAATCAGCGTGCTGCCGGCCTCGTTGCTCAGCCGGCCGAGTCGGGGCGATTCGGAATCCGGCCCGTCGATCAAGGTCAAAGAATGCCGGATCGGCAATAATCGTGAGCGGGTATCGTGCAGCATCGCCCGGATCCGGGCAGAATCCTTGCGCAGAGTTGCCGCACGGTCGAGAGTCCCGCCAGCGTAAAGGTTCGAACCGGTTTTCATGCTATTACCCTTGCCACGAAGCCCGGCCCGGGTAAACTCCTGATGTCGTAAATTTTCTCTGTATCCGGAAATGTCGGAAAACTGTCCAGCCCATCTGATCTCCTTGGCCGAGCGCCTGATCGACGCCAGCGGCTCCATTGTTCGGCGTCATTTCCGAACCGGGGTTGCCGTGTCCGACAAACCCGACTTTACCCCGGTGACCATCGCCGACCGTGAAGCCGAAAGCATGATCCGGACCATTCTCGCGTCTCAGCGGCCCGGAGACGGCATTATCGGCGAGGAACATGGCAGCCGGAACCCGGACTCGGAATATGTCTGGGTAATCGACCCGATCGACGGCACCAAATCCTTCATCACCGGCCGCCCGACTTTTGTCACTTTGATCGGGCTGTTGCACCGGGGACGGCCGATTCTCGGCATTATCGACCAGCCGGTGATCGGAGACCGCTGGATCGGAGCCGCGGGGCGGACCACTTCGCTGAACGGCAAGCCGGCTCAGGTCCGGGCGTGCGGCTCGGTCGCGGCGGCGACCATGGGGGCAACCACCCCCGATATGTTTACCGGGGCCGAGGCGGGTGCGTTCCGGCGTCTGACCGCCGCAGCCAAATGTACGGTTTATGGCGGCGACGGCTATGCTTACGGTCTGGTCGCTTCCGGTTTTCAGGATCTGGTGGTTGAAGCCGGGCTTCAGCTTTACGATTTTGTTGCTTTGGTTCCGGTGATCAACGGCGCGGGCGGGTTGGTGACCGATTGGCAGGGCAAGCCGGTTGACCGCAACAGTGACGGTCGCCTGATTGTGGCCGGCGACGCCCGGGTGCATGCCGAGGCGCTGGAGTTGCTGCGCGGCGGCGATCAGTGAGTGAGAGGCCACAGGTGAGTGAGGGCCATATTTTAGTGAGTGAGACGGGCGTTCCCGGCGGTCGGGCCGAAAGGTTGTCGGCGCTGCGCAAGGAAATCGGGCGGCGCGGGCTTGACGGCTTTGTCGTGCCCCATGCCGACGAGCACCAGGGCGAGTATTTGCCGGCCGGTGCCGAACGGTTGGCGTGGCTCACCGGCTTTACCGGCTCGGCCGGTCTGGCGGTGGTGACGGTTGCGCGTGCTGTAATTTTTACCGATGGCCGTTACACGCTTCAGGTCCGGGCCGAAGTCGGAGAGGCGGTCTATGAATTCCGTCACCTGATCAGCGACCCGCTGAGTGACTGGCTGATCGGCGCTTTGCCGGAGGGCGGGCGGATCGGTTATGATCCGCGCTTGCATACTGCCAATTGGGTTGAAAAGACCCGGGCTCGGCTCGAGCGCGCCGGGATCGCGCTGCTGTCTTTGGCCGAAAATCCGCTGGATACGGTATGGACGGACCGGCCGCCGCCGCCATTGGCTCCGGTGATCGCTCACCCGCCAGAGTTTGCCGGCCGCAGCTCCGCCGATAAGCGGGCGGCGATCGCGGCTGATCTGCGTCGCAACGGCATCTCGGCGGCGGTGCTGTCGCAGCCGGATTCGATTGCCTGGCTGCTCAATATTCGGGGCGGTGACGTTCCCCACACGCCGCTGCCGCTCTGCTTTGCGATTATCGGAGCGGATGGCGGGGTTGAACTGTTCATCGACCGCCGTAAGCTGACTGTCGGCTTGGAAACGGAGCATTTCGGCCCCGATATCGCGATTTTTTCACCGGGAGCGCTCGGACAGGCGTTGATTCGGGCGGGGCGGGGCGGGCGGCGGGTGCGGATTGATGCCATGAGCGCTTCGTCGTGGCTGCTGGAACGGCTGATTGCGGCCGGTGCCGTCCTTGACCGGGGAAGTGATCCGTGCGTTTTGCCCAAGGCGTGCAAGAACCCGGTCGAGTTGGAAGGGGCGCGCGCCGCGCATCGCCGCGACGGTGTCGCCATGGTGCGGTTTCTGCACTGGTTGGCCGAAGCCGTGTCGGGCGGCGGCGTTACCGAAATAGCCGCGGCGGAACGCTTGCTGGCGTTTCGGTCCGAAGGCGCGTTGTTCCGCGATCTCAGCTTCGAGACCATTTCGGCGGCCGGCTCTAACGGGGCGATCGTTCATTATCGCGCCGATCCGGGCCGGGATCGGACGCTCGAATCGGGGACGCTTTATCTGGTCGATAGCGGTGCTCAATATCTGGACGGCACCACCGACGTTACCCGTACGATGGCGCTAGGCCCGCCCGATGCCGGCATGCGCGAGCACTTTACCCGGGTTCTGAAAGGCCATATCGCGCTGGCGACCGTCATTTTTCCGAACGATACCACCGGCAGTCAGCTGGATTCCCTGGCGCGCCGGCCGCTATGGGACGTTGGGCTCGATTACGATCACGGTACCGGACATGGGGTCGGCAGTTACCTTAGTGTGCATGAGGGGCCGCAGCGAATTTCCAAGGCGCCCAACCGGACCGAATTGCAGCCCGGTATGATCCTGTCGAATGAGCCGGGCTGCTATGTCCCCGGCGCGTACGGCATCCGGATCGAGAATTTGCAGGCGGTGCGCGAACATGCTCCGGCGGTCGGAGACGGATTTCGGCCGATGCTGGGATTTGAAACGCTGACGCTGGTGCCGATCGATCGGGCGCTGATTGAACCGGCGCTGCTGACATCAGGTGAACGGGAGTGGCTGAACGCCTATCATGGGCGCGTGCATGACACGCTTGCGCCGTTGTTGGAGCCTGCCCCGGCGGCTTGGCTGGCCGCGGCTACCGCGCCGATTTCTTAATCTATTATAGACTGAAAGCGCTACCCGGCGGTTGGAGCGCGCGTTGGACTGTGCTATGAGTGCCCCGGAAGCGGCGTCAGGCGGTTTTGTCGGCGTTTGACCGACGGTCCGGTTTTGTAAAGCCGGAGCCGATTAACGGAAGAGGTGGAGATCCTAGATGAAGATTCTTGTCGTCGATGATTATGCAACGATGCGGCGGATCGTGCGCAACCTGCTGACGCAAATCGGCTATACCGACGTTGACGAAGCCGGCGACGGCGTGACGGCGCTTCAGAAATTGCGTGAAGCCAAGTTCGGTTTGGTCATTTCCGACTGGAACATGGAGCCGATGACCGGTTTGCAGTTGCTGAAGGAAATTCGGGCCGACGTTAAGCTCAATGCAACGCCGTTCATCATGGTGACCGCCGAAAGCAAAACCGAGAACGTGGTCGCTGCCAAGCAGGCCGGCGTCAATAATTATATTGTTAAGCCGTTCAACGCCGAAACTTTGAAGAATAAGATTCAGTCGGTGCTCGGAGCGTGAGTCGGTGGACCGTCTCTCTCAGCTGAGCGAAGACGAATTCGAGCAGATCGAAGAGGAAATTGCTCGGACAGCAAAAGGCCGGGCTTTTCTCAGGCGGTTTCGAAGGCAGTCCCTCGGGGCTGCGTCGGAAGATATCCGTTCGATGCTCGAAGAGTTTCGCTTATCCTGGCGTCAACAGACCCAGGCGTTGGAGACGGCTAACCGCATCAATGTTCTGCGTCAGGAACTGATCGAGATGGCGGCGTCGATCGAGCGGGCGCGACGGGAAGTCGCCGCCTTGCAACCGGCCGATGCCGATAACAACCGTATCATCACCGCGACCAGCGAATTGGACGCGATCGTGATTTCAACCGAGCGCGCCTCGTTTGAAATTCTGAACGCTGCCGAGCATTTGCTGGAACTCTCCGCGCGCTTCCGCGAGGGCGGGGCGGACCCGGATTTGTGCGCTGCGCTCGAGGGCGATGTCACCTCGATCTTTACCGCATGCTCGTTCCAGGATCTGACCGGTCAGCGCACCGGTAAAGTCGTGAATGCTCTGCGTTACATCGAGCAGCGCATCAACTCCGTGATCAGCATTTGGGGGATAAGTGCTGAAGACTTCGCGCCGGCCCATGATGAAAACATGGACAAGCGCGAGGATTCTCATCTTTTAAACGGCCCTCAGCGCGATGGTGTCGGCGTCAGTCAATCCGACGTCGATGCCATGTTTGGCGAGCCTTCGCCGATGCTGGCGGAAGTAGAGGCAGACCTCTCCTGGGACGTACCGGACGAACCGGAGCCGGAGCCTCCACCCCCTCCGCCTCCACCGCCTCCACCGCCTGAGCCGGGAAATAGTCAGGCCGATATCGATGCGCTGTTCGGTTCGCCGATACCGCCCGAAGTCCACGTGGCTGGAAAAACGGACTTTTCACAGGACGACATCGACGCGATGTTGGGTGGCCCGCCGTCGCCCAAATCTGCGGCTAAGGCTCCTCCGCCCGCCTTAAAGCCGCCATCGCCGCCGCCTAAAACGGCTGCGCCACCACCTAAAGCGGCCGCACCGGTGCCGAAGCCGGAGGCTCCCGCACCGAAGCCGGCGGCCAAGGTTCAGCAGAATCAAGACGATATCGATGCTTTGTTCGACGCCCCGGCGCCGAAGCCGGCGGCTCCCGCACCGAAGCCGGCGGCCAAGGCTCAGCAGAATCAAGACGATATCGATGCTCTGTTCGACGCCCCGGCGCCGAAGCCGGTGGCCAAACCCGCAGCGCCGCCTGCACCGAAGCCTCCTCCTCCGCCGCCTGCGGCAAAGCCAAAGGCGAAGGCCGCCGACCCGCCACCCACGGCGTCACCGCTCGACCAGTCGGCGATCGACGCGCTGTTCGGCTGATATTACGTGATACACCGCCCACCCTCTTGAAGAGACTCGACCGATGTCAATTCCGCGCACCCTGTTCGACAAGATTTGGGACAGCCACATCGTCACCCGTCAGGAGGACGGTACCTGTATTCTCTATATCGATCGTCACCTCGTTCACGAGGTCACGAGTCCCCAGGCGTTCGAGGGGCTGCGCATGGCCGGGCGCAAGGTGCGTCGGCCGGAAGCGACGCTGGCGGTTGCCGACCATAATGTTCCGACCACCGATCGCTCGCGGGGCATCGCGGATGCGGAAAGCCGGATTCAGATCGAGACCCTGGAAGCCAATGTCAAAGACTTCGGGGTTCCCTATTACGGCATGAATGATATCCGCCAGGGCGTCGTGCACATCATCGGGCCGGAGCAGGGCTTTACCCAGCCGGGCATGACGATCGTTTGCGGCGACAGTCACACCTCCACCCACGGCGCGTTCGGGGCGCTGGCGTTCGGGATCGGGACGTCGGAGGTCGAGCATGTACTGGCGACTCAGACGCTTCAGCAGCAACCGGCCAAGAACATGCGGATTTCGGTGGATGGGGCTTTGCCGCAAGGCGTGACCGCCAAGGATGTCGCGCTGGCGGTGATCGGCAAAATCGGGACCGCGGGCGGCACCGGTTGCGTTATCGAATATGTCGGTCAGGCCATTCGCGAGATGTCGATGGAAGGCCGCATGACGTTGTGTAACATGTCGATCGAGGCCGGGGCACGCGCTGGTTTGATTGCCCCCGATGACATCACGTTCGAGTATTTACGCGGTCGGCCGATGGCGCCCAAGGCGGCGGCTTGGGAGCAGGCGGTGGCTTATTGGCGCACATTTACCAGCGACGCGGGTGCGCACTATGATCACGAGGTAAGGATCAACGCTCTCGATCTGGTGCCGCAGGTGACGTGGGGCACCAGCCCGCAGGATGTGTTGCCGATCACCGGTTCGGTGCCGAATCCCGATGATTTCGCGGATGCCGGGCGTCGGGGCGCGGTGGCCCGCTCGCTCGATTATATGGGGTTGGTTCCGGGCACGCCCTTGACCGAGTTGAAAATCGATCGGGTCTTTATCGGGTCTTGCACCAATGGCCGGATCGAGGATTTACGCGCCGCCGCTGTGATTGCCAAAGGACGCAAAGTGGCCGCAACCGTTCAGGCCATGGTGGTTCCCGGTTCCGGACTGGTTAAGCATCAGGCCGAGGCGGAGGGCCTCGATCGCGTTTTCATTGAAGCGGGCTTCGAATGGCGTGAGCCCGGTTGTTCGATGTGTCTGGCGATGAATGCCGATAAGTTGGAGCCCGGCGAGCGCTGCGCCTCGACCTCGAACCGCAACTTCGAGGGCCGGCAGGGGCGGGGCGGACGCACCCATCTGGTCAGCCCGGCGATGGCTGCCGCTGCCGCCGTGGCGGGGCATCTGGTCGATGTCAGGAGCGGATTTTGAGGGATATTCGATGTTCAGAGTGATGGTGGTTGAAGACACGCTCACCTATCGCAATATCCTGCGCCATTTCCTGGTCGGGCTCGGGGTTGGTAATGTTTACATGGCAGCCGACGGTGCCGAGGCGCTGGCGTTGCTGTGGGAAGACTCCGAGTTCGATTTGATTGTTTGCGACTGGCACATGGAGCCGATGGATGGTTTGGCTTTGTGTGGCAAGTTGCAGGAAATTCCGCGGCTGAAAGAGAAGCACATCCCGGTTCTGTTCATGACCGCCGACGATAAGCTGGCCGACCCCGAAAAGCGGGAGCGGGTTTTGCAGTCGATGAAGGAACTCGGCGTGATCGACATCTTGCCGAAACCGTTTTCGCGCGAAGACATTCTGTCTGCTTTGACCAAATGCGCCGGATATAACCAACAACCGGTCAAGGACTGACAGGGAAGGGACGGAAGAGGCGGCGGCGGATGCAAGATATCAGTGTGGTTGTCTTCGGTTTGGCCGGGTTGTTGGCACTGGTCAGCCTGTTACCGCCGCTGGCGAACCAACTGAATATGCCGTTCACCGTGTTGTTAGCGGTGGTCGGCACGGCCTTGGGCGTGTTGATTCGCTTTGCCAGCAGCTTTGATGATCTTGGGATGATGGGCAGTTTTCTGCGTCATCTCGGTGAGATCAACCTGAGTGCCGAATCCTTTCTGGTTATTTTTCTGCCGGTCTTGTTGTTTGAGACCGCTCTTACCATCGATGTTCGTCGATTGCTTGACGACGTCGGGCCGATTCTTATGCTGGCTGTGGTTGCGGTGCTGATCTCGACCTTCGTGGTCGGTTATGCAGTTTCATCGGTGGCTGATGAATCGCTGGTTGGTTGTTTGTTGCTTGGATCGATTCTCGCTACGACCGATCCAACCGCGGTGATTGGCATCTTTCGCGATTTAGGGGCGCCGCGTCGTTTAATGTTGCTGATTGCAGGCGAGAGCCTGTTGAACGATGCGGCTGCGATCGTGTTGTTTACATTGCTGCTTGCGATGGTAACCGGTGAGCGTCCGCCGCATTTGGTCGAAGGGATCGAGGCTTTCGTGCGCGCCTTCGGTGGTGCGATCATCGTTGGCTATGGCATGGGACGGTTGCTCTGCCATCTGGTGACGCCGCTGCGTGATGCGCCTTTATCCGAGATTTCTCTTACGGTTGCTTTTGCCTATTTAACTTATATTCTTTCCGATCATTATCTGGGCGTGTCAGGTGTTGTGGCGGTTGTGGTCAATGCGCTGGTTGTCGGCTCGGTCGGGCGGACCAGAATCTCGCCGGCGACGTGGGGCGACCTGGAGTTGACCTGGAAGCAGCTTGGCTTCTGGATGAGTTCAATGATTTTTCTGTTGGCCGCGATGCTGGTGCCTCAGAACTTAGAAAATGTTACCGGAAATGATGTGCTGTTGCTTTCCGTTGTGATGGCTGCGGCGCTGTTCGCGCGGGCATTGGTCATGTTCGGCTTGCTACCGGCATTATCTTTATTTGGTTTGGCGCGGGGAATTAAGACCAGTCATAGCGTGGTCATCTTGTGGGGCGGTCTGCGCGGTGCGGTGTCGTTGACCCTGGCCTTGGCGGTGACCCGGAACCCTGAAATTGATCCATCGATTCAACGCTTTATTGCTGTACTGGTGCCCGGATACGTGTTGCTGACCCTGTTCGTGCACGGCACCACGCTCAGGCCACTGATTCGTTTGCTCGGTCTCGACAAGTTGACGCCGGCCGAGCAGGCGATGCGCAATCGTGCTCTGTCCTTGTCGCTTTCAAGTGTGGTCGAAAAAGTAGAATTATTGTCGCGGGATTATCATATTAATGGTGATGTGGCCGCGCGTACGGTAAAGCAATATGAACAACGCTTGAGCAATATTGAGCGGTCATTGGAAAATTCTCCACCGCTCAGTGTAGACGATCGGGTCTTTATCGGTTTAGTTATTTTAGTCAATCGAGAGGAAGAACTCTATCTTCAGAATTTCAAAAACGGAATTATTTCCCGCTCCGTTGTTGAAGCGTTAACGGAACGCACGGGTTGGCTGCTTGACGGGGTTAGATTTGGTGGAGTTGATGGTTATGAACAGGCCGGGCGGGAGGCTTTAAGCTTTACATCTCATATGGTCAGGGCGGTTCGTCTGCAAAGACGCCTGAATTTACTTGGACCGCTGGCTCGGCGCTTGTCTTTAAGATTTGAAGCATTGTTGATTAATCTTGCCGTATTGATTACACTTCAGGACATGGTTGAGCGTAAGCTCGTGACATTGTTGGGAGATTGTGCCGCGCGTCAGTTGATCGGGGCGTTAAGTCATCGCCGTAATTTGGTGCAAAATGCGCTTACGGCTCTAAAGACGCGCTATCCCGACTATGCTCCGGTTATCGAGTACCAATATTTGAACCGTGCCGCCTTGCGTATGGAGGAGGCCGAATATACATTGATGCATACGGAGTCGATTATCAGTCAGGAGATTTTTAATAACCTGATGCAAGATATGGATCGGCGCTGGCAGATGGTTGAACAGGCGCCGCAGCTTGATCTTGGAATGAATTTACCGGAATTGATTGCGCGTGTGCCGATTTTTAGTGGACTTGCCGCAGAGCGCTTGGCCGTTATCGGTCGATTGCTGCGTGCGCGCCTTGCTTTGCCGGATGAATTGCTGGTTCGGCGCGGTGAACGCGGTGAGTCCATGTATTTTATTGCGTCAGGTGTTGTCGAAGTCGTGATGACCGAGGGGGCTGTGCCGTTAAATCTCGGGAGCGGGGATTTTTTCGGTGAAATGGCGTTACTAACCGGAGAGCCGCGTGCTGCCGATGTGCGATCTTTGGGATATTGTCACCTTTTAGAGCTGGCTTTAACTGATTTTCGCAGGCTAATGGAACAGGATGAAGCCTTGCGCAGTCATATTCTAGAGGTTGCCGACAAGCGGCGGGCTTCAGCGGGATGTATGGTCGCGGGGCGGACAAGGGCAGATTGACGCAGGTCATTCATTATAGCTTGCGTGACACATCTCACAGACACGGTTATAGTGCGGGGGTATCTTCGGTTCGGGGCACGGGACGGCCGGACGGATATCGCGGACAACGAGGTTTTACCATGGCATTGCCGCTTTCACTTGACGACAAACAGACCCTCCAAGCCATCGGCATTCTCGCGGATGCCCTTGATGATGTTTCGGGGGCTGGTGTCCTCGATACCGTGCTGGTGTCGAAGGCGTTGCGTCAGGTGCTGGCGACCAAGTCCCGGCCGGCTTTCGACTTTGCATCGCGGGCTTTTTCCACGCTTGACCCGGATGTGAAGCGTCAGGTGGCCGTTGATGCCAACGCCAAGGCCAAGGATTATGTCGGCGGAAAGCCGGAGGAGCCGTTGCCGATGGGGGTTCGTCGCGCTGCGGTTGCGGCGCCGACGGGCATACTTTCCGCGCTCAATGCCCGCGGGCGGCCGCCCCGGCGGGGCGGACCGAGCGGCGCTTAAGCTATTCCGTGCCGAGCGACTCCGGTTTGATGTTCCAGAAACGGACCTTAAAGGCGCCCGGAGTTCCGGAAATCAGGCCGATATGCCCGGTTTTCATAACATAGCTTGGCAGATCACGATTGCTAACCTGAAGCAGCTTCGGGAAGAAACGCAATGTGCCGTTGCTGCTGATGACTAAAAGTTTTTGATCGGGGTGAGCGGTTAGTAGGATATCGTCTATAAATCCTTGAATATTGCCGAGAATTTCAGACTCGAGACTGCCCCATCCGGCATTAGACGGCCAAATGTCATGGCGGCTCCAGTGCTCCATGGCTTCCTTGTCTTCGGGTTTTGTGCTGATCTCTTCCGAAGTCTTGCCGGCCCAGGCCCCATAATCAACTTCGTCAAGTCGAGACTCGATCACGGGTTTGATCGGAGTCGGCAAGTTCTTACCGATTGTTTCCGCGAACCCGCGGGTCCGTTTGAGTGACGCGCAATAGAGGCGGTCGGGCACCATGTTAAGGCGCAAAAGTGCCGCATGGAATGCCTTTGCCTGCTGCCAGCCCTTATCAACAAGCTCCAGGTCAGTTTCCCGACCCACCCATACAACCTTGTCATCAGGGCCGAAGGTATTGCCGTGACGGCCAAATAGAATATCCATGTTTTTTACTTTCAAATGCTTATGAAATTAGTTCGCCTTCACGCCCGATGATTTGTTCAACGTAGAGGGCGTCTTCAGGGGCGTCAACCGACCAGTGGGTGCGGCCGCGATAGTCGGTTAACACGATTCGAATCGGAATGCCGTTCTCAAGGGCGCGCAATTGTTCGAGTTGCTCGACAATTTCCAGTGGAGTTTGCGGCAGACTGGATAAATGTTCCAGCACATCGAAGCGATAACCGTAAATACCGATGTGCCGATATGCCGGTGGCTCAGGCATGGTTCGAACACGCATGAATGGAATAATCGTTTTCGAGAAATACAGTGCGTTCATGTTCTTGTCGAAAGTCACAAGTGTGCCGCTAGACGGGCTGGTTTCTTTTGATTTGCGAATATCTTCAAGTTTCTCCCAAGTCAAATGCACGGCGGGGGTTACCAGCGACAGGTTCGGGTCGCCATGAAAGGCATCAACCAAGCCTTGAATAACCCAAGGTGGGGTCAGCGCGGCATCGCCTTGGAAATTGATGACTGCATCGGGCGGCTTCGGCAGAGACCGCATCGCTTGGTAGACCCGGTCGGTCCCGGTTTCACACGCCGAGTCGGTCATGATCACTTCGGCGCCAAAACTGCGGGCATGCGCGGCGACCGTTTCATGATCAGTCGCGACATACACGTGGTTGACGCCGGTCACGGCACGAGCAATGGACCAGACCCGATTGAGCAAACTACGGCCACGAATCAAAGCCATCGGCTTGCCAGGGAAGCGCCGGGAACCAATGCGGGCCGGTATGACGATTGCAATGTTCACGATAAGACTCCATAACCTAGAGCGCGAGTAGATAGTCTTGATAGAACCGGGCGGGTGGATAGTGGCGAGCAAGTGCAGTTCCGCTCGTTACATGACTGCGGTGGTCACGGTGTACGCTTTCAAAAGTGAAGGCGCGCGTTAACCACAAGACTTCGTAAGCGTACAACCGTTGATCGTTAATAGTCGTGTCGGCGGAGCCGGTATAGCCTTGAAGGAAAGCCTGATATAAGGCAGGAACCGCAATCAGGAGCCCGTCAGGGCCGATAGCAGTCCAATACTTCATCTTCAACAAGTCGAGTTCCGGTGCGTCGATAACCCAGTTGTCCCAATCAATAATTCTTTGCTCCCCGTCAGCCCCGATAATAATATTTCCACCTGAATAGTCATTGTGAACTAAACAAGGATGGGTTGGCGGCAATGTATCGGGATCAAGTGCATCAAGTTTGGATAAAACCACGGCCGGCAATAATGACTCCGCAAGCTGCCGCTCGGTTGCAAGAGCGCGCGCAAAATGTACTGTCTGGGATAAGGGCTCATTCCCGATGCTAAAAATATCGCGATAGTAAGCGTCAAACTTTATCCGGTGAAGCTTAGCCAAGGTGCGGCCCGCTTCGAAATAGCCGCTCTCTCCGTGTTGGTGCCATAAGATATTCCCATCAATCCACTCAAATATAAAAAAAGGCCAAGGTAAAGTGGAGAGCGACCAATCATAGTGTATGACTCGGCGTACTAACGAATGCTCGATTGGGCCACCAACAGGAGATGCCAGTATATTATCAATAACACTGCGAAGTTTTGGGTTATCTACGGCGCCATGGCCGTAATGAATTAAGTAAAGTGTGAATATCTCTTTAATAATCGTCTTCTCATACTTGAATCGATATGTATTTACGGCAAGCCGGACACCTAATGTCAGCCCCTGGTAGCGTATCTTCAGGATAACATTAATATTGCCGGACACCGTGCCGATCAGCTCGGCAAGGCCGTCACCTCCAAGCCGCTGAGCAAGAACAGCACTCAGTTGCTCCATTACTAATTGGCTATCAGGGCCGGTCTCTGCGGGAAGGCATGGCATATTCTCGTTCACGTCTCAAGCAATTTATCAATGCGTGAAATAAAGGAGACAAGATTATCATGCTGTTTTATAAAATATTTTAATGGAGAATCAACAGGAGGCCTTATGATATTAACAAGAAAAGAATAAACGCAGACATCAACCGATGACGGCGTATGATCGGTAACAAAAAATGAGCGATTGCCGAGAAGTCCGGCTAGGGCCCTGATATCTTTGCAGCCAAGAGCATAAATTTCTTCGCGATTGTGACGCAAGATGCCTTGGCCGATCAAATCTCGGCGAATACGGCGGCGGATCAGTCCGGGTACAATCCAGCGAATCGGTATCGGAATATTGCCAAAAAATAGTGGTTTCAGGATACTCCAGCCAGGTTCATCAAACCAGCGGCTATAGGCGATTACAAAGAATAAGTTCTCCTCACAGGTGCGTCTAATCAAATGTCCAAGCGATTGCTGTTCCAGTGTTAAAGACCCGTCCAACAGGTGACCACGGGTAGCTTCTAAATGTTCGATTATCACACCGCTATCCGGAATCAAGCGGCCATCATCCTCAATAATAAATGGCAATTTTCCCTTTGGAGCTTGGTTCGGCAGACAAGATTTTGTTTGATAAGGTAAGCCGGTAAGGCGCAGATAAGTCTCAACCTTCATGCAAAATGGGCTGGGATTAATGCCCCACACCGGCTTATCGGTGAATTGGCAAAGCGTGATCATGCGTCTATTCCCATTACATGCAGAGCCGTTAGACCGGCTTGATCGCAACCTTAGTCATTATACTTTAGTCGTCAAGGACAGCGCGCAGGCACCGATAGGATTCGGCACTGAACGGAATTGGTGTGTCGTGTCTGTTTTCCAGTTCTTCTCTGACCTCCGGGACGATGCAGCGGTCAATTTGTTCAAGGAGTGTTCGCATTCGGCGCATCTTGTCAATCAGTCCACCGTCTTCGACATAAACTGACAAAATCTTTGCTTGAACCAGTGACTCAAGTGCCGGTAGCAGGGCCTCTTTCGACTGACTTCGTACCGCCTTCACCACATCATCGCGCGCATGGTCAAGCTTGTCGCGAATCACGACGTCGGTGCGGGCTTTGTCGGAGCTTAGACTCATTGGCGAGCCAGGGTCCGAATTCCCTGACGCAAAAGATTGTAAACCTCGGCTAAACTTTTGATATGGCCGAAATCCTCAGCAGAAAAGCCAAATTCGATACGAAGCTTATTTAGAAGAACGCTTTCGCCATAACAAAATAATTGATCAATGACGGCCAATCTTGTTAGCTCAATCATAACGATTGTGCGAACTTCTCTGCTATCAAAAATATGTTCAAGTGTATTCATGTCTATATTAGAGGTAATGTCTAAAGCGGACACTCCCATTTCTTCGCAGAGTTCTTTAATTATATCACGCTCGGCCGGGTTCAGTGATTTATCCGAAATTGAAATGTCGCGAACCAGCCGCAAAAAAGTAAACTTTTGTTTTGGTGTCAACTTATTTAAAAGCATCGGTTGTCTCATATGAACGAGGTGGTGATTTCGGAGAGCCTTAAATTGAGCGAATCATAGCAGAAGATAGCGGAGTGCGGAAGAGCCGGGATCGGCCGTGGTCGAGGCAAAAATCGCGTGGCCAAAAGTCCTATTATAACATTTAGTGTATAGTGCTATAATAATAGCGGTTCACGCTGTCGGCATCCCGACGGCTGTTTGTGGTGAATTTACCGGAGCATATTGGCCGCATGAGCGGGTGTCGAAGGCTTGTCATCATTCTTACCATAATCGGGCTGCTTGGCGCCAAATCGCCAATAGCGCGAGCGGCCGGTATGGACGGCAAACAGATTAAAATAGCGGCTAAGATATTCAATTTCATAGCAAATAAGCCGGCACCGGGAGCCGGAGTCGTGGTTTTTTCCGGGGCGGCCGATGTGACGGCTTTGGGTGCCGCCTTGATAAATTTGCGTGTTATCGAAGGCAGCGCAACCGATGTTGCCAGCGCGGTTGCGGTTTTTGTCAATTCGTCTGCGGAAGCCAAGGCGGCGAGTCAAGTCAATTCACGGATATTGACGATTGGAACCGATGTCGCCTGCGTCGATTCGGGGGCCTGCATATTGGTAGTGCAGACGATTCCGAAAGTTTCCGTTTACCTGAATCGAGCCGCCGCCATGGCTGCCGGTATTGATTTCGATACGGCTTTTAAAATGCTTGTAACCGAACGTTAAGAGTGAGACCGGGGATGCGGAGTTTGTGGTTGGCCATAATGGCGGGCGTGATAACGGTCGGTATTCAGTCCGCCCTGGCGCAGACCGTTAACTACGGTGCGCTTGAGGAAATTTTCGGTGAGCCGGTGACGACTTCCGCAACGGGGTCGCCGCATCGGGTCGCGGACGCCCCTGTAAATATGGAAATTATTACGGCTGATGAAATACGGCGTTCGGGTTCGGATAATATTCCGGATATTCTACGATCTATTGCTGGTGTCGATGTCCGTCGTTACGGAATACTTGATGCCAATGTTGCCGTTCGCGGTTATAATGCCGCTAATAGTCCACGTGTGCTGGTTTTATTGAATGGACGACAGATTTATGTTGATTATCATAGCTATACAGCCTGGGCTACATTACCCGTACAGCTTGAGGAAATTCGTCAGATTGAAGTTATTAAGGGGCCGAATACCGCACTGTTCGGCTTCAACGCGATTGCCGGTGTAATCAATATCGTTACCTATGATCCGATTTTCGATTCAGTCAATACCGTGACTCTGCGGGGGGGAACTCAGAGTACCGGACAGGCCTCCGCGGTGACGACAGTCCATTTAGGAGATAGGGCTGGCCTTCGTCTTTCAACCTCAGCATTTCGAAGCAAGGAGTTTATCGCGGAAATTCCCCAACCGTCCAGTTATGGACCGTTTCCGAGTCACGCTTATAACCGTAGCGTTTATGCTCACGGTCGGGCCGAATTGCCATCGGGAATCGATGTTTCGGTCGAGGTCGATGTGACGCAGGCCCGGCAATTTGAAATGACGGTTGGCGGTTATCCCGGTTGGGTTAACTATACATCGGATCGGGAGAAAATGAGCGTCGGCCGAGATACCGGTATCGGCTATCTTAATTTGAATGCTTACCGTAATCGAGTTGAGTTTGTCTATCTTCCCGGTGAAAATTGTGCGACATGCACCAGCATTCTTAATAACCTGACGGTCATTCAATTGAGTGATTTGTTCAAGCCGGATGTTGACCACACGGTCCGGCTCGGATTGGAGTATCGCAATAACCGTGGAAGCGGCACCGCTTTTGATGATGAGCATTTCGGTTTTGATGTTTATTCGGCAAGTGCGATGTGGAACTGGCAAATCTTACCGAAAGTTTCACTGATTAATTCCGCTCGTCTCGACTATATGACTTTTATGTATAATGGACCGGTTGCCCCAACTGTTATATATACTCCTGATCAGTATAATAGCCGCCCGATTAGTGAGCCGAGTTTTAATTCGGCCGTAGTCTACAAACCGACAGATGTTGATACGTTGCGTTTTTCAGTAGCACGGGGGGTTCAGGCCCCGGACTTTTATGCGCTTTTTCCCGAGCCGATTCAGGATAATTTTAATTCAGTTGTTACTTCATATCAGGGTACGCCCAATTTGAAGCCGACGGTTAGTATGAATTATGAAATCGATTATAATCGGAGCTTGCCCGCACTGGACTCAAACGGTCAATTGGCGGTTTTCTATCAAAGTAGCACCAATGTTTTGGCGCCGCCGGGGGATGCCGGTATATTCGATATCAATGGTAATGGATATGCCGGTAATATTGGCAGCAGTACCAGTATCGGCGGTGAGCTTAGTCTTAAGGGCTCTAATACTGAGGGTTGGCGTTGGAAGGGGGCCTACGCGCTCGCCTTAGTGTCCGACCGGATATCGGTTAATCAGGATGTTTCCGTCGTTAATAGTTCGGTTGATAATGCTCGCGGTACCCCGGTTCATACGCTGATCTTTGGATTGGGGCGCTCGTGGGGAGATTTCGAGGCTGATGTGGCCGCACGCTGGCAATCAGGATATGATGATATTCGGGTGTCAACAGACGGGACTTCTTTCAGCCGCTACCAAATCGGCGGTTACTTGACGGTTGATGGCCGGATCGGCTATAAGATTAGCGACAACCTTACGGTGGCGATGAGCGGACGTCAGCTTAACCGAAGAACAATTAATCAAACCTCCGGCTTGACTCCTGAGCGTCGTGTTCTCGGCACTGTTTCGATTCGTTTTTGATTGGCCCCCGCCATGACGCTCGCTGAACACAGGTCGGTTGCCGAGCACCATCGCCCCGCTTGGCAAATGATCGTAATGCCGGTGACGGCGGCCCTGTTGATCTGCCTTTTGGTTTGGATCGGCTATACCGGACTGGAGGCGGTGCTTTTTCAGACCCGGCAAATCGTCGGCCATAATCTCGATGGTAATATTCGAATTTCCGAGGTTGAGGAGAAGCTACAAAAGATTAATGCCACCTTGTATGCTCTGATGACTGTTCGGGCTGCCGGCAATGACAAGATTGATATTCCGGCCAGGATTGACAAGCTGAGTGATGACTTAGCAGATTTACAGGCTGATGTTGCGGAGTATCGTGATCGTTTTGCCGGCCCGAAGCTGGCTCCCGGTTTGAATGAGGTTTTGGAGACGCTTAAAACCTATCAGGGCGCGGTTAAATGGGTCGGGTCGATGCTCGAGATCGATTTTGCGGCCGCGGTTGCCTTTTTACAGCCCTTTACGGCTCTATGTGATCGTGTTGCCCGTATTCTCGACGATAACGCCGAGGCTGCCTTGCTCGAAGCCCGGAGCAGAGCCGATCAGGCAACCAATGAGGCCGACCGGACGGTTCGTTACTTTGTGATCGTGACGCTCGGGGTGGCTTTTATTGTTTCCGGCTTTACTTGGTATGTTGGGCGGTATCAGCAAAAGTTGCGCTTTACTGCGGATAAACTTGAAAAGCTGGTGGCTGAACGAACCCGTGAACTGAATGAAAGTTCACAGCATCTTGCCGAGGCTAAGGGGGTGGCTGAGGCCGCGAATCGGGCTAAATCCAGCTTTCTGGCGATGATGAGCCATGAAATCCGCACGCCGATGAATGGTGTGATGGCGATGGCCGAGATGCTGGATCAAACCGAACTGACCGAAGACCAGCGCAGCCTGTCCCGGGTGATTCACCAGTCCTCTGCGGCGCTGCTGACGATTATCAATGATATTCTGGATTTTTCCAAGATTGAAGCCGGGCGGCTTGATATCGAAGCGATTCCGTTTTCGCCGTCTGAAGTAATGGAGGCGGTTGGCGAGTTGCTGGCCCAGCGAGCCGATGAAAAGGGCATTGCCTTTGATATTGATCTCCACCCGGATATTCCAGCCTCTTTAATCGGTGACCCGACCCGATTGCGCCAGATACTCCTTAATCTGGGCGGGAATGCCCTGAAGTTTACCGAGCATGGCAGTGTCACGGCGCGGGTCGCTCCGCTTGACTGTAATGGTGATCAGCGGTGTCGGTTACGTTTTGAAATTATCGATACCGGCATCGGCTTGACTGAAGAGCAGCGCGCAAAATTGTTCCAGGAATTTCAGCAGGCCGACAGTTCAACCTCGCGGCGATTCGGCGGCACCGGACTGGGCCTGGCGATTTGCCGGCGCTTGTGCCTGATGATGGGGGGAGAAATCGGCTGCACTTCCGCAGCGGGTGTGGGCACTACTTTTAGTTTTGAGTTATCCTTTGAACTTGATCGGAACAGGGCCGGTCCGGACGCTCCTGAACCGGAAATACAGGATGCGACGTTCGTTGTGCTCGGCGCCGATGGTAGACGACAGGATGCGGTTAAGCATCACTTGTACGCGGCCGGCGTGACGAATATTCACTGGGTTGCAGACTACGACGGAATCGAGGCGGTTGTGCAGTCCCGCCCGAGTCCCGACGATATTGTGGTTGCATTGGTGTTTGCCGATTCCGGGCGAAGGCTTCATTTGCCGGCGGGTGAGGCGCGCTTTCAACGGGTACGCTTTCTTTTGGCCGCGCCGCGCTCGCTGCTTCACTATGCCGGTGACGGTGTGTTTGCGACTTTGTCGGTTCCGGTGCGGCGCTCCCGCTTATGGACGGTGATTGCGGCGGCGCTCGGACGGACCAGCCTTCAGTTGCGGACCGTCACCGGTGAAGTCCAGTACCAGCCACCTTCGGTCGAGGAAGCTCGGGAAGCTAACGCACTGATCCTGGTGGCCGAGGACAATTTAACCAATCAGGTGGTCATCGGTCGTCTGCTCGATCGCCTGGGCTATGCCCGCGAGATTGTGGCAAACGGCCGAGAGGCCCTGGAGCGCTGGCGCTGTGCAAAATTCGGCCTGTTGCTGACCGACTTTCACATGCCGGAAATGGACGGTTTTGCTCTGACCTTGGCGATTCGGGAGGAAGAGGCGCAGCGCGGCGACGGGCAGCGCCTGCCGATCATCGCCTTGACCGCCGATGTTCTGCCTGAAACCAGGCATCGGTGTAGAGAGACCGGCATGGATGGCTATCTGTCCAAGCCGATTGAGCGGGCGGTCTTGACGGCTGAACTGGCCCGCCACCTGCCCCAAGCGGAAGCCTTGCGGCGTATCGCGACGGTAGCTTTGCCGACTCCGTCATTGCACCCGTCGCCGCCGCAGTCGACGCCCGCGACCCCGGCATACGAAGAGGAAATTGATAGCCGTATTTTCGATTTCTCCCGGATCCGTCAGATATTCGGGGCGATTGATGAAGAGGCCATTGAATTCATACGAAAGTTTATAGTCGTTGCACCGCGCCATTTGGCGGCGATCGACTCGGCGCTTGAACGGGGGGACATGCCGGCGGCGCTGCATGCCGCCCACACGCTGAAGGGCGCCGCTCGTTCGGTCGGGGCCGGGCGTTTGGGTGAGGTTGCCTCCGATGTTCAGGATGCTGCCGAAGCCGCCGATATCGAAACCGCTCAAATTATGGCAAGCTTGCTTGCGCCGACTTATGATGAGATGGAGGCGGCGTTGCGGCCGTGCCTTCGGATATTTAGTCCCAGGAGAAGCGACGATGGCGATTAATTATCGCGACTATAGCGTTCTCGTTGTCGATGATGAGGACTTTGCTCGCGATGTCGTGCGCAAGCTCTTGGGCCATATCGGCATTCATCGGATTCATGAAGCTGCCGATGGGCGGAAGGGTTTATTGGAACTGTTACGGATAAAGCCCAGCGTTGTCTTGTGCGACGTCCAAATGACCCCGATCGATGGCCGGCAATTTCTGAAAACCCTGCGTGATTCAAAGGTGGCCGGGATTTCCGCTACGCCCGTTATTTTTCTGACCGCCGATTCGAAGCCAGACACCGTGATGTTTGCCAAGGAATACAGCGCCGACGGTTATTTGGTGAAGCCGATTTCCTTAATTCATCTGAAGCAGCGGCTTGACATGGTGTTTGCCCGGATTTCGCCCGACGGAGCTTCGTTTGAAATCGCGGATCTACCTGCCGGGGAACCGGACGGTTCTGAGCCGTCCGCTTAAGGCCCGGTCCGGGGTCGGACCGGGCTACCATTTCACGCAGGTCTCATTCAGGCGGCCCGAATCCGCGCCGCCGCGCCAAAGGCCTGCAACAGCGCAACCGAAGCCGGATTCTCGGCAAAGCGCCATTCCGGGTGCCATTGAACCGCGACCGCGAAGGCGGGGGCGCTTTCAACCGAAACCGCCTCGATCAAACCGTCTTCGGCTTCAGCCTCGGCGCGCAGGCCGGGGGCCAGACGGTCGATGCCTTGCCAATGCAATGAATTAACTGTGATGCGGCCGGCGCCGATGATTTCGGCCAGGACACCGCCGTTTAGAATGCGCACCGGATGAGCCGGCCCATATTGGGTTTCAATCGGGTCGGCATCGTGCCAGCGGTGATCCTGCATGCCGGGCAGTTCGTGGACCTTTTGATGTAAGGTGCCACCAAGGGCGACATTGAGTTCCTGGAGCCCGCGGCAAATGCCGAGCAGAGGAATGCCACGCTCCAGACAGGTGCGGATCAGGGGCAGGGTGATGGCATCACGGGCGGGATCGTGCAGCGTCCCCGGCTCGCTCGGGTCGCCGCCGTAATGCTCGGGCAGAATGTTGGACGGACTGCCGGTCACCAGCAAGCCATCAAGCCGCTCGGCGATCATCGCGGCGTCGATGCCGTCGTCCGGAGCCGGAATCAGGAACGGCAAGGCACGAGCCCCACGGAGAACCGCATGGACATATTTATCGGCGGCAACGTGATAGGGCATGGCCTCTACCTCTCGGCAGCAGGCGGTGATACCGATCAGAGGCGGGCGGCCGGCGGTAGACGCGGTGGGCGATACGGGCATTGCAGGCAGGCTATCCGGGACAAGAGAACAAAGATGTCGTCCTCATATCTTCCTATGGGGGCCGGGTGCAAGGCCCTCCCGGTATTGAAATCAGCCGCCTGCCGATTCGTGGTTGAATCGAAACCCGATTTAACCGATAAG
>JBAWVF010000046.1:0-25040 GCA_037147415.1 Rhodospirillaceae bacterium | reverse complement strand
CAATTGCTTCTCGGAATTGGGCTGTTGCATGAAGACTTTTTGCGGTTGGTATAACGCCGGAATGCGCGTGCCGAAGCCGGCTGAGGTCAGCTTGCTTCCAGCCGGTGCCCTGGTTCTGGAGTTGGAGTAAATCCGCATGGACGTGCTTCGTGTGTCTGAGCTTCAAGAGGCCAGCCCGCTCGACAATGCCGCCTTGCTGCCGGTGGTGCAGAACGGCGGCAAGCGGACCACTGTCGGGGCGCTACGCGACCGAACCTTCCATACAGGCAGCCAGCCGATCTCGTCGGTCACCGGTCTGCAAACCGCGCTCGATGGCAAGGCGGTGCTCGGGCACGGCCATCAGATCGGCGATTGCCAAGGGTTGCAAGCAGTGCTCGACGGCAAAGCGGCGAGTTCGCACAGCCACGACGCCTCGGTGCTGACCACCGGCACGGTCGATCTCGCCCGGCTGCCGGTCGCGGCTTCCGGGGTCAACAGTTCAACCCAGCTGGTCCGGGCCGACGATAGCCGGCTTGCCGGCGGTGGCGGCACCGGTCTGCCCTGGTCGAGCATTCCCGCCGGGACCACGGTCGGCATCGATACCGGCCGGCAAATGATGGTGTTTTGCAACCTAACCATCGACGGCTCGCTGGTCGTCGATGGCAGCGTCGGAGTGTGGAACTGAAATGGCCGACCTGACCCTCAAAGCCGGTACGCCCACCGGCAATCCGCCCGCCGGTTACCTCAAGCTGTTCATCGCCGATGACGGCCGTCTGACCGGCCGGGATTCCTCGGGCGTTAGCACCATGGCCCTCAGCGGCGTCAACACCGGAGACCAGGGCCATTATCGAAATCTGGTGATCAACGGCTGCTGCCGGGTTTCGCACCGCGCCTCGAAAAGTCTGAGTACGTCCTGGCAGACCGGCCCGGTCGATCTGATCGCGGTCACGGCGGGAGGCACCGTTACCGGCGGCACCATTGTTCAGGCAACGGGTGTCACCACGTTATCAAAATCCGGCTATGCCTGTCAGGTTCAATCGGCCACCTTGACCGGCGCGGGCACCGTCTCTTGGCGTCATCGGATCGAGGCTCGGAACACCGGTCCGCTCGCCAACGGCGCCGCGATGGTCACGGCCCGGACTTATCATGACGTCGGCAGTTCGGTGACCTATACCATCACCGTGAACAAACCGACCGCGGCGGACAATTTTGCGTCCGTCACTCAGATCGCCACCGGCACGGTCTCGATCGCCAACGCGGTCAATGCCGATCTCAGCCTGTCGGTTTCCAATCTGGGAGATTGCAGCGCCGGGCTGGAGATCATCATCTCGGCTGCCTGCGGGGCGGTCAGCTCGAAGAACCTCTATCTCGGCGATCTGCAACTGGTGGCAGGCTCGCTGGCGCTGCCGATGGCGCCGCGTCCGATCGCGACCGAAACCCTGCTGGTCGCGCGCTACCTGCGGCCCTGTTCCGGCCTGATCGGCAAGGCGAACAGCGCCACCAACATGCAAATCCCGTTGTCGCATCCCGACATGCGGGCGGTGCCGAGCTATGAGGCGACCGGGGCCTTGAACTTCACCGACGCGGTCGCCAGCGATTTTGCCCAGTCCCAGGCCGCGGTTTCCACCGTGCACGACGCCACCGCCCATAACGGCCGGATCAGTTGCGGCTTCTTCAGCGGTCTGACCTCGGGCACGCTGCTGATCCAGCGCGGCAGCGGCGGCACCATCCTGGCTTCAGCGGAGTTGTGACCATGGCCCGCATCGACGACATCCTGACCACCGGCGCCGCCGTCTCCAAGCTCGACCTGCGACGCTATCTGGCCTCACGCGAAATTGCCACCCCGGCCGATTACGGCGGCGTCGAGGGCGGCGTCGTTGATTGCGCGCCCGCTTTCGAAGCGGCATTGGCCGCGAACAAAGCGCTGTTCGTGCCGCCGGGTGTCTGGCGCATCGCGGCGCCGATCGTGCTCGGCTATGGGCAAAGCTTGTTCGGGGTCGGCGACGGTTCGGTGATTCAGGCGCGTGAGCAGCCGTTCAATGCCGACGCGTTGCCGAGCTATCCCTCGGACTTCAACGCGATCGAGCTTCAGGACGGCTATTGCCGGGTGGCTGATCTCAAGATCGTCGGCGGCAGTACCGCGGTCAAACTCTACGGCCGCCAGGGGCCTTGCGTAAAGAACGTGGTCGAAAATTTGACCATTTGGGATGCCCTGATCGGCATCACTCTTGACGGCTACGACAATCCCGACAAGCCGACCTATTGGAACCATTGCTCCAGAATTCTGATCGCCCGGCCGGCTTTGCACGGAATTCTGATGACCGTGGAATCCTCCGGCGACACGCCGAACGCTAATAAATTCCATGACGTCCGGGTTTATTCACTGTCGGCGCCGATGACCGGCTGCGGCTTCTTTTTGTCAACCGGGCGCTATCAAAACAGTTTTATCGACTGCGAGGCCAACCTCTCGCCGACCGCCCGGGCCTGTTTTCGGCTCGGTGCGATGACGAGCCAGACTCAAATCATCAATTTCTATGCCGAGTGCTCGGGCGCGGTGCCCGGCATTCGGATCGATAACGGCTCGACCGACAGTTGCATCATCAATCTGTTCTCGGCCACCGGCGGTGCCCCCATATGGGACACGTCAGGTGCTCGCGCCTATACCGCGCTGAATGCCGGCTATCCGACCCGGACCCTGCTTCACAAGGCGTTGGCGACCGATCTCCGGGTCGAAGGCTTCGCGGTCGAGACCATGTATGTCGAGCCGGCAACCGGCGGTTTGGTTCAGCCTGATCTCACCAAATCAACCACATGGCTGGTCTCGGCCTATGGCGGCGATGTCGAGTTCCGGTTGCCGGCAGCCAGCGATGCCAACGGCCGCCGGATTACGATCAAGAAGACCGACCTTTCCGAAAACCGGGTCACCATTACCGAGACCAGCGGCCCCGGCCCGGACGGGCGGCACGCGATTCTGGCCAGCCGGTTCGATTTTATCGAGATCGTCTCGAACAGTGCGACTTGGTGGATTGTCGGCGGCAATGTTGTCGCCGGCAACGCGCGGTTCAGCCAGGAAGCCGGGGTGGTCGATATCGATCCCGAGGTGACGTTTCATGTGTTGTCGGCCGCGATCGGCGACGTGATGGCCCGGCTGCCCGCCGCCAGTGATCCGAGAGCCGCCGGCCGCCGCCTGACCATCAAGAAGTCGGACGCCGGCGCCTATGCCGTGATCGTCAACACGATTGACGGCAAGGGCGTCGATGGCCGCGCCGCCATCCTGCGCTATCAGTATGATTCGCTGGATTTGGTCTCGAACGGCTCGGCGTGGTACATCTCGGCCATGGTCAACAATTACGGCGATGTCGAGTACATCGAGGGCGAATCGCCGATCACCGGCAAGGCCGGGCGGTCGTTGTATACCGTCTCGGCCTATAGTGGCGTCACCGAGTTCCGCTTGCCTCACCCGAGCCTGCCCACCGCGGTCGGCAAGCCGATGACAATCAAGAAGGCCGACCAGAGCGAAAACGCGGTTTGGGTCACGGCTGAAGTCGGCAACGGCCCGGAAGGCCGGCGGGTGATCCTGTCGGCTCAAGGGGATTACATAAACGTAGTTAGCGATGGATCAGGTTGGCATACAATAGGCGGTTCAACCCCGACAATTTCTTCAGCCTATGTTGAAGGCACCGCCGGCTTCTGGGTCGACACCGCCCGGCCGCTTTGTCTGGTCAGTGCCTGGATCGGGCAGACTACCGCCACTTTGCCCGCGCCCGAATCGCCCGACGGTTGGGGCCGGCAGGTCACGATCAAGAAAGTCGATCCCTCGTCGAATCCCGTGCTGGTGGTGGTCGATGGCGGCGGCGGACCGGATGGCGAGATGGTCGTGCTCGGCAAATACGGCGATTTTTGCGCCGTGGTCTCGAACGGGGCGGCGTGGCACATCGTCTCTCGAAGCTATGACACGCCGATCACCGGTTGGGCTTCGCCCGATGGCTCCGGCTTCAATCGCGGCGTCTACAATAGCGACGAAATCTCCAACGTCGGCTGGGAGTATAACAGGGATATAGTTAATGCGATCAACTATCGGCTGTTATCAACCCGCGACGTGCTGCGCGCTCTGATCTTGGATCTCAAAATGAAGGGCGTGATTTCTAATTGAAAAACGTGCCGGCGGCGGCGAGCTGTAGTTCGCTTCAAGCCAGCCGCAGAAACAGCCTATAGTTGCCACTTACTCGACCGGAATTATATAGGCAACTGGTAGTGTTTCTCCTGGAACCGTAGATCATCAACATCAAGGTGTCTGTTGACGGCGGCAACGTCGCCAGCCGCAGGAGATTGGGATCGAGTAGGCGCCCGAGTTGAAAAATTTCCTGATAGAGCGCCGCCTTGGTCGGAAAGTGCCGGACAGCAGTCCCTCGGACACTCCCGCCGCCGCCGCGATCTCCTTGGTGGTGACACCGCCAAAGCCCGTGTGGGAGAACAACGGTATCACCGCTTCGACGATCTGGTGCCGGCGCGCCGCACCATCCATCCGACCTCCGCCCATGATCGGCCTATTTGCGCGGATGTGTCGGTCTGTACCTCAGCAAGAACATACGGACGGCTTCCTCGACCACGGTGTCGGGGGCAGGCGACTCGCTGTCTTGGCCGAGAACCCGTGGCCACAAGATCGGTTCGTTGAGAAGGCCGAGGAACTGCCGGGCCGCCAAGAACGGGTTGGGGCAGTCAAGCACGCTGAGAGAAGTCAGATAAGACAGGTAGCGCGCGAAACGATCCAGGTAGGGCTTCAGGACCGAATCAAATGCGGTGGCGATCCATGGGAACTGTCGGGTATCGGCGATCGTCATCCGCACCAGCCCGATATATTCCGGCGGCGCCTGGAAAGCCAGAACCGCTCTGGCGATAAGGTGCAGCACGTCCTCGACATCACCCCGGGTCTCGATCCCGGGAGGAAGGACGTTGCCAAGCTGCATTGAGACGCGGAGCAGCATTTCGCGGAAGATTTCCTCCTTGTTGGCGAACTGATTGTAGAGCGTGCGCCGCGCCACGCCGGCTTCCGCTGCCAACTCATCCATGCTGACGCCGCCGAAGCCGTGTTTCAGGAACAAGCGCTCGGCGGCGTTCACGATGGCCTCACGCGAATCTCTCCGCTGGGCAGATGGGCTTTCCGTCGTCGTGAGCGGCTTCATCGAAACACCGTTGCATTGCACTGTGTAGTGCATTATAGTTTACGCACCTGTGAAGCGCAAGGCTGTTTCGGCAGCCCCGCACGCCTCGCGAAGCCGAAGGTGTCGTCGATGTCCAAGTATTCCACCGCCGTGATCGTTCTTGTGGCCGCAATCCTTGCCGGCTGCGGCGATCATGAAACGCCCGCGCCCCAAACCCGGCCGGTCCGCACCGTGACGGTAGAGCGCCACGCCGCTGCAGAAAGCTTTTCTTTGACAGGGCAGGTCCGGGCGCAGGACCAAGCCAACGTTGCCTTCCGTCTGGATGGCCGCATGATCGAACGGCGGGTCAATCCGGGCGACAACGTCAAGCCCGGACAGATCATCGCGCGGCTCGACCCTCAAATCCTTCAGAATGGCCTGCGCCAGGCGCAAGCCAATCTGTCGGCCGCGCAGGGGCAACGGACTCAGGCCCGGAACGACTTCGAACGGCAGCGACAATTACTTGAGAAGGGGAACACGCCCCGTTCGCGCTTCGACCAAGCGCAGCAAGCGACCCAGACCGCCGAGGCGCAAGTCAACGCCGCCGAAGCGCAGCTTCATACCGCCCGGGAACAGTTGAACTATACCGAATTGCTGGCCGATTCGGCCGGCACGGTCACCGCCGTTGGCGCGGAACCGGGCGAGGTCGTGGCGGCCGGCCGCATGATTGTCCAGGTGGCGCGCCAGGGCGGGCGCGATGCGGTCTTCGACGTGCCGGCGCAACTCATCCGGACGGCGCCTCGGGATCCGGTGGTCGAGATCGCCTTGACCGACGACCCCGGGATAACGGTGAAGGGGCGCGTCCGTGAAGTGGCGCCGCAAGCCGATCCGGCGACGCGGACGTTCCAGGTCAAGGTCGGCCTGATCGACCCGCCCGAGACCATGAGGCTGGGCGCCACCGTTACCGGCCGCATCACGTTGACCGCACCCGCAGGGGTGGAATTACCGGCGAGCGCACTGACCCGGGCGAACAGCCACCCGGCGGTGTGGGTGGTCGATCCCCGGGCTCTGACCGTTTCCCTGCGCACTGTGGATATTCTGCGCTACGATTCCGCAAGCGTGGTTGTCTCGCAAGGGCTGGAAGCGGGTGAAACCGTGGTGACCGCCGGCGTGCAGGTGCTGCACCCCGGTCAGAAGGTCCGCCTGCCGGGAGAAGCCAAATGAAGGGGTTCAATCTCTCGGCATGGGCGATCGGGCACCGCTCGCTGGTCGCTTACGTCATGCTGGCGATCCTGATCGCCGGCGTTGGATCGTATTTCTCGCTGGGGCGCAACGAGGACCCCACCTTCACCATCAAGACAATGGTCGTCCAGACCCAATGGCCCGGAGCCACCGTCACCGACACGCTTCAGCAAGTCACCGAACGCATCGAGCGCAAGCTTCAGGAGACACCCGGTCTCGATTTCCTGCGTAGCTACACGACTGCGGGGCAGTCCACGATCTTCATCAATCTGAAGGGCTCGACACCGGCCGCCAAAGTGCCCGACATCTGGTATCAGGTGCGCAAGAAGGTTGGCGACATCCGCAATACCCTGCCACAAGGCGTGGTCGGCCCGGGATTCAACGACGAGTTCGGGGATACCTTCGGCATCGTCTATGGTTTCAGTGCCGATGGCTTCACCCATCGCGAGCTGAAGGATCATGTCGACGACGTGCGCTCGCGACTGCTGCGCGTGCCGGATGTGTCGAAGATCGAAATCCTCGGCGCGCAGGATGAACGGGTTTATGTCGAGTTCTCGACCGAGCGGCTTGCCGGCCTCGGCATCGACCGCTCACAGCTCATCGCCGCGTTGCAGGCTCAAAACGCGGTGGCGCCGGCAGGCCATGTCCAGACCGGCGACGAAAAAATCCTGGTGCGGGTGAGTGGAGCCTTCCAGTCGGAAAAGGACATTCTGGCCGTCAATTTCATGGCGAAGGGCCGGATCATCCCGCTGAGCGACATCGCCCGTGTGACGCGCGGGCCGGCGGATCCGCCCCAGCCGATGTTCCGGGTCAACGGCAAGGAGGCCATCGGTCTGGCCATTTCAATGCGGGATGGCGGCAACGTGCTCGCGCTGGGACACAATATCGAACACGCCATGGCCGGGATTGTCGCGGACTTGCCGGTCGGCATCGAACCGACGCTGGTGGCCGAGCAACCGGCCACCGTCGAACATGCGGTCGATGAATTCATGGAGGCGCTGTGGGAGGCGATCGCCATCGTCCTGATCGTCAGCTTCCTGTCTCTGGGCGTGCGTGCGGGCAGCGTGGTGGCGCTCTCGATTCCTCTGGTCCTCGCCATAGTGTTCGTAGCGATGAATTTCTTCGGCATCGATCTCCAGCGCGTGTCGCTTGGCGCCCTCATCATCGCTCTCGGCCTTCTCGTCGACGATGCCATGATCACGGTCGAGACGATGATCAGCCGGTTGGAGCGCGGAGACACCAAGGAGTGCGCCGCCACCTTCGCCTATAGCTCGACCGCCTTCCCGATGCTGACCGGGACGCTGGTCACGGTGGCCGGCTTCGTGCCGATCGGCTTTGCGCGAAGTGCTGCCGGCGAATACACCTTTTCGATCTTCGCCGTTATTGCCATCGCCCTGGTCGCGTCCTGGTTCGTCGCGGTGATCTTCTCGCCTTTGCTGGGGGTCTGGCTCCTCAAGCGCCCCAAGACCGCTCATTCCGAGCAGCCGGGTGCGATCATGGCCCTGTTTCGCCGCGTCCTGCTGTCGGCAATGCGCGCCCGCCGGCGCACCATCGCCCTCACCCTGGCCGTGTTCGCCTTGTCGCTCGTTGGCATGCTGTTCGTTCCCCGGCAGTTCTTTCCGTCCTCCGATCGTCCCGAGTTGCTGGTCGACCTGAAACTGCCCCAGAACGCCTCGGTCCAGGCGACACGGGAGGTTTCGGCCAAGCTGGACCGGTTGCTGGCCGATGATCGCGACGTTGAGCGCTGGAGCACCTATGTCGGCAGAGGGGCCGTCCGGTTCTATCTGCCGATGGACCTGCAACTTCCCAACGACACTTTCGCCCAGCTCGTGGTCGTCACTAAAGGGCTGGAGCCGCGCGAGCGGGTCAAGGCGAGGCTGGAACAGGCGCTGGAGACCGGCTTTCCCACTGTCGTCGCGCGGGTCTATCCCCTGGAACTCGGCCCTCCGGTCGGCTGGCCGTTGCAGTATCGGGTGAGCGGGCCGGATCCCGACCGCGTCCGGGAAATCGCCTTCAAGGTGGCCGGGATCATGGGCTCGCACGCCTCGGTCCAGAAGGTCAACTACGACTGGATCGAGCCGGCCCGCATGGTACAGATCCGGGTCGACCAGGATCAGGCCCGCCTTCTCGGCCTGAGTTCGCAGGAGTTGGCCCGGTCGATCAATGCCGTGGTGACCGGAACGACGCTCACCCAAATGCGGGACTGGATTTACCTGATCGATGTGGTGGCGCGGGCCTCGGCCGAGCAGCGGATGTCGCTGGCGACCATCCGGAGCTTGCAGGTGCCGTTGCAGAGCGGCCGAACCGTGCCGTTGAGCCAGCTTGCCTCGGTCGAGTACGGTCAGGAATACCCGCTGATCCGGCGCCGGGACCGCCAGCCGACCCTCACCGTCCAGGCCGACATTGCTCCGGGCATCTTGCCTGCGGCGGTGGTTCAGGCGCTGGCGCGGTCCTTCGACGATCTCACGGCCGGCCTGCCCGCCGGCTACAGCGTGACTCCGGGCGGAACCGTCGAGGAAAGCAGCAAGTCGCAACAGTCGGTGATCGCCGTCGTGCCGCTGATGCTCTTTCTCATGCTGACCATCCTGATGATCCAGCTCCAGGGTTTCCACGGCCTCTTTCTCGTGCTCAGCGTGGCCCCGTTGGGGGTCATCGGCGTGGTCCTGGCTCTTCTTCTCTCGGGCAAGCCGCTCGGCTTCGTGGCGATTTTGGGGGTGCTGGCGCTCATCGGCATGATCGCCCGCAATTCGGTCATCCTCATCGACCAGATCGAAACCGAGAAGGCGCAGGGGCGCCATCCGTGGGATGCGGTGGTCGAAGCGACGACGCATCGCTTCCGTCCCATCCTGCTCACCGCCGCGGCGGCGATTCTCGGCATGATCCCCATCGCCCCGACGATTTTCTGGGGGCCGATGGCCTATGCGATCATGGGTGGCTTGGCGGTGGCGACACTCCTGACGCTGGTGTTCCTGCCGGCGCTCTACGTGACGTGGTTCGGCATCTTGTGTCCGGTGGGTGATCGTCCCGTGACGACGGACGGCGGCTCCGAAGGTTAATGTCTGAATCTGCTTTGACAGCGCACCAACCGAATGACCTCCCCGGGCATGTTGACGTCCCGAACGTCTTCCGATCGCTCTTTGCCGGGGGCAAAGTCTGCCGTTCTGGCATTTGCGCGCCAATGTTGCTTGACGACGGAGAACTCAATGGATGTGGGATATCATTGCGATGGGCGGGCATTGGGATGGCTCAGGAGTGGAAAGGGTTTGGAATGGGTGAGGGGTGGCTTGAGATGATGCGCCTGTTTTGCTTACGCGGATAATCATTATGTAGCGATCAAGCAAAGTACCTTGAGGGTTCACAAAAACTTAATAGAATAATCAAACAAACTGTCATGGTGCCCATTGTACATTGGATTGCTTATCGAGTTATGATTTATTAGAGCTGAAACTTGATAAGATTGACAAAATACAACTTAGTGATCAGGTGGTTTTTGTGATGCAAGTTGGACGTAGACTGGCCCTCTGTGGCTTAATATTAGGAACGCTGGTAGCCGGAACGGCCAAAGCCGATGAGAATCCGCTTCTGAAGATCGATCACATCCTGGTTGTCTATCTCGAAAACCGAAGCTTTGATTCAATGTTTGGTCTGTTTCTCGGTGCTGATGGCATTGCCAATGCAGGAGCAGCTGCACTTCAGGTAGACAAGAGTGGTAAGATTTACACCACCCTGCCACCGGTCCTTAATCTTGGTCTTACACCTGTAGCAGCTGACCCGCGTTTCCCATCCGATCTGAGTAACAGGCCATTCGATATCGGTAAGTTTGTGTCACTTGATCAAAAGACCGGTGATCTTATACATCGCTTTTATACCAACCAAAAACAAATAAACGGTGGCAGGAACGATAAATTTGTGGCTTGGTCGGATGCAGGAGCCTTAACTTTCGGCTATTATGATACTTCGGCTACTGTTCAATGGAAGCTGGCCGGGGACTATACCCTGGCAGATTCTTTCTTCCAGGCGGCATTCGGCGGATCGTTTTTAAACCATTTTTGGCTGGTTTGCGCTTGCACGCCTGTTTTCCCAAATGCCCCGGCACCGCTTATGGCGACCTTCGATGACAAGGGCGAACTATTAAAGGACGGTGCGGTTACCCCGGATGGTTTTGCCGTTAACACCCTTTATTCCAGCTATCAGCCCCATCCCGTTTCCATCCCGCCGGCCAACTTGCTTCCGCCCCAGACCATGCCAACCATCGGTGACCGGCTGTCTGAAAAGGGTGTGTCGTGGGCTTGGTATTCGGGCGGTTGGAACGATGCACTGGCGGGAAATCCCGAGCCGGATTTCCAATTCCACCACCAGCCACTTGCCTACTTCAAGCAGTTCGGTGACGGCACACCAGCAAGAGCCGAGCACATCAAAGACCATGCCGACTTGGAAGTTGCGATCTCAGGGGGTACTTTGCCCTCGGTTGCTTTCTATAAACCAATCGGGCGGCTCAATCAGCATCCGGGCTACTCCGAAATAGCGACCTCGGACAAACATATTGCAGCGTTAATGGAGAAGCTTGAGAAAAGCCCGCAGTGGAAGAGCACAGCGGTCATTATTACTTATGATGAGAACGGGGGGTTCTGGGACCATGCCGCACCGCCCAAAGGCGACCGCTGGGGACCGGGCACACGCATCGCTGCGATTATCGTTTCGCCGCATGCCAAGAAGCATTTCATCGACCACTCGGTCTACGACACGACCTCGATTCTGGCGACTATAGAGCACCGCTTTGGCCTTCAGCCCTTAACCGACCGTGACGCGAAGGCCCATGATCTATCAAATGCATTCGAGTGAAGATTTCCACAGAAAATAAAACTCTGTAGAAATGTGGCGAACACTTGCAATATGAAAATTAACCAGAATATTATATCAGCCCGTAGCGGTAGAGTTCTCGTCCCGCATAAGAAGCTAATTTCCGAATCGTCGGATGTGATAAAGGCGAGAGCTTTAGATGAGGGACCGCTGAGAATTCATCAAAAGTTTTGCCAAGATCGGGGTCGCGGCGTGCAATGGACAGAATCTTCTTTGCCGCCGCCTTACCAAGCAACACACCAACGGCAAGTCCATGACCGGCTAAGCCTTGCATTGTAAGAATGTTCCCGTTTCGTGTAACGATCGGCATTTGATTAATTGGAACACTCACCGGCATTGCATTAACAAGGGTCGTGTATGATAACAAGTGGTTATAAAAAATCTTCTCGAATCGTGGAAAAATCGTAAACAAATCTCGTAGCATTAGATTAACATCCGGCTCCTTACCGTTAATCGTATCGCGAGAACCGAACATTATACTCCCATGTCTATAATCAACCACTCCATAAATTACATTTTTAGGAGAACCATCTGCAAAAGGGAAGTGCCCATAATTAATTGCAAGTTCCAACAAAGCCTTCGGCAAAAATCGATCGAATAGCTTTTTAGCTATCCCGCGAATAAGTATTGTTGAAACATATATCTCAATCGTTTGTTTGCGTTGTACCTGTAATAATGGAATAGTTTCTGACATCCTATGCCCACCGGCAGCTACAATATAACTTGTCCAGAAAGAACCCCGATTCGTCGTTATTCTGCATAGTCTGCCAACTTCTTCAATATCAGTCACAAGCGTTTGTTCCTGAATTTTTGCTAAGCGGGTCTCCTGACATGCCGTCGCCAATCCTACAACAAACGGATAAGGGGCAAGCCATCCGAGCCGGCCGCCCGTCGTTACCTCCCAATGCCCATTAGAAAATTCAGCATAACATCGTACCAAATCACACGAAATGTCATGTTTGGTTGTTATGCGCTCAATTAAGTCGGTCGCTCCATTCATGTGGCCGGAAATTCGCTCAGTTAATCTTCTTCCGCAGGCACGGATCATTTGCTTTTTGTTTGCCTGCATCCAACAAATATGGCCTCCGCTATTTCCCGATGGGCCATTACCAATTTGCTTCTCATCCAATAGTATAGCAAGCGGCCTGCCGGCAAACCCGAGACGATCTATATGCTTGTTCTGTACCAAATGAAGGAGTGTTGATAATCCGGCATAACCGCCGCCGATAATAGTTACTGGATAATAGGAATTTTTGTTGAATGACTCCTTTGATCCGCTCCATGCGGGTCTATAGGTAGCACTACTATCATTAAACCAGTATGCGATTTGTTTTATATTAGATGCTGAAATTGGATACATTATTGGCATGGCATAATCGCTGTACAAATTTCGTCAATTAGTCTAAAGACCAACGTATCCACTCGCCATTGTCATGTTTAATAAATGTATATTCGATCTTCCCGATTGTGATTGTCACTACATCATATTGTTTTTCTTCATGCTTCTTTGAAATTTTTGTCTTCAATCTGGTAACCGGAATGTTATCCGTCCCGGAATCGAATATTTTATCGAGGAGTCCCTGAAACTTCACTTGAAGCCTCCGATGATGCCGGTAAGCATATTTTTATACCAAGTTCGAAAATATTTAGCATGGCCGAAAGCTAGATGTCAACCACCCGTAACAATAAATTCATAAAACCGTAGCAAATAAGCGAAAAATTACCGTCTTTGATTCATGCTGAATATTCTTCAGGAACCGAATCGGGTTTTATTTGGCCTTTGCCATGTTGTCCAAGGGTACGCCATGACGCCCGGAATAACTCAAGCCGGATGCTTGGCGGAACCGTCAGAAAATGGCTGTTGGCTTGCGGAGGCCCAGTACATCGTCGATTGTAGACAGGGCGTCGCTTAATGACAATGTCGGGCTTTGCCGGCGTAACGCTGCTGCGGCTGCAAGCCGTCCATCACGCTGATAAGCGACGCGCAAGCCGGAAATCACATCGGTAAGGTGCGAAGCATGGATGCTTCCGCTGGGCGCCGAGGGAAAGCGCAAGCAGTTGGTGCTGGATACAGCAACAGCGAGTGTATTTAACATGGCTATCGTGGCAACAGTTGATTGATTCTTTACTCAAGGTACTTATAGCGAAAAGAAGTCCGGTTGATGGACAATTTGTGAAAGTTTTATGTCAATCATAAATTCAGCGAGAATGCAAAACTTATTATATCGACCTCCATCACTGTCTTAAAAATTTAACCTGCACCAACTTGGTCGTCAGGATATCTTTTCTTTATGGTAGGCTCGGAATATGAGTTGCTTTGCAACCTGTCGTGATGTCGCAGGAGCGGGGATGTTGGATAGTCGTATGAGCATTGCCTTACGTCCTTCAACGGATGATGATGTGCCGGCCATGCTGGAAATCTACAGTTACCATATTCATCATGGCATCGGCGATTTTGAACCGGAACCGATGCATCTTGATGAGATAAAGCGGCGTAGAAAGGTCATGTTAAAGCGGCGCATGCCTCACATCGTTGCAGAATGCAATGGGGTTGTTGTCGGTTATGCTTTTGCGGCTCAATTTCGTAAACGCCCTGCATATCGCTATACTATTGAACACTCGATCTATGTACATAAGGACTGCTTGCGATTGGGAATCGGCAGGCGGCTGCTTCCCGCCCTTATTCGTGAATGTTCCGATGCAGGTTTCCATCAGATGATTGCCGTTGTTGACAGCACGAATCTGCCTTCACTTGCGCTTCATGAACTTTTTGGCTTTCAACGTTCCGGCCTGCTGCGATCGGTCGGTTTCAAGTTCGGCCATTGGACCGATAGCGTTCTGATGCAGCTTTGCCTCGGATCGGAGGACGGCCTGCCTCGGGCCTGCGTTTCCGACGAAAGCGCAACACGGAACGGCTGATCGCAAATTCACGGAATATTCATCGAACGGTCACGATGACATAAGGCATGATTGCTGTCGGTCGTGAGCTTATATTTTTTCTTTCCACGAGCCTGAATGCCGTTATCACGCATCATCCTGCGAACCCGTTCCCCTGATCCGCGGCAATCTAAGCCGCTGTCAGGCTGAAAATTCACCTTTCCTCCTGTCTAAATTTCCAGGGCCAGCTCTGTACTCAATCGTTTGTCGGAGTTTAACCGGCTATGGTGGCCGCTGCACGAGGTCACTATGGCACTTAAAAAATGCGATCGTGTGTAACAATTAATTAATAAACTCGTACCGAGACAGCGTTTATCATTGAACGGGTAGCATTTGCTGCTCCATTGGTTAAGCAGTAGTGAATAAGAGTTTCAGGATGGGCTTTGTAACACGTAGCCTCATGGTCCGAACCGTCTTGGCAATATGCTCGTTGCTGATGGTGACGATTGTTCTTACCATAATCGCTGCAGTCGCCGTCACCACCAGCGATGCTCGGCACATACTTGAGGAAAGAGCTCAGCTGACCGTGCAGATTCTGGCGGGCGGTGCGAGCGCGGCTTTGTTCAACGATGATGAAGGGTCTGCGCACGCTCTACTTGGTACCCTCAGTCGAGACCCCGACTATTACGCGAGTTTGGTTCTTGACGAAAATGGGATGCCCTTTGTCCAGCACACCATCGTTGGGGCCACCCCCGCCGGCTTAGTGACGGCCCGCGCGCCGCTGATGAAGACAGCCGGAGTCAACGGAAGCCACCGTATCGGAACGTTGGAGCTCACCCTCAGCACAGCCCGCGCCGATGTCGACAGCGCCAAACGAGGGTGGATCATCGCCATCGCCGGAATTGTTTTGCTGGTGGTGGTTTCTGTCGCCCTTGCCTTGATCATTCAAGGCGTGACCCGTCCGATCCGGGCGATGACAACGGTGATGACGAAACTGGCGGCAGGACAGGTGGAAGTGGAGGTGCCCGCCGTTAAATTTAATGATGAAGTCGGTTCCATGGCTGCGGCGCTAACAACCCTGAAATCCCACGGGGTCGATCGGCTCCGCTTCATCGCCCGGCAATCCCAGCATCTCGTGGAGATCGAACAAGCGGTCACCGATCGGACCCGCGAGTTGTCCGCCACGCTTGATGAGTTGCGCCGCACCCAGGATGAATTGGTTCGATCCGAAAAAATGGCTGCTCTGGGCGGGATGGTGGCTGGGATCGCACACGAAATCAACACACCGGTCGGCAACAGCATGACGGTGGCCACCTCGCTTTCAAGACGAGCCGCCGAGTTCAGGCAAGCGCTTTCCGGCACCGAAATGCGCCGGTCAACCTTGCGGGAGTTCTCGGAAAAGGTCTGTGCCGGCACCGACCTGCTGGTCGCCAACCTGACCCGTGCCGTCGAACTGATTAGCAGCTTCAAGCGGGTCGCCGTTGATCAGACCAGCGAACGGCGCCGTGCTTTCGATCTCGCGAGCGGCCTTGGTGAAATCATTACGATGTTGAAACCGATCTACAAAAACAGTGGCCATCGCATCGAAATTGACGTGGCGCCGGGCATCCGGATGGACAGCTATCCGGGCGCCCTCAGCCAAGTGATCACCAACCTTGTCTCCAACGCTTTGGTGCACGCCTTTGAAGGGCGGCAGCATGGCGTTGTCCTTGTCGCCGCCAGGATGGACGGCGGGGAAAACGTCATCCTGACCGTCGCCGACGATGGCTCGGGCATTGATCCCCGAGTCTTGCCACGCATTTTCGATCCGTTCTTTACCACAAAGCTGGGATCGGGTGGCAGCGGGTTGGGCCTGCACATCGTCTATGTCACGGTCGCGCGTATTCTCCACGGAAAAATTTCGGTGAAGAGTGAACCCGGAACTGGAACCACATTCACTCTTACACTACCTTGTACTGTTCCTGTCAACGAGCCCAAAACTACATGATGCATTCATAATATAAATTGTTATCACGAGGATATTGCCATGCTTACTGAATTGTACATATCGAGGATCGGCTTTCTTGCCTCCATGATTATGCTAGCAGTCCTTTCTCCAAGCAACCGGGTTGATGCTCAGACTTGCGATGACCCTGTTCACTTGCGCTTTTCGATGATACCGACTCAAGATATTGATCGAGATCAAGCATATTATGACCCTATACTTTTCCTGCTTAGCAAGAACACTGGCAAAAAAGTTGAGATGATAAGGCCAGTTAGAAACTACTCGTCTATTATCAACGGCTTGAGAGAAAACTGGATTGATATTGCTTTTCTTGGACCGGTATCTTATTTGCTCGCCCGCGACCAGGGCGCCATAATTGAACCTTTTGCCGCATTGTCACGCCGCGCGGTGGGTATCCAGGCGGCGGGCTCCGGTTACCACTCTGTGTTGATCACCCGTAAGGGCTCGGCCTTCACCTCGATCGAATCTCTGAAGGGCTCGACGCTGGCCTTGGTCGATAAAGCCAGCACCTCGGGTTTTGCCATTCCACAGACAGTATTTCCCAAGGAGACTGGGATTTCGCCGCTCAAGGACTATTTTTCCCGGATCATTCTCACCGGCAAGCACGACCTTTCAATCCAAGCAGTGATCGAGGGGAAAGCCGACGCAGCATTTGTCGGCAGCCATGTCTTCATGCATGCTGTCGCCGCCGGCAAAGTGAGGCTGGAGGATGTCAATGTGCTGTGGTCTTCGCCCCGCTTACCGGACCACCCCTTCGTGTACCGCGGAAGCCTGTGCGAGAGCATCAGACAAATAGTTAGCGAAACCTTTCTATCCGCCGATCAGACTGCAGAAGGCAGAAAGTTTCTTGAAAATATCGGGGCCGATCGGATGATAAAAGCACATGACTCCGACTATGACATAATTCGTGCGATTGCAAGATGATGTAGAGGCATTTCCAGAAGAACAAGGTCAGAAATCAGCATCCCTAATGTGAGGTATAGAGAAATGACTTCCTCATTCAAAATTGCTCTGATCAGCTGCATGGTCCTGTTAGCGTCGTTGGTGCCTAGCCGGCACGCACAGGCTCAGAATTGTGAAAACCCGGAGACACTGCGGTTCTCACTGGTTCCGACGCAAAATATGGTTCGTGAGGTGATGTACTATGAGCCAATTCTAAACCTTTTGACCGAGAAAACCGGCAAGAAGATTGATTTAATCGTGCCAAGATCATACTCATCAATTATCGATGGCCTCATCGGAAAATGGATCGATATTGCTGTTCTTGGTCCGGAATCCTATGTGATCGCGCGCGGCAGGGATGCGAGCATCGAGCCCTTTGGTACATTTTCCCGTCGTGCCGACGGCATCCAACCCGCTGGCTCCGGCTACCACTCTGTATTGATCACCCGTAAGGGCTCGGCCTTCACCTCGATCGAATCTCTGAAGGGCTCGACGCTGGCCTTGGTCGATAAAGCCAGCACCTCGGGTTTTGCCATTCCACAGACAGTATTTCCCAAGGAGACTGGGATTTCGCCGCTCAAGGACTATTTTTCCCGGATCATTCTCACCGGCAAGCATGACCTTTCCATCCTCGCGGTGATTGAGAGCAAGGCAGATGCGGCATTTGTCGCCAGTTTTATTTTCATGCAGTCAGTCTCTGCCGGAAAAGTAAAACTTGAGGATGTCAATATTCTGTGGTCATCCCCGCGGTTGCCCGACCTGCCGTTCGTGTATCGCGGAACCTTGTGCGAGAACATCCGGCAAGCCGTTGCGGAAACCTTCATGAGCGCCAACCAAACGGAGGGTGGCAGGAAATTCCTTGAGAATGTCGGGGCTGATGGGATGGTAAAAGCCAGCGATACCGACTACAATATTCTTCGGACGATTGGGAAATAGAGAAAGTGTACGCAGCCGGGTGGCCCTCTCAGGCCGCCACTGCCGCGCGGTGATTGAGCCACTTAGGCAGATCGTCAGCTGGCATGGCCTTGGCGTAGAGAAAGCCCTGAACATAGTCGCAGCCAAGGTCACGCAGCACCGCTTCCTGGGCAACGGTTTCCACCCCCTCGGCCAAGGTGGAAAAGCCGAGTTCATGACCCATTTTGACTATCATCGCTGCGATTGATCGGCTGTCGGGGCGGGTATCGATTTTGTCTACAAACGACCTGTCTATCTTGAGCATGGTGACCGGAAGCTGGCGAAGGCGAGACAGCGAGGAATAACCCGTGCCAAAATCATCGATGGCAATACGGAATCCAAGGCCACGCAGCGCATTAACGGATGACACGATCCGGTTGCTCTCCATCGCCGTGCTCTCCGTGATTTCCAATTCGATGGCGGCAGGGTCGGCACCACAGGCATGCAAGATACCCTCGACCGTCTGAGCAAAGCCGCGTTCGCGAAGCTGGCGAACGGAAACATTGACAGCAATACTCAGATGACCGAGGCCGCATTGGCGCCAATAGACCTGTTTCAGGAAGGCTTGGCGGAGCACCCAATCACCGAGGGGAAGGATATGACCGGAATCCTCGGCTGCCGGGATGAAGATGTCGGGCCGGATGAAGCTGCCATCAGGCCGCTGCCAGCGTAGCAGTGCTTCAACCCCCATGACACCGCCATCACGCAAACTGAGCTGGGGCTGATAATGAAGCATTAGCTGACGATTCGTAATGGCCTCGCTGAGTTGATTGATCAGGGTAAGACGAGTTTTGAGTTCCTCGGCCATCGTTCCGGTATAGCGGATGATCTGCCCCCGTCCCTGACGTTTGGCACGCTTGAGCGCTATACCAGCGCAGCGAATCGCGGTAGGAACGTCAGTTTCGCTTGGCTTGAGAATGGAGTAGCCACCTGAAACGGCAAGGTTCATAGTATTACCGTCAATTTCGAACGGTTGGGCGAAACACATGGCGATCATATCAAGCAGGCCGGCTTCATCTTCCCTGCAGGAGACCGGCGACAATATGCCGTAGCGGTCGCCGCTCATGCGACTGACGGCTCCTGCTTGGTTGAAAGCCCGGCACAATTCGGTGGCAACTTTCCGCAGCACCTCGTCGCCAACGGCATGCCCGAGCCCATCGTTGATCATCTGAAAATGATCAATATCCAGCAACAGGACGAAAAGTCGCTCCGCCGACCCGCTCGCGCGCATCCGCTCCAGACGCTCGCTGATTTCGATTTGAAACCGGGTTCGGTTCGGCAGACGGGTCAGGGGGTCAATGAACGCCATATTGCGAACGTGTTCAAGCAGGCCAATGTTGTCGAAGCCAACCGTTACATTTGAACAAAATATCTCAAGAAGCCGCCGATCAAGCTCCGTGACACCTTTGCTCGTGGAAATTAAGACCGCAACATCATCACCGAAGGGGCCGGGGATATGAAGAACGGTGGCTAACTTGTTAAATACGTTTCGTTTCTCTTCAAGAGAGCGCTCCAGCAGCTTCTTAAGGTGCTCATCGGGAATGCGGCTCAAAGACGCCCCTGCCAAGTGACTGAACAGCCCTGACGCAGCAAGAACCACAGGGCCTGAGTCGTGTTCCCGGGCCGTGGCGCAACGTTGGCGCACAAGCACGATGCCGCTGGCTTCAATATCCAGCAACCCGCCAACTTGGGTCAAAATGCCCTCGCAGAATGCTGTAATCGAACGGCGGGCAAACAGGTCGGCAGAAGCGTCAATAATTTTTTTCAACCCTTCGCGGCTCGCCTCCAAGGTCCGGCGATTGGCATCCAGGGTCTTAAGATGAATAAACGACTTCAAGGCCGTATAAAGTGAGCTGAGCAGACGTATCTCAGTCAATTCTGATTTTGTCCGATAATCATTGATATCGTAGTCTCGGAGCACCTCCAGTTCGGGAGCATAGCCAGGCTGTCCCGTACGCAAGATTATCCTTAAATTAACCAGCCCAAGTTCTTCACGGATGGTCCGAACCGTTGCCAAGCCGGCATCGTCGGTCTCCATGACCACGTCGAGGAGGACAACGGCGATCTCCCTGCCATTCTCACGCAGTATGTCCAGCGCCTCGGCACCTGACTGGGCATGGAGTAGCTCCAGGCGTCTGCCGAGTATCTCAACGCCTGACAAAGCGAACGCGGTGCTGGCGTGAACTTCGAGGTCGTCATCAACAACGAGCAGGTGCCACACAAGGCCGTTAGTACGCTGATCACTCTGCGAATCGGCTGCGGCGGACGTTTCCTCATCGTCCTCGATCATGACGAGGATATCGTTGTCACCACGAGCGTCGGAGATATCCAGTGAATCCGCGCTATCTGTCATGTGGGAACCCTTCAACGAAAGCTCTAGGAAGCCAAGAGACTCTAAACGATCCGGCTAGAATAACCAAAGATATAGCCATTGCAGTTACCACTTCATCTAAAAATATGAACCTTTATTTACATGAAATGGTTAATCACAGGACTGTTCGTTTTCCGTTTCCTGATGCTCCGGCAGTGCCCAAGCCAGCTTGCCAGTGCCACAAGCCATTGATCTATACCAGGACATAATTTCAGTTGCGTTACAAAGGGACTTTTTTAATCAGCCGCAGCAGAATGTCCTAATTAAGCAAAGTTCGTGCTATGAAGCCATTTCCAAAATGCATGGCCGCAATGCGTAGAAAAGAAAGGATGCGTGACGTATTTGTTGCAATTTGGTTGCTTTTGGGTTGCGTTAGGTCGGCTGGAAATCATAAGATTAGATGGCATGGAACAGCTTGCGGGGGGGGGGGGGGGGCGTCATGCCGCGGGAGATCGAACGCCGGTTTCTGGCTTTGCCTTCCGTCCTGCCATGGTGCACGCAAGGCTCGGAAATTGAACAGGGGTATCTCCGCGCCGATGGGCGCATTACCGTGCGGGTGCGCGTCGCTGACGGCGGAGCTGTCATGACGGTCAAAGGGCCGCGGCATGGTTGCGCACGCGTCGAGTTTGAATCGGAGGTGCCAATGGATCGGGCTTTGGCATTACTTAATCGCGTACCTGATCACATGAGGGTCCGCAAGACTCGGTATCGTATAGAACGATCGGGATTGATCTGGGAAGTGGACGTTTTTTCCGGGCCGAATGCGGGCCTCATCATAGCAGAAGTTGAAATCGATGATCCTCTTCAACCGATCAGCATTCCGGAGTGGGTGGCTTTTGAAGTAACCTCTGAGTCGCGTTACAGCAATTCACATTTGGCGCGGAATCCTTTCGCTCTGTGGGCCAACGCTGCTTGAGACGCGGCATCAGTACGGCAGACCGGGATTGGCGACGAAACGGGAGCGGGGCCGCTTGATGATGCGGGGTTAGGTCTGAAATGATAAGCTGGGGGTCTTTGACGCCCATTCGATCCCCCACCTTAACCACGCGAAGTAGGAATCGGTTAGCTCCGATGCCACAGTATCCCAAGTTCGATTTGGGACTGAGATGGTCATGAACACATCGCCACTATAGGACCTAACATTGGCGCGATGTCGCAATGCCAGCTTCTGCATTCTTTTGTTCGAAAGCAGACAGACGATGTGAGCTGTCTTGATTTGACGATTTTGTAGTAATATAAGGGACTTGTCCATAAGGTGCGTGCCGACCCTTGTGTTTTGAAATTCTTTTTCGACACTGAAGGCAAGCTCAGCTTCACTGCTAACATTTGTAGCTGAATACCTGATCTCGACAGCGCCACGAATGAGATTATCGGAAAAACAACCGATTAATTCACTTTTGCTCCAATCAATGCTATTCACATATGATCGTATTGAAGCATCAGGCAATGTTCCAGTGAATCGAGCATATCTTGAATCCGGGTCAAGTCTCAATAGGTGATCTCTGTAGAGATCAGCTTCGAAGTGGTGCAGATGGCGAAAGTATCTCATGTCATTTCTCCTCGATCTCGACCTAACTTTCTCGTCTTTATTTCTGGCAAAATACTGGGTTCAGGCGGAAGAGGCTTTTTGCCATTGCCTGTTTCACTGCTAAATATAACAGCAAAGCATGATAAATAGTACCAAAAATCTACAGTAGTCTTACTATTGTAGATTTCATAACTCAGCGCTATGTATTATGTTAAAATTTTACTTTATAAAAGTTGGATCTATGCGTTGCGCCTCCAATTGTTGGATGGCGGCATTGAATAATTACTTTATTATGCACGCATGATTGGCAAAATATCGTCAAATCCTTCCATTGCTAGGATTTCATTAATCTTGCCTTGAACACCTTTGAGCCACAATGTGAGGCTTCGCGTATAGGCCACCTCTCGCGCTATTATCAGCATGCTCAGCCCCTCACAATCAATGTTGGCGACATTGGAAAGATCAAGTACGACCTGGCTCCCGATCGGACCATTGAAGGCTGTTAGGACGGAACGAAATATGTTGTAGTTCTGAAAAGTGATGTTTCCGCTCAGAAGAATCTCGATCATGCCTTCGGACTTTTTAACTTGATATTTCATCTGTTGTTTCTTCGTCATTTCGACCTCCTGTTGAATTTTATGTTGCTGAACCTGTGTCATCTTCAGCCTCCAATTCAGCTGGTCAACTGGCCACAGTGCGTTCGACCTTTGGCACCGCAGCAAAATCCCTCGTACTGCGCGCACACTAGCAAATGACCTTCGTAGGTACAGTTAAGTTTTGGTTAAATAACTGTGATCAGTTATTTGGTAACGAGTAAATATACGATAAATTGTAGTGCAAATATTCCAGGTAAATGCCTAAAATTGTGTGTATTTCATTTTGCTATTGATGAGTTTGCTGTCACGTGTCTATCGAGCGATCAGGCGGGTATCGAGCCGGAATATCCTATGTTTATCAATGGGTTGGATGATATTATTATTGCGCCAGTGTTATCGGGACTCTCATGTGGACGCCCGCCATATATAAGTCCGATTGCCTGAATGGCTGCCTGTGGCAGTTCGACGTGCTTCAGATATTCTGCCGGTTCTGAATCAGATTGTGGCCACTGGTGTGTGAAATGTGTTCATGTAGTGGCCGAGCAATTGAACCAAAGGGGGGGGGTATAATGAATTTTATGTGGCAGCGAGCGTTGCGCCATTTCATCGGGTTTGAGTTCAAAATCTGCTGATGTAAAGTGCGACCCAGATTCGCCAGCCAACCAGATGTACACCTCGACTGCAGTGGGCTAAGCGGGCGGCACAGGATAGCCTTAGGAGATTCCATCATGAGCGAAAACCTGAACAAGCCGGACAAAGCCCTATCTCAGCGAATCCAAGCTGAAATCGAAGATAGTTTTGATGAAGAATTAGAAATGGAGGTGGATGACGACAGACTTTCTAATATTCTTGATAATATGGTGGATTTTCAGCATGAGCAAACGCTGGATAGGCGGCTATATTTTAGGGAGTTATTTAGGTTGCAGCGCGAGCTTGTTAAACTTCAAAGCTGGGTTGTGAACAAAAAGCTCAAAGTATTGGTCATTTTTGAGGGCCGAGACGCAGCTGGCAAAGGTGGCATAATAAAGCATGTTACCCAGCGATTGAACCCCCGAGTTTGTCGTGTTGTAGCGCTTCCTGCCCCAAGTGAGCGTGAACGGTCCCAGTGGTATTTTCAGCGTTACGTTACACATCTACCTGCCGCTGGTGAGATCGTTCTGTTCGATCGTAGCTGGTATAATCGGTCGGGCGTAGAGCGAGTGATGGGTTTCTGCACAGAAGATGACGTGGAGGAGTTTTTCAGGACGGTTCCCGAATTTGAAAAGATGCTGGTTCGTTCGGGTATTATCCTGATTAAATACTGGTTCTCGATCACAGACAATGAGCAGAATCTTCGTTTCCTGATGCGCATCCATGACCCGATCAAGCAGTGGAAACTCAGCCCGATGGACCTACAGTCGCGTGTGCGCTGGGAAAAGTACACAAAGGCTAAGGAGGACATGCTGGATCGCACGCACACACCGGATGCCCGCTGGTGGCTTGTGGATGCGAATGACAAGAAACGGGCGAGACTTAATTGTATTGCGCATTTATTAAGCCAGATTCCGTATGAAGAAGTTTCATCTGATCCTGTAGCCTTGCCTGAGCGGGTCCACAATCCAAATTATACGCGTGAACCTATTTCCGAAGATATGTATGTCCCATCAATATATTAATGTTACGAAATACCGTAAGAATCTGTTGAAAATACAGGATTAGCCATCTCACCTGCGGTTATGTGGTTCGGATATAACAAGCGATAGTGTATTACTCTGGCTCTCAACGGGCTCTGAGAAGATGATTGATCGGAGTGAAGTGGTGTCCTTTTATTTGATATTGGAATAGAGGGAACTTGCCTCTCAAGTAGGCGGATTGCCGGACATAGAAAGGCAAAGACACATGTGAGGTGCGACATTTTGTCATGTAACAAAAAATTAATACTTCATCTTGAAATTCTGTCATCAAAGGTCAGCTAACCGTTCACTTCGCGCGGCCGCTTTCTGCGGGTCTGCGGCGATTGTGTCGGGGGATAGTATGGACTTTCTTTTCGATGGTTCGCTTTCGATAGCGAGCATAGTATTTATTTTCGTGGCCCTGGCTCTTGCTTTCGGCTTCGAATTCGTCAATGGCTTCCACGATACCGCGAATGCCGTGGCGACCGTGATCTACACCAACACGCTCCGCCCGACTGTGGCCGTGGTGTGGTCCGGGTGCTGGAACTTCCTGGGCGTTTTGACTTCGACCGGAACGGTAGCGTTCGGGATCATTGCCCTGCTGCCCGTTGAACTGATCGTCAATGTTGGCTCCGCAGCCGGATTCGCTATGGTGTTCGCGCTCCTCGTTTCGGCCATCATGTGGAATCTGGGTACTTGGTACCTGGGGCTACCGGCCTCCAGTTCCCATACCCTGATCGGGTCCATCGTCGGCGTCGGTCTTGCAAATTCCGCGCTGGCGGGCGGTCGGGCTTTCGGCGAAGGCGTCAACTGGGGCAAGGTTCAGGATATCGGCCTGTCGCTAGAGCGGTTTCCGATCAGGTTGCATAGCCGGCGCTTTTGAACAAATTGCG
>JBAWVF010000045.1:0-25124 GCA_037147415.1 Rhodospirillaceae bacterium | reverse complement strand
GGCCGACGAGGCAACCGTACGCGCGGCTTTGGCGGCCGCTGATCTGCCCGGCATCGGGATTGCCGCCGTCAACGGCCCGCAAGCGACCGTGATTTCCGGCGCTGCCGCCGCCGTTGCCGAGGTCGGGGAGCTTTTGAAGGCGAAAGGCGGCACCGTTACCGCGCTGAAAGTGTCCCACGCCTTCCATTCACCGCTGATGCAGCCGATCATGGACGAATTCCGGCACGGTGCCGCTTCGATTCCGGCGGCGGCGCCCGGCATCCTCTGGGTCTCGACCCTGACCGGGCAAGCGATGACCGCGGCCCCGGACGCCGATTACTGGTGCGACCACGCCTTGCAAGCCGTACGCTTTGCCGATGGCGTGCGTACGCTTGCCGCCAACGGCATCACGGATTTCATCGAAATCGGTCCCGGCAAAGCGTTGCTCACTCTGGCGCAAACAAGCGTACAGGGTGCGGGCCTGTCCTGGACCGCGACCCTTGGCCGCGACGGCGACGCTTGGCGCGAGCTATTGGAAACCGTCGGTACGCTGTACCGGCGTGGTCAAGCAATCGACTGGGCCGGCTTCGATGCCCCCTATCCACGCCAACGTTTGGCCCTGCCGACCTATCCGTTTCAGCGCGACTCCTTCTGGGCTGACTCCTCCGATACCACCGCCCCGGTCCGGGCGAAACCTCCGGCCCCGAGCACCGGTCTGCTCGGTCCGCGCATCCGGTCACCGCTGGCCGATCTTCAATTTGACATGCCGTACAGCCGTACGCAGTACAGTTGGATTGATGATCATCTGGTGTATGGCCTGACCGTATTACCGACCACGGCCGGGCTGGTTGCGTTGCTTGAAGCGGCACAGTCTCATTTTGGCGACCCTGACCTTGCGATTACCGACCTGTCCTATCTTGATGCTCTGGTCATTGGCGCAAAAGAGGAACGGACGGTTCAGGTTATTTTAACGCCGCTCGATGATACTCGGCTTGACTTCCGACTGGTCAGTTGCGGCACCGAGACCGATGCTCCCTGGCGTACGCATATGACCGGCTCAATTCGCCGCAGTACGCCCTCCAGCGTAAGCGCGTTCGACTTTGAGCACGCCAAACGTACATACGCGCGTACACTTGAAGCGCCTGCGTTTTATGCCGGACTGAAGGGTATCGGCCTTGCGTACGGCCCGACCTTCCGAGGCGTACGGACGCTGTGGCGCAATGATAACGAGTGCATCGCACACGTACGCCTGCCGGACGCCGTAGCCGACATCAGCACCGACCGATTGCACCCGGCCTTGCTCGATGCCTGCCTGCATGTCTATCCGGCGATAATCGAGGCGTACGGCTTGCTTGAACGTACAGAAATCCCACCCGAGGGTACGTACTTGCCGGTCGGGATCGAGCGCTTTTCGCTGATACCCGGCACGGCGCGCGAGGTATGGGTCCATTGCCGGCGCCGCCCGCTTGGTGGCGATAGCGGGATTACCGTTGATATCGATGTTTACTGCACAAAAGGACGGCGCCTTGCCGGTTTTGAAGGTCTCAGCCTGAAGCCGCTGCCACCCGCATTGTTCAGCTCCGCCGCCCCTCAAGTCAAGCCGGCAGATGATTGGCTCTATCAGGTCCGTTGGGATGAACGACCGGTTGCAATACCCGCCACCGATGCACCGACTTCATGGCTCATCTTGGCCGACCGGGGCAACACCGGAGCGGCACTGGCCGATGAATTGCGTGCCAAAGGCCATGAGGTCCGCATATTAGAGCGCAAGCAAATATCCGATAATGAAAAGCTGCTGATTCCTACCTTAACCGCACTTGCCAAGAAAAGCCAAGACAAGACATGCGGCTTGGTCTATCTGTGGGGCCTTGATGCTGCCGGCCCGGCCATAGACCCGGCCGATGAAGCGCAACAACGCCTTATTTTCGGCAATGCGTTATTGCTGGCGCAAGCCATCGCTGAAACTCAAACCCGCTTTACCGTGCCGCCTCGCCTGTGGCTGGTTACCCGCAATGCCGTTCCCGCGACCGGGTCGGAACCGCCGCTGTCCATTCTTCAGGCGGGTTTGTGGGGTTTCGGCCGCTCACTTGCCTTGGAACAGCCGCGCACCAAGGGTGGCCTGATCGATCTGGAGGGCAGCCCCGCCGACGCCGCCGCGCTTGCCGCCGAATTATTGTCCGGTGATGGTGAGGATCAAGTCGCCCTGCGCGGCGGGAGGCGACTGGCCGCTCGATTTGTGCGCGCGCCCCTGCCCTCCGTTGTCTCCAAACCGGCCGGTGATGGCACATGGTTGGTCACCGGGGGCTTGGGTGCCCTCGGCGTGGTCACCGCACGCTGGCTGATCGAGCGCCGGGGCGTTCGCAACCTCGTCCTGGTCAGCCGGCGCGGCGCGGCCGACCCCGCTGCAAAGTCAATTAAAGCAGAACTGGAGGCTCTAGGCGCTAAAATCAAAGTAGCAAAAGCAGATACCGGCAACGAAGATGATGTTAAAAAACTATTGCTCAGTTTACGCAAATCACTGAAAGGCATTTACCACAGCGCCGGCATTCTCGACGACGCTACCGTGCCGCAAATGGATTGGGCCAGATTCCGCCGGGCCGTGGTACCGAAAATAGATGCCGGGTGGTTTCTGCACCGGCACAGTGAAGGGATTAATCTTGAAGAATTCGTGTTGTATTCTTCAATTCTAAGCCTGACGGGCTCTGCCGGACAAGTCAACTATACTGCGGGCAATGCCAGCCTCGACGCCCTGGCAACTCACCGCCGCCGCCTTGGCTTGCCGGCATTATCGCTCAACTGGGGACCGTGGGCAGAAAGCGGACTGGCGGCACAGCTGGGGGATCGCGGCGAGGCAATCTGGCGCGCACGCGGTCTTATCTTTCTGCCCCCCGAGATCGGCACGCAAGCGCTGGATGCCCTTTCGACCAGCGGGCTCGATCACGCCGCGATTTTACTGGCCGACTGGCCCGCGGTGCTCCGTCAGTTCACCACCCCGCCGCCTTTCTACGCAGAATTCCAAACCGCAAACGACAGCGAGTCAGCCGACAGTGACGCCGGGGACGATCTTGAAACCCTGCGCGACCGCTTGGCGTCCTCCGCACCCGGCGAGCGTCGCGGCGCCATCATCGCCTTCGTCAGCCGGCAGGTCGCGGGCACGCTCGGCATGGTCGGTGAAGTCGATCCGTCACAGCCGCTCCGGGAACTTGGTCTCGATTCGCTGATGGCGATTACACTGATCAACCGGATTGATGCGGCGCTCGGCATCCGCATTCCGGCGGTCAAGCTGCTCCAGGGGCCAAGTATTGATCAGCTGGTCGATGACATCTGGCCCGATCTGAAAGGAATAGCCGCGACGACCGGCAAGACCGGGGCGCCTGCCCCCGCGGCGCCGTTACGCCGGCTTAGCGAGGAAATCCGCGTTGCGCCCCCATCATCCTTTGCTCCGGCCTTTGCTCCGGAAACTCCATCCGCCGCCAAATCAAACGGCTCCGACAAGAACAATGGAACGCACACACTAACATACAGCCCGTGGCTGGTCCCGATCGGGAAACGAGTTAATCCCCGCTTACGTTTGTTTTGCTTTCCGTTTGTTGGCGGTGGTTCTGCCGTATTTCGCGACTGGGGTAACATGATAGACCCGTCGATTGAGGTGGTGGCGATCGAGCCGCCCGGCCGGTTGGCCCGCATCACCGAACAGCCGGTCAGCAACATGGACGAATTCGTCGAGTCGGTGGTTGAGGCAATGCTGCCGGCACTGGATCGACCCTTCGCGCTCTTCGGGCATTGTCTGGGGGGCCTGACCATGTTCGAGGTCGCACGCACCTTGATCGAAGAAACATCGCATCGGCCGAACCATCTGTTCTGTTCCGGCGCCCGCTCACCGGACCGAGTCCACGAAATAGGCCGCTTCGAAAAACGCCTGGGACGGCACCTTATCAAGATGAAGGGCTTCCGAACCGACCTTCCGCCCTATCAACAGCCGGACCGAGTGTTTGCCGAAATGCTTCGTCATTTCGATATGGCCGCAACTGATCAGTTCCTTGATGACCCTGAGTTACGAAAACTCATGATGCCGGCGGTACGTGCTGAATTCGAAATGACGAATACATATCATTTTGAGTGGGATGAACCGTGGGATATTCCGATTACCTGTTTTGTTTCTAAAGGCGATCCCTATGTTTCGCGCGAAGACATTCTAGGCTGGGGCCGTTTTACCAATAATCGTCTTCAGGTCTACATGCGCAAGGGCACTCACTACTCCGTCTTCGAGGATGCCAAGTTCATCAACGAAATTATCAATCGCGAAGCTTTCACCTCTACAGAATAAAGTAAAGGAGAACACCGTGGGAAAAACAGCTTTGGTCATCGGAGGCGGTGCCCCTGATTTCACACTCAATACCGGTGCTTTGCTGGCATTTGAGGAACGAGGTGTGAAATTCGATATTATTTCTATGTGCGGCGGTGGCGGTGTGGTCGGTCTGACCTACCTTGCACCCAAAGGACTAACCAGACGCGACGCCATGTTGGATTCGATGAATGCCGGTATTTCGGATTCTATCTATCGCTTTATGCCGATGAACTATAAAATATTCCAGAAGGCGGGCTGGAATGCCGATTTATTCAGATCGATACTTGCCGAATGCCCGGGGTACAACAGAATCGTCAATCAATTCGGCATGACCCCCGGGCAAAAACTGCTTAGCAACTGGATTCAGATGATCTGGGCGGCGATGACCCCGACCACACTAAATCCCTGGAGTAAAGGTCTTTGCGCTCACACGCCGTTTATCACGGAAATGGTCGACTTCACAAAGCTTGAAAACGTAGACATTGATTTCTATCTCAGTGCCTACTGCTTAACCGACCATAAGATGGCAACCTTTGGAAAGGAAGATTTCGCTGATCCCGAAGTGGGTCTCGCAATGTTCAAAGCCTCGCTATCCTATCCTTTCTTCTATGCACCTTTCGAACTCGGCAACAAACTTTATATCGAAGGTGCCAGCCGGGATACCTTCAATTTCAAAGAACTTCTAAAGCGTGAGCCGGATATTGAAACCATTGTCGTTTTCGACGCAATGGGCATCGACGGCCTGCTTCATCCGCCAGAAAACCTGTGGGATGCTTTTGGACAATCCATCGTCACACCGCTGGTGGCCTTGTCGCGCGCCGATCTTAAACTATTCGAAACGCTTCACAATGTCGGTCCCGATAAACGCAACCTGTATAAGATAAAATACCAAATACCACAAAATTACTTACCCACTGCTCTCGACTGGTCAAGTAAAAATTTAAGACGCATGTTCAACATCGGCTATAAAGCCGGCCATAAATTTGTCGATGCCCATGGCCCGCTTCTTGATCATTAATGCCCGCTGATCATGCCGGCAGGCAACTATACTAATGCGCGCGCCGGCATGGTTTGTGACTAAACATTTAGTAGGCATTTATGCTTAGATTAACTTTGATTAATCCGCTTGCGTCTGAATGCATTCGCATTCAGTTTATCCGCATGGGGATTTAAGCTGTAACCGAATAAAAGCAAAAGTTGCGATATAACAACCATGTCATAGGGCTCACATGCCTCTGCCATGGGCGTTGACATCAGCCATTATAAAAATTTTCCGATTGTTAGCATTGATATTTGATGACGGAATTCGTCGCGCATGCTATCGTTCGCTTGTGGTAACGATAATATCTTTAATATAAATCATACTATGGTTGCTGTTCAAAGCACATAAGAGGAGCAGGCTGCGAGCTTCATTACGGAGTAGACAAGAATGCCGGGAGGTACGAATGCAATAATAATTCTCCATTGTTTTTGTTCTGCTTGATTTTGCAATATATTATACTGAACCTTACCTACCCGGATCAAAGCATGATTTTGTAACTTTACTTATTTATAGCGTAACAAAACGGGGGATGACCATGTACAGGAACAAAGAAACCACTTGGCTTAACTTCTTAGCTGTAATTACCATTGGCCTTGCGCTAACGCTGGCAAGCTTCAGTGTCCGGGCGGATGACATCGGTACGCAGGATGAGGCTAAGGCACTGCTTGCCCGGGCACTTGAACTGGTCAAGGTTGAAGGTAAAGATGCGGCCTTTGCTAAGTTCAACAAACCAGACGGCGGGTTCAAGGATCGAGACCTTTATGTCTTTGTCTTTCAACTTGATGGCATGACACTGGCACACGGCGGCAACCCGGCGATGGTGGGCAAAAATGTCGGCGGAGTAAAAGACGTCGACGGCAAGCCGTTCATGCAAAACATGCTTGATCTTGCAAAATCAGCCGGGGAAGGCACGATTGACTACAAATGGCTTAACCCTACCAGTAAAAAGATCGAGGCCAAACGAAGCTACATTAAAAGAGTTGATGATTATTTGCTCGGTGTTGGTGTCTATGTAAAATAACGGCCTTCCTTCCCCGGCCCGTAACCGGGGGAAGGTCATAATTCTGGAGTACTCTTCATGAGCCGTATTTCAGGCGGTCTTGCGGTTCGCAATCAGAAAATTGCCATCCGCATCGCTTTGCCGTTAATCGTGTTCGGCAGTTTCTTTCTTGTTCTGGCCACCACGACGATAACGTCTTTGTCTGAAATTGCGCATGAAGCAGATCACCTGGACCACGATGCATTTCGACTATTGGATCGAACAGCAACCGGTATTCGCTCATTTCAAAGCTTTCATGTTGACCTATTCAGTCTTGTTTTGCATGGCGCGATGGAGAACAATCCTGAAAGACTTCAAAAGATTGCGGAGAAAGTTGAGTCAAGACGGTCAGTTTTGCTCAGTGACTTTGCTGAATATGGGAAAACTATTGCTGAGTTTAAGCAAGGCAATAGTTTTGCCAAGCTACTTGCCGATTCGGTCAAGGAGTATAATGCTGATGTCGACAATGTCCTGTCATTAGCAGCGATTGATTCTACAACCTCCATGGGATTACTGGTAAGTGGGCAACAGCACTATGAAAACCTGTTGGGTGCGTTGGATAAGCTGAGAAAGTTAGCCGACGACAATCGACAGCATGCTTCGAGCGGGTTGATGGCAGAAATAGACTGGTCCCGCTCCATGACCTTTCTGGTGCTGCTGCTCAGTTCATTAAGCTCGGTCGGTGTCGGATATTGGATCGGCAGCGGCCTTATTCGTTCCATTCTGGGTTTGACCAAACAAATGGACCAATTGGCCGCCGGCGATCTTACAGTTATGGTCTCGGCGACTGAGCAGACCGACGAAGTCGGGGCGATGGCGCGTGCCGTCGAGGTCTTCAAGCAGAACTCCCTGACCGCGCGCCAATTAGCGGAACATCAGAAACAAGAGGACCACGCACGACTGGTTCGCATGGAGACAATCGACCGGTTGACCCGAAGCTTTGAGGAGCAGGTTACCCGAGTCGTTACCACGGTCGCCAACTCGGCGGGCGAAATGCAGTCCATCGCCGTTACATTAAACGCCAGCGCCGAAAAAACCAACCGGCAAAGCTGTGCGGTTGCGTCCGCCTCGGAGCAAGCGTCGAGCAACGTGTCAACGGTAGCGCTGTCGGCCGAGGAGTTAGCCTCCTCGATCGGCGAAATCTCACGTCAAGTTACCCAAGCCCATCAAGTCTCCGAAAAGGCGGTGGCTGGCGCCTCCAACGCCAGCAGCGTCATCGCCGGCTTGGCAGATGCGGCTCAACGAATCGGTGATGTTGTTAACTTGATCAACGATATCGCGAGTCAAACCAATTTGCTCGCGCTTAACGCCACCATTGAAGCCGCCCGGGCCGGAGCTGCCGGCAAGGGCTTTGCCGTGGTGGCCGCCGAAGTCAAGGCACTGGCCAATCAAACCGCGAAGGCAACCGAGGATATTACCGCGCAGGTTACGTCGATTCAGACGGCCACCGGTCAAGCGGTTGCAGCTATCGGCGAAACCGCCAAAATTATCAATGAAATAACAGAAATTACCACGATGGTTGCCGCAGCGGTTGAAGAGCAAGGTGCTGCAACCAACGAAATATCTCACAGCGCATTGGAAGCCGCGAACGGCACGCGAACCGTTACAGAAAGCATTTCCGTGGTGACCGAAGCGGCACGCGCGACCGGTGTTGACGCCGACCGAGTTCGTGAATTTTCTAACATACTGGCCGATAAATCGCGGGAATTGAAAACAGAGGTTGAATCATTTTTACATGAAGTCAAGCGCGCCTAAACTTTATATACTAACGAAACGGTGTCGAGAAGCCAAACGGAATTGTATCAATGCCATTGTTTGCGGGGCAATCGCTAACTGAAACAGTATGGCGCGATCACGAGTTCATGTTGTCGCGAAGCCTTGATGCTGACGGCAAGCCGGTCTTGGTCCGCACCCCCGCGTCCGATCACCCTCAGCCTGCTATACTCCGACAACTGACCACGGAATATGAGCTTCGCAGTGAACTTGATCCCGATTGGGCGGCTCAACCCTTAGCCTTAATCTCCGAACACGGAAAAGTTTTACTGGTTCTGGATGATAATGGCAGTGATCTCTTAGAACAACACTGCAGCCAACCGATGGAGTTAGAGCATTTTCTTAAGCTCGCGATTGAAATTACCACAGTCCTCGGCAAGATGCATGGGCACGGATTAATTCATAAGAACATTCGGCCCGCCAGCATCTTGATTGACCCGAAAAGCGGCGCCGTACGCCTGACCGGTTTCGGCATCACCTCTCGTCTGCCACGCGAGCGCCAAGCTCCGGAACCGCTGGAGGTCATTGCCGGAACTTTCGCCTATATGGCACCGGAACAAACCGGGCGGATGAATCGCTCAATCGACACACGCAGCGATCTCTATGCATTCGGCGTAACCTGCTACCGCATGTTGGCCGGTGCGCTGCCGTTTTCCGCCGCGGACCCGATGGAATGGGTGCACTGCCACGTCGCCCGCCCACCGACTCCGCTTTCCGAATGGCTGCCCGGCCTGCCGGACGCGGTTTCAACCATCGTCATGAAGCTTTTGGCCAAAAACGCCGAAGACCGGTATCGTTCTGCGGCCGGTGTGGCCGCCGATTTCACCCGATGCCTGACCGAGTTGCGGATTTCGGGCTATATCAGCCCCTTTCCGCCCGGACTGAAAGACTTTTCAACCTCGCTGATTATTCCGGAAAAACTATACGGACGTGAGCGCGAAATTCGCACGCTGTTTACCGCTTTTGATGGAGTTAGTCGCGAAGGCACCTCTGATCTGGTTCTGATCTCGGGCTATTCCGGCATCGGAAAATCGGCGCTTACCAATGAACTCCAGAAAGCAATCGTCGAGAAAGGCGCCCTTTTTCTTTGCGGAAAGTGCGACCAATACAAACGTGATATTCCTTATTCAGTATTTGCGCAGAGCTTACGCGCGCTTGTACAGTTAATTCTTGGCCTGAGCGATACTGCTGTCACTCACTGGCGAAGCATTATCTAAGCCTCCGTTGAAGGAAATGGTCAACTTATGGTTGATCTGGTTCCCGATCTGGAATTTATTATTGGAAAACAACACCCGGTTATAGACCTGCCATCGCGAGAAAGCGAAATTCGATTCCATGCTGTATTCCAACAATTTGTTAGTGCTTGCGCGGCTTCTAAACCTCCACTGGTGTTGTTTCTCGACGACTTGCAATGGGCCGACCCGGGCAGCCTGAAACTGATCGAACAATTGCTTACACAAGAGGAACTGCGCCATCTCCTGTTAATCGGCGCTTATCGAGACAATGAAGTACCGGCCAGCCACCCGTTGATGTTGTGTATCGAGTCCATACGCCGAGCCGGACATGGATTGCATGACATTCTGCTTACACCACTTTCTATTGAAGATGTCCAGCAGCTGGTTTCAGACACCCTGTCCTGCCCCCCGTCCCGGGCTGAGCCACTGGCCCGAGTCGTTTATGACAAGAGTGCCGGCAACCCGTTTTTTTCCAACCAGTTTTTATCGACACTGCACGAAGAGCGCCTGCTGGAATTAAACCTTGCCACCGGGCAGTGGCACTGGAACATCACCCGCATCCGTGACATGAGCTTTACCGACAACGTCGTCGAGTTGATGGCCGGCAAGTTGTTGCGGCTACCGAAAACCACCCGGCAGGCTTTAATTGAACTGGCCTGTCTTGGAAACACGGTTGACACCGCTACACTGGCACTGGTCCGTGGCCGCAGTCCTGACGAACCGGAACAAGATTTAGAGGAAGCATTACAGGCCGGCTTTATTCAGCGTTCTCGCAACCACCTTCGTTTTGTTCATGACCGCGTCCATGAAGCGGCATACGCCCTGATTCCTTCGGAAAATCGGGCCGCAATCCACGTTCGCATCGGCCATCAGTTGGTTTCTCATCTATCGCAAGAAGCGCTCGACGAGTCTATTTTTGATGTGGTCAATCATTTCAACCTTGGTTTGCACCTCATTACTGATCTGTGTGAACGAGCCGTATTGCGCAAATTAAATGCCTCGGCCGGTTACAAGGCAATGTCATCCAGCGCCTATGCATCGGCACGAACTTATTTTACTGAAGCGACAAAACTACTGCCGGAGAATGCGCGTGCGCTTTTATATGAAGAAAGCTTTTCTCTTTATTTTGAGCAGGCCTCGTGCGAATACTTGCTGGGTAATCTTCAAGAAGCCGACGATCTCTTTAGTTTTCTTTTGAATCATGCTCGTTCGAATAGGGATCGCGCAAAAGTCTATCGGTTGCGGGTCCAGCTTTATCAAGTAGCCGGTAAGTTCCATCAAGGTGTGGCTGCTGCCTTGGAAGGTGTCCGCTTGTTCGGTGTCATCTGGCCGGAAAGTGATGCTGAAATCGAACAACAAATTGAAGCTGAGCGCCTGCAAGTCGCACATAATCTACGCGGTCGCAGTATTTCCGAATTAATTGATGCTCCGATTACCAACAGCTCCGATGTTCGCTCCGTTTTAGGGATACTGACCGACGCAATGCCGGCGGCATATTTTGCCAGACCAACTATTTATCCATTATTCGTGTTGAGCGCACTGAACCTGACCCTGCGTAACGGCAATATTGAAGAATCCTGTGCGGTCTATATGGGCTATGCCATCATTTTGATGGCGGTGTACCGGGACCTCGACACGGCCTTTGCCTTTGCCGAACTGGCTTTGAAATTAAACGACAAGTTCGGCAACCGGAGCCTGAGGGGCTCTTTGCTGTGCCGCTACGCGATCTTCCTGAACGGTCACCGACGACCGATATCAACCACGCTCCCGATGTTGGAAGACAGTTTTGTCGCCTGCCAGGAGGTCGGCAATCGAACTTATGGTTGCTACGTCGCTTTAGAAATCGTTTGGCTATGGCTTGAGAGCGGAGTCCCGCTACCGGAAATAAAAGAAAAAGCGCAAAAATACATTAGCTTTGCCCGCAAAGTGCGGAATGCCGGCATATTTCAGACGCTACATGCAATAGAGCTATTAATTTCCCGGCTCATGACAACCACACAGGGCGGCATGACCGCCACGCCAACGGATGATGAAGAAAGCTGTCTTATTGAACTGACTAAATCAGGCTATGGCGGCGGTATTACAACATTTCATGTTATGGGCATGATTTCGGCCTTCTTAGAAGAGCGTTATGAAGACGTTCTTATCCATGGAGCGGAAGTCTCCGCCCGAATAAGAGCTATGACCGGTTGGGTTATCGAGGCGACTTATCATTTTTATCAAGCATTGGCTTTAGCCGCGCTTCACCCCGATGCCGCTCCGGATCGGCAACACGCAATCCGGCAGTCTATTGAGGAGCATTTGCACTATATGGCGAACCGAGCGGCCAACTGTCGCGAAACCTTCGACAATCGCCATGCTCTGCTGTCTGCGGAACTTGCCCGCATCGACGAACGTACTGTGGACGCGATGCGCCATTACGAAGAGGCGATCCGATTCGCCCGTGAACGCGGTTTCGTCCAAAACGAGGCCCTGGCCAACGAGTTGGCCGCCCGCTTTTATCTCAAAAACGGGCTCGGGACCGGCGGAGATGCCCACCTGCGTAACGCGGCCTATTGTTACCGGCGCTGGGGGGCGGAGGCCAAGGCCAGACAGCTTAACCGCCATCTACCCGCGCAGCGAGCAGAGGGACCGACCACGGCCGGAGCTTTCGACGGCCGGGTCGAAGACCTGGACCTGATCACGGTGATCAAAGTGTCCCAGGCGGTTTCGGGCGTCATCGTCCTCGACAACCTGATCGATACTTTGTTGAAGATTGTGCTTGAACATGCCGGAGCCGACCGGGGCCTGCTGATCCTGGCCCGTGGCGACAGCTATCGTATCGAAGCAGAAGCCGTGATCCGGCATAAACAGATTGAAATCAGCCGTCGACAGGCTTCGATCGTTGCCACGGAATTACCGGTTAGCGCTTTTCATTACGTGGTCCGGACCCGACAACTGATTCTGCTCAACGACGCCTCGACTTCGAATCAATTATCGGCCGACCCTTATCTGCAATCAACCCCGGTCAAGTCGTTACTATGCTTGCCTATTATTAAGCAGCCAAATCTTATTGGCGTGCTTTACCTGGAAAACAAGCTAGCGGTTGGCGCCTTTACCCGCAACCGCATCGCAGTGCTCGACCTGCTGACCTCGCAAGCGGCGATTTCACTGGAAAATGCGCTGCTCTATACCGAGATGGAGGACAGGGTCCGTGAGCGCACTCGTGCCCTGTCCGAAGAAGTTACCGAGCGTACATTGGCGCAGGCCCGGCTTAATCAAATACATAACGAGCAAAACCTGATTCTCAACAACGCTTCGGTCGGGATTTGCACCATTATTCCCGAGAATGGACGAAGACTGATCAAACGCGCCAACCGGGCGTTTGAACAGATATTCGGCTATCAACCGAATGAATTGATCGATATGGACTCCAGTAGTGTCTATGTTTACGATGATGACTATCGGAAAGTCGGGGCATCTTATGATGCCGTACTCAGCCTGGGCCAAGCCTATCGTACCGAAATGGTGTTGCGTCGCAAAGACAATCATCGCATCATCATCGAGTGCGTGGGCGCCGCTATTAATCCCTCTGATTTGTCCAAAGGAACCGTCTGGCTGCTTGAAGATGTAACTGAGCAACGCGCAAACATGATTGCGCTGGAAAAAGCTAAAACCGCTGCGGAAACCGCGCTGAACTCTCTCCGTAAAGCACAAGAAAGCTTAGTCGCCGCTGAAAAGCTTGCCTCATTGGGCGGATTGGTTGCCGGCGTCGCCCACGAAATCAACACACCGGTCGGCAATGCTTTAACCGCAGCATCAAGCTTCTCGGTCAAAACTGAAAGACTGACTAAGGTCTTCGCCGAAGGCAAGATGAAAAAATCCGATCTCCAGGACTATACTGAGTTCTCTACCGAAGCAGCCAGGGCAATCGAAACCAATCTCCGACGCGCCGGGGAACTGATCCAAAGCTTCAAACAGGTTGCGGTGGACCGAACCAGCGAAGAAAAGCGCTCGTTCCGGATCAAGGAATATATTGAGGAAGTTTTACTGAGCCTGCGCCCCCGGCTTAAAAAATCTTCCACCAGCATCGAATTAGTTTGCGATGACTTGCTCTTCGTCGATACATATCCCGGTGCGATTTCACAGGTTATTAATAACTTTGTTACAAATTCTTTGACACACGCTTTCGAAGCCGGGCAACCCGGCACGATATCTATCGTAATTACCGTCGCAGCTGAAGATATGATTGAACTCCATTTTGCAGATAACGGCTGCGGCATTCCTCAAGATATTCTAGGCCGTATTTTTGATCCCTTCTTTACGACCCGGCGCGGTAGCGGGGGCAGCGGCCTCGGACTGCATATCGTTCATAATATTGTTTCCGGACCGCTGCGCGGACGCATTAGCGTCCAAAGTTCAGTCGGACAGGGAACGCGATTCACCGTGATTACCCCACGAATCATCCCATGCCAAAACAACCCGGAGACCCGGTCATGAATCCCACCAGTTCCTCGGACAACCTGTTCGAAGACGATGGAGAAATTTGTTTCGCCGAAGAAGGTGAGGATACTCATAAGTATTCGGCTGAACCATGGCGCGTTGTCATTGTCGATGATGAACCGGAAGTGCACGCGGTAACTCGATTAGCGTTGAGCGATTTTGCCTTTCTCGGGCGAAAGATCGAATTCCTTAGCGCTTATTCCGGAATGGAAGCCCGTGAACTGCTGGGAAAGGCTTCGGATATTGCGCTGATCTTTCTTGATGTGGTCATGGAAACCGATGACGCCGGATTACAGCTTGTTCGCTATATTCGGGATGTCTTGCAAAACCACTCCGTGCGGATCATTTTGCGGACCGGACAACCGGGCATGGCCCCTGAAGAACAGGTTATAACCAATTATGATATTAATGACTATAAATCGAAAACAGAATTAACCCATCAGAAGATTTTCAGCTGTACTGTGGCGGCCCTGCGCTCTTATAATACTATCGTTGCGCTGGAAGCCAGTCGAAACGGCTTGGGCAAAATCGTCAACGCTTCTGAAGATTTGTTCCGCGCTCGGTCGATGCAACTCTTTTGCTCGGGCGTCCTGACGCAGCTCGGGGCCATGGTCGGGCTGGGTTACGGCGGCATCCTCACCATCCAATTTTCTGATGAAGCCGGAAGAGACGCCGTCGTGTTCGCCGGCTCCGGTCCTTATGAACATCTGATGGGCCAGCCGCTGAGTCGGCTTGAAGACGAACAAATTCGCGCGGCAATTGAGGCGACACTTTCTACCAAAAATAATACTTTTTGCGAAGACTACGCCACACTCTATATTACTACCCACAATGGCCGTAAGATTGTCACCTATTTGCCGACGCCCAAGGGGGAGCAACTGAGTGAAACCGATCAGTCGCTCGTCAATATTCTATGCACCAAGATATCTATCGGTTTTGACAATCTTACCCAACTTGAGCAGCTTAAGGCCGCACAAAAGGCGACGGTCGTTGCGCTTGCCCAAGTCGCAGAATTACACGGCACTGACACCGGCGGTCATCTTTTGCGCATTTCCAAGCTATGCGAAGATATAACCTTATTTCTTAAAGAAAAAGCATCATTTCCTGACGAATTAACCGATTTTGTTTCTGAACAAATCGGTATGGCTGCGATTCTACATGATATCGGTAAAATATTATCGTCGGATACTGCTAATAATTCCGAATCCGATGATAGCATTACCATAAAGCAACATACCACCGATGGCGCAGCCTTGCTCAAGCGGGCTGATGCAATGATCGATGGACTAACTTATGTACGGCTCGGCCGAGACATCGCTCAATTCCACCACGAATATTTTGATGGAACCGGCTACCCTGATGGACTCTCCAGCACGGCCATTCCCTTATCGGCACGCATTGTTGCGGTTGCCGATGCCTTTGACGAGCTGACCCACCGCCCCCCGCAAACTGAACCGTGGCCTTTGGATAAGGCGATTGATTACATCCGGGCACAGGCCGGCCGTCGGTTCGATCCGCTTATCGTCGCCGCCTTTCTCTCGATCATCGCACGACCCGGTTATGCGGAGCGGTTGCAGGCAATTTCAACGACACATCACGCCGACCTCGCTTCGAGATAAACACCATGATCGTCGACCGGGGAGGCGGCGCGTATTTTTGTTACTGGCTCCGCTCCCCGCCTTTGGGGCATACTGTCGGACCTTCTCTCTTGCATGAACCGGGACCGTGCCCGCCATCGATCCATTTGAGTTAGAGGATAGCTTTCCCGCGTCCGGCTACGGCAAACCGGAGTCGCCATTTGACGAAATGGTGACCGGTAACAGCCGTATGCGTGCACACTGGAAGCTGTTCATGTCCAGCCTGGGCCCTCTCAACCCCGAGAACATGGCCGAGCGTTGGGAAGGTGCGCGCCGGTTGTTGCGCCAGAACGGGGTAACCTACAATATTTATGGCGACCCCCAAGGTATCGAACGACCCTGGCCGCTCGATTTGGTTCCACTCATCCTCTCGGCCGAGGAATGGCGCCGAATCGAATCGGGCGTTGCTCAGCGAGCCAGATTGCTCAACAACTTTCTGGCCGATCTTTACGGACCACAAACCCTGATCCGCTCCGGCCGGCTGCCGGCTTCGCTGATTTACGGCGACCCCGGGTTTCACCGGGCCTGCCACGGCGTCACGGTCCCCGGCGGGCAATATCTGCATCTTTACGCGGTCGATCTGGTGCGCGGCGCCGAAGGCCGATGGTGGGTCCTGGGCGACCGCACCAGCACGCCCTCGGGCGCCGGCTACGCCCTGGAAAACCGCTCGGTGCTCAGTCAAGTTTTGCCCGAGCCGCACCGCTATTGCCAGATCGAGCGTCTGGCCCCGTTCTTCAACACCTTCCGCGACTCTCTGGTCGCACTGGCGCCGAGGCACAAACAGCCTCGTGTCGTCCTGCTGACCCCCGGCCCTTATAATGAAACCTATTTCGAGCACGCTTATCTTGCCCGCAATCTTGGAATCACACTGGTCGAAGGCGGGGATCTGGCGGTCCGCGACCGACGGGTTTTTCTTAAAACCTTGTCGGGACTTGAACCGGTCGACGTAATTTTACGCCGGCTTGATGATGCCTATTGCGACCCGCTGGAACTCCGGGCCGACAGCTCCCTGGGCGTAGCCGGGCTGTTGCAAGCGGTGAGAGCGGGCACCGTAGTGGTCGCCAATGCGCTCGGCAGCGGACTCATGGAGTCGATGTCGTTCAAATCCTTCCTGCCTTCGCTCTGCCGCCACATGCTGGGAGAGGAGCTTCAACTCCCGAGTGTGGCAACCTGGTGGTGCGGTCAGGATGTGGAGCTTTCCTGGGTGCTCAATAATCTTGAGCATATGGTCATTAAGGGCGCCAACCGCAGTGTCCTGTTCGATCCGATTTTCTGCTCCGAGCTGTCCGCCGAGAAACGCGCCGAACTGCGCGCCGCGCTGATAAAGCGGCCCGGTGATTTTGTCGGTCAGGAAAAAATCACCCTGTCGACCGCACCGGTGTGGCAGAGCCACGGACTTCAAGCCCATCACGTCGTGCTGCGGGTATTCGCCGCCGCGGTCGGCTCCGAATATCTGGTGATGCCGGGCGGCCTGACCCGGGTTGCTTCGGAACCGGGGCAACTCGTAGTTTCGATGCAAAGGGGCGGCGGCAGCAAAGACACCTGGGTGCTGTCCCCCCGGGAACATCAGGACATGGCGATGTCCGGCCGGGTACCGATCGATTCCCGGATCGGGACCGAACCGCGACCGACCGAATTGCGGCCCCGCAAGCTTGGAAGCGCCGCCGGTGATCTGCCGAGCCGGGTCGCCGACGGCCTGTTCTGGCTTGGCCGCTATGCCGAGCGCTGCGATTTCGCGGTCCGGGTTCTACGCGGCACCACGAACCGGCTGATCGACGGCGACGTGCCGGGAGCCGCCGACGAATTGGCGCCGCTGCTGCGCCTGTTGGTTTGGCACGGCATGCTCCCGGTCGAACTCAGCTCACGCGATGCCTCCACCCGCGAAATTCTGCCGGCGGTGCGTGCCGCCATCTTTGATCCCGAGCATCCGACCGGCCTGCGTGCCAATGTTCAACGCATGCACCGGGCGGCCCATAGTGTCCGCGACCGGCTATCACGCGATATGTGGCGGGTAATTTCCCGAATCGACAACAGTAACGGGCACCCGCCCGGCATCACCGAGGGGGTCGGGTTGCTGGAGCCACTCGACGAGTTGGTCACCAGCCTGTCCGCTCTGTTCGGTTTGGAACAGGAAAGCATGGAGCGCGGCCCCGGCTGGCGCTTCCTGACCATCGGTCGACGCCTGGAGCGCGGATCACAGGCCGTCGGCATGTTGCGCTGCCTGCGCCTTGCCGACCCGGTGCGGCCCGGTGACGACGCCCGCCCGCAAAGCTTGGCCGCTACTCTTGAAGTCATGCTGGAGTTGACGGAAAGCTTCATGACCTACCGCGAGCGTTACTTTGCCGCGGTCCAACGCGCCCCGGTGCTGCAACTGCTGTTGGTCGATACCGATAACCCGCGCGCCCTTGCCTTTCAGCTGGATATTCTGCACGGCCAGTTGACCGAGTTGTCGGAAAGCAGTCGGCGCAACAGCGCTACGTTTAAGCCGACGACTTCGGCACTGACATTGGTGGAAGCCGCCCGCACCGATCTTGCCAACCCCGAACTGCTGCGGAACGGCCCGCTGTTGCGCAGTACCCTCGACACCCTGGCCGCGACTCTGCCGGAAGTGTCCAACCTGCTGGCCCATGCCTTTTTCAACCATGCCTTTGCCCGATCGGCCTGACCCCGCCGCCCCGCCGGCACTTGTGCGCTACCGCGCCCGCCACATCACCCGTTACGATTACGGGGAGGATGTGCCGGTGTCGCATCATCTTGTCCATCTCGCGCCCTGCCATCATCCCCGCCAGCGCTGCCGACGCAGCCAGCTGACGGTCGATCCGATGCCGGCGGTTCGGGCCGATTACAGCGACTATTTCGACAACCCGGTTTCCTACATCGCGGTCCAGGAGCCGCATCGCCGGCTGGAAATCACCAGCGAGCTGGAAATCGAGGTGCGGGCTCCGGATCCCTTCGACCCCGGCGCAACCCCGCCCCGGGAAGAGCTGCGCGCCCTGACCCGGGCCAGAGGCGGGGTCGACGAGGCGACCGCAATCGGCCAGTTCGTGTTCGACAGTGCACTGATTCGCACCGGTCCGGCCCTGTTCGACTACGCGATTCCCTCGTTTCGAGCCGGGCGCCCGATCGGCGAGGCTCTGATCGACCTGACCGCCCGCATTTTCTCCGACTTCTCCTTTGATCCGACCGCAACCACGGTATCAACCCCGCTCGAAGAGGTTTTGGCCAAGCGGCGCGGCGTCTGTCAGGACTTTGCCCATCTGCAAATCGGCTGCCTGCGCTCGCTGGGGGTGCCGGCGCGTTATGTCAGCGGCTATCTGCGCACCACCCCGCCGCCGGGGCAGCCGCGTCTGGTCGGCGCCGATCAAAGCCACGCCTGGGTTTCGGCTTGGTGCGGCGGCGATCTTTGGCTCGATTTATGCCCGACCAACGGCCGATTGGCCGATGCCGATTTTATTACTTTGGCCAGAGGGCGCGACTATGGCGATGTTTCCCCGGTTCGTGGTGTAATCACCAGTAGTGCCGACCAGGGGCTTAGCGTTTCGGTTGATGTGGAGGTCATCGATGACTGAAGCCGCAAAATCTCGTACCGAAGGCGGCTCCGCGCTTACGGCCTTGTTGCGCTCGGGACTGGGCGCGATCGTGATCGCCTGGAAAGCCCGTTTTTTTTCCGGCAAACCCGTTCCGGGCTCGCCCGACCCCGAGCGTGGTCTTTCAACCGAAATCGAGCGGCAAGCGGAAATCCTGCGCGCAGCGCTGGCGGCTTCCCCCGACCCTCACTTTCTGTTTGATCACGAGTTCCGCGTCACTTATGCCAACCCGGCCGCAGCCCGGATCGCCCCCGATGCGCTGACCGGACCGTTCCAACCCCGGTTGAAGACGGCGTTTACCTCGGGCGAGCCGATAACGGGCGAGATCGATTTCGACAACCGCCGCTACGATTATCGGTTGGTTCCGTTGCCGAGAATGGCCGGAGAGACAGTCGCCGTGCTGGCCCTGTTGCGCGACATCACCGACCACGCCGCCACCGAGCAAAAGCTACGGCAGGCGCTTGACGAGACCGAGAAGGCGCGCGCCTTGGCTGAACAGGCTAATCAGGCCAAATCGCGCTTTCTGGCCGCCGCCAGCCATGATTTACGGCAGCCGCTTCAGGCCACCCGGCTATTTCTTGAGGTGCTGGGTCATCGCATGAGTAATAACGAAGGCCGGGACGTTTTAGATCGGGCCAAGGAAGCCTTGGCCGGCTGTGACGACTTACTGAAGACGCTGCTCGACCTGTCCACGCTCCAAGCCGATACCGTAAAGCTTGATATCCGCAAGGTTCCACTCGATATATTGTTCTCCCGGCTCCTCGACGAATGCTCGCCGATGGCCGACAACAAGGGCTTGCAGCTTCGGGTGGTTCCAAGCGGACAGGTTGTCCGTAGCGACCCGATCATGCTTCAACGTATGCTGCGCAATCTTCTCAATAATGCAATCCGTTATACAAGTCGAGGCAGTGTTCTGCTCGGCTGTCGTCGACAGGGGCGGAACCTGCTGATCTGCATTGTCGATACCGGCTGCGGTATTGCTGAAAACCTGCAAGAGCTGATCTTCGAGGAATTCTATCAGGTCGCCAATCGAGCGCGAAACCGCACCGAAGGGTTGGGGCTCGGCCTGTCGATCGTGCGTCGTCAGGCCCTGTTACTGAAGCACGGATTGCTGGTGCGCTCGCATGTCGGCCGGGGCTCGTGCTTTGCAGTCTCGGTTCCGCTGGCCGATGACGATGCAGCGCTTAAAGATACGGCGATCAAAGATACGGCGCGGTAACGCTCAGCGTGGTTTGTTCATCGCAATCGGCCACCAATCTCAGCAAATCCTGAAGGTGGACGGCGACACAGCCCTCGGTCGGCTCGTAACCGGGGCGAGCGACATGCAGGAAAATAGCACTGCCGGCCCCCGGCTGCGGCGGTCGGTCGTTATGGCCGAGCACAACCACCAGATCATAAAGCCCGTCGTCACGCCACATCCGTTCATGACCGGCGGCAAAGGGCAAGCGAACCGGGCAATTATAGGCGGGATGAGCGGGGTCGTCGCACCAACCGTCTTCCGGCGTCAGCGCCGCCACGGGCAACCCGGTAACCGGCTCGGCCAAGCGGTCCGGGCGATAGAACAAGCGACGTAAGGCGAAACAGCCGGTCGGGGTTGCGCCGTCGCCCTCGCGCTTATCGGCACGGATCCCGCCCCGTCCAAGCGCACAACGCACCCGACCACCGGGCCAATTCAACATACCGGCGGCAGCGTCGACGCTGATGTCCATCTTACGATCAGTCCCTCAGGACGAGGCCTTACGGCCGGGGCCGACCGGCTGACAATATTGCCGGCTCTGGCGCAATTCGGCACAAGCCTGTTCAGCCTCGGCTTTGGTCGCGAACGGACCGGCCAGCAAGCGCAAATATGTGCCCTTGCCCTTCACATTGACCGACGCAGTGCTGTGAGTGAGCGAACCCAGAACGGCGGAGCGCGCATTACGCAACTGGGTCCAGGCGGTTTCCAGCATCTTACGGTCACGGTAGGATTCCAAATGAATGCGATAGCCACCGCCGGCCTTGGCCTGCTCCGACTTGTGCGCATCCTTATCCTTGCGCGGCTCCTTGTGACCGGGCTTTTGAGCGGCCTTTTGACCAAGCTTTTGCGGCACTTTAGCCGCGACCGGTTTGGTCCCCCGATGAGCGCCCGCTTTCAGTGGCGTCACGATCGGTGCGGACTCAACCCTGGGCGGGGCGCCGGTCTCGGGCGCAGCCGATACCATCCGGACGGCGGGTGGCGCGGACAAGCGGGCATCCATGATCTCGTGCGCCATGGTCGGCGGTCCGTCAACCCAACCCGATTCCGCCTCCTCACGGGTCAGCGGCGCCCCGGTCAACGGATTGTGCGAAGCGCCATAACCGACCCAAATCCGTGGAGTCCAATAGACACCGTTCGTCACCGCATAGGCCGGGCGTTCCGGTGCCGCGGCCATCGATTGCGGCGGCGCGGACTGTGGCGGCGCGGACTGTGGCGGCGCGGACTGTGGCGAAGACTCGGCAGACATCGCAACCGCACGCAACGGTATCGGAGCGGAAACCGAAGCAGGAGCATCCGGCCGGGACACCGGCACCACCACTGCGGGTCCGTGCCCGCCCGGGGTCGCGGTCGCCAAATAATAGCCGGAAGCCCCGGTTCCAAGCACGCTGAGAGCGGTTCCGAGAAATCGGAAACTCATGATGGTGTTCCCTCAACCTTCGTTGGTCAGGCGCAACGCAAGTAAACCGCCGGAAAGCTTGTCGGCGTTTACCCGGGTACCCTGGTTGAAGACACCCCAGGTTATCTGTCCGCCTTTCAAATGCGTGTACAGCTCCTGTTGCTGCATCCAGGTGTCGCTAATCATGCGAGTAATATTGCGGTGCTCGCGCACGGTTACCGCCGGGAAATCGGGACGGCAGGGCGCGATCAATTCAAGGAATGTCCCGATCAACTTGCCTTGAGCCGGCGTCGCCTTGGACTTATCCATCATCGCGGCCGGATACATGGCGTCGGCGCCACCGGGCGAGCTTGGCGCTTTGGCACGCAAGGGAGCGAATTCGGGACGAGCCTCCGCCGTGGAAACGCATTCGGAAGCGCGGCGCAACTCGCCCAACATCTGCCGATACTCGGTCGCCTGCACCTCGGCCGGGGAAACGCTCTGTACCGCCGCAACGGCAACCGTTTCAGTGTCCAGCTTTTCGTGCCCGCCGCAGCCCGCAAGCACCGGGCAGGCCAAGATCGCGGTCACGACCGACCGCCGGAAGAAACGGGAAAAGCTCATACGCGCAACCACCGGGAAGGAGGAAAACAGAAAACGGACTAAACCATAGCATTATCCGGTTAGTATATCAAAGCCGGAAGCTAAATAGTCCGCCTCTTTTCATCCGCCTGCGGCCACGGACGCGCTTCTGCGGGTTTGGTTGCGCGACATCGCCTGATATTTTTCCAGATTGCGCATCATCAGGACGGAGACCGCGTCCCCGGACACCGCCGGTGCCACCTGCCCCGCCGGCGCCCCTACCGGCGCGACAAGCGGACGGAAAGCATCGGCACCGTCAACCAGCGGCTTGATCTCACCGATTGCGGGCAAACGCACGGAGCCGGCGGTGCTGACCGGCAAAATCACGCCCGGCGGGTGCAAGGGACGCGGAGCGGCCGCCGCAACCGGAGAAGGCGACGCACCGACCGGCGGACGAGGCGCCGCACCGGCCGGCGGTTGCACGGGCATCCGGGTCTTCATGTCACCCGCGTTGCTCCGGGTATAGCCGGAAAAGCGGCGCGCGGGCGCATAGAAGCCGGGGGGCGGCTCCGGGTTAATCGTCACCGCACCGCGCTCCGGCATTTTGCTTGGCGGACCGGGTTTGGCGGACGCCGGGGCCACCGGAACCGAAGCCGGGGCGGGCGGAACCGAAGCCGGGGCCGCCTGTACTGCGGGAACCGCCTCGCCGCCGCCGGCCATATCCATTGCCAATTGCTGCAAAGCCGAGCGATTGGCCGCCGTCACCGCTTCCCGCGCCCGGTTTCCGGCACTGGCATGAGCGGGCACGGGCACCGAGGAAGCCGAAGGCTTGGCTGCGGCCGGCACGGAGACGGGGGCGGGTTGGGCTGAAGGTGTGGGTTGGGCTGAAGGTGCGGGTTGAACCGCAGGAACGGCCTCGGCAAGCGCAACAGCCGGCGTAGCGGGCGTAACGGGCGTAGCGGGCGTTTGCGGCTTGGCCGGGGTGTCGTCTCCGGCAATAAACGCAATCACATCATTCACCGGATTGATCCCGGTCGCCTGCTCGAACAGTACCGAAGCAACCGCCAGACCGCCACCGACCAGACCGCCATAAAGAAAGCCGCCCAGAATTTCACCCTGGGGACGAATGGTGTCGCCGGTAACCCGACGGTAAATGGAATCGACCACCGGAATATGCTGAAGCGGATTAACGATATCGATCACATCGTCAAAGGTCAGAAACGAATCATCTTTCGGCTTCGCGGCAGCCGCGGTCTTGGCCTTCTGTGCGGCGGCGGTCCCGGCGGCGGCATCCCCGGCCGAAACGCCGGTTGCCTTCGCAGCCGGGCGGACGGCTGCCAGCTTATCCCAGTCGGTCCCGGTGAAAGCTTGGCTGAAGGCATCGATTGACATGGGGTGCGCCTTTGACTCGAGTCATGCCTCCTTGCAATGCATTTTTCATGCCCGTCTGTTTTCAGGGGTTTCGTGCGCCCGGATACGGCCGAATGCAGCAGTCCTTGCCGACCCGGCAAAAGCTGCCGGCCGACCTTAGAGTACCGGCCGACCTTAGAGTACCGGCCGACCTTAGAGTAAATGTCCGCCGCGCTCGACTTTGGTGCGCAGATAGGCGGCGTTGTAATCATTGCCCGGAATAATGTGGGACACCCGCTCGACCACCTCGATCCCGCACCGCGCCAACTGGCGCATCTTGTCGGGATTATTGGTCATCAATCGCACCCGGTCGAAACCGAGTTGATGCAGCATCTCGGCGGCCGGCAGATAGAACCGCTCGTCGGCATCAAAGCCGAGCATCTCGTTCGCATCGAGCGTATCATAGCCCTGGTCCTGCAACCGGTAGGCCCGCAGCTTGTTGACCAGCCCGATGCCGCGGCCCTCCTGCGCCAGGTACAGCACCATGCCGCCGCCCAGCTTCCCGATATCGGCAATGGCACGGCGCAGCTGTTCTCCGCAATCGCAGCGGAGCGAGCCCAGAATATCCCCGGTAAAACACTCGGAATGCAGCCGCACCAACACCGGCTCGCCCGGTTGCGGCGTGCCGATGACGATGGCCAGATGCTCGTGACCGCCGTTGCTCGGACGAAAGGCGATAATCCGGGTGTCGGGCGCATCGGCCAACGGAACCGGCGCATCGGCCACCCGGCGCAAGGCTCGCGCCGCGCGCCGCTGATAGTCGGCGACATCCGAAGCCCGCACCGATGGCAGAGTTTTCTCGGCGATCGTGTCGGTTCCGGTCAACACCGCGACCGGCAGCAATGCCGCCAGTTTGGTCAGCCGCACCGCGGCGATTTCCAGCTCTTCGGCATCGCGGGCCGAGACCGCCGGCAAATCGGCGCGCGGCAAAGAGCCGGGCTCGACCAACGCATGAATCGCCCCGACGCTCAATTCCCGAGTCGGCGTAAGGACGATCACGCCGGGACCGCCCGTCTCGATCAGGCCCAGCGCCGCGGCCCGCCACCGGGTCAACGCCAACACCGGCGCCCGCCCGGTCAAATCACGCAAGCGGGCCAACGCTTCGGCACCCAGAGTCTCGACGGCGAGGGTCAGGCTGAGCCCGCCATCATCGCCCAGCAACGCCACGATTTCTCCACTACGCAACGCGACCCGCGCCCGGTCGACAAGACGCAGGGAAGAGGCATCGGCTTGAGAAAGGCTTGATAGGGGCATGGACCGGGCCGGCTGGTGAAAGTGAGTTCTTACAGGGCGACAGGGCGCGTCGTCAAAACAGATCGCATCGCGACCGGATTAACGGCTCGGGCAGCCATTCTAACTGGCCGATTTTCTGGAAATTTTAGGGCGGTCTGGCGTCTG
>JBAWVF010000044.1:0-25661 GCA_037147415.1 Rhodospirillaceae bacterium | reverse complement strand
TTGAGTGGCCAGCAGTTGTTGCCTAACTCGGGATTTCCCGAGAATATAGAGGTTCGCAAAGCCAGTCGTCCTGAACCGCAACAGCAAAAAATTTGCTCGGTTTTGGACTTGAGCGCCAATCCCGGCGGCACGCATCAGGCTGTGATCTGACTGCCGGCGCCCGCCTGCCTTTGCCCCATTTTCCATTTTCTACAAAGACGTAGTGCCATACGGCCGATTTTGACGGCGTAACCTGCTGTTAATATTCACTTTTGTAGGGCCATGTGGCAAAGTTGGGCTGAGTTGGCCGGCGACGTCGAGAGTTAATCGGATCGGCGACCTGGATACGGCCGAATGCGTGGCGCAGTTGGTGGTGTGACCCCCCGGAGGAAAGAAACGCGCCCGCTTCCCTGATCGCCTGCTGCTGCCGGGCCGGGGACAGGCTGCCCCGGTGTTCAGCATTTCGTCGAACCTGTGGCCGCAGCCCCGGTATCGGCCGGCCACCGTGTCAATATCGCAATACCGGAAGCAGGGATGGGCGAAGCGGGCGTTAATCATGTTTCCGGCTTGCCCTGGTCAAAACCCACCGGAAACGGGCATGGCCGGAGCGTCGGCGAGTTTCATCAGTGTCTGATCACAGCACCTTGAGGTTCTCCGCCGAACTCTTGCCCTTGCGCGGGTCTCTGACGAGTTCGAACGAGAGCTTCTGCCCTTCTTGCAAATGACCGATCCCGGCGCGTTCGACCGCCGAAATATGCACAAATACGTCGGCAGTACCGTCTTCAGGCTGGATAAAACCAAAGCCCTTTGTACTGTTAAACCATTTCACCGTGCCAACAGGCATGTCCGTCTCCACGTCAGAGATTACGCCGAACGGTTTCGTTCGACGTATCAGTCTGTTGGTGCCAGGGAACGACACCGGACCGGAATGGTGAGGCGGTATCCAAGGGTAAGCAGAATGACGGAGTAGTATAAATGCCATCCACCGTGATTGCGAGCAAAAACTTCCTCAACCGCTAATGGGGGTGACGCAGTATCCCTCACAACCCCAGCTTTGCTGCCGCCGTCTCGACGAAAAGTCCGCCGCTCCGAATGTAGCCCCGGAGCACGGTCAGGGAGTGGAGGCCGGTCCGGCGCATAGTCGAAGTTTCCGAAGCACCGTTGCGGTCGTAAAATTAGAAGCTAGGTGCTGCGTTGCGGAACTGAGCGCAGAGACGCCGCGTATTGTTTGCGCCACGCCTCATTATCCGTGTCTTTCACTTTTAGAGATTTTCTCCTGTCCTTGACATTTTTCACGCAAGTCTCAATCAACAATGCGACATTATCTTTCTTAAGTTGAGGATTCGGTTTTGTCTTATTATTGTGCTTTGGCATGTCTGCCTCCTGCTGTCGCAGCCCTCATGTATCGCTCTTTTAAGCATCACGGCACTCTTTTGGCCGTTGCGATCAGTGCGGCAACGCTATCACATTATTGATGGGGGTGGAGCAGCGGATTGCCCGAGCGCTCCCGACACCTCCAATTGTGGCATAGAGCCAGAGCGCCACCATGATACGCGGGTCTGCCGGCGGGTGACCAGCCTGTCCCTCAACCACCTTAATCTTAGCGAGAAACGGAGATAAATCCAGTCCTTCAACAAAACGTCAGGCCATACGGACGCGATGGTCGTGCTCGGCAAATACGGCGATTTTGCGCCGTGGTCTCGAACGGAGCGGCGAGGCACATCGTGTCACGAAGCTACGACACGCCGATCGCCGGCTGGGATTATAGTCGCGATGTTGTCAGTGCAATTAACTATAGGCTTTTATCAACCCGCGACATGCTTCGGGCCTTAATTCTTGACCTCAAGATGAAAGGGGTGATCGCAAGCTGAAAGGAAGTGCCGGCTCGGTTAGAACTCCTTCAGGAATCCTATCTGACCAGGGCCCATGCGTCGCGCTCCTTCATCTTGTCGGCAACGGCAAGGTCACCTCAACCCGCAGGCCGCCCTCGGGGCGGTTCTCGAACCGAATCTCGCCGCCATGGGCGTGGATGACGGTACGGGCAACGCTGAGCCCCAATCCGACACCCCCGGTATTCGAGTTCCGGGATGAGTCCAGGCGATAGAACGGTGCGAAGACCTTTTCCTGTTCGGCCTCGGGAATGCCGGGACCGGTGTCGTCAACGGTGATCACGATGTTCGCCCCGGATACCGACAGCGCAACCTCTGCGGCGTGTCCGTATTTGAGGCCGTTATCGATCAGATTGGTCAAGGCCCGTTTCAGCGCGGTCATCCGACAGTCGATCGGCAACCGGTCGATCGGGTCGGGATCGAACGAGACCGGCAGACCGGCGTCCGCCAGATCGTAGCAAATGCTCGACAGCAGGCCGACCAGATCGACGGTTTGGCGCGGTTCGTTGGCGGCGTCATCGCGGGCGAAAGAGAGGGTGGCCGCGATCATCGCCTCCATCTCGTCGAGGGTGGCGCGCATCCGGGTTTTCTCTTCGGTCTCACTGATGAACTCGGTGCGCAGCCGCAGCAGCGTGATCGGGGTGCGCAGATCGTGGGAGATGGCGGCCAGCATCCGTGTGCGATCCTCGACGAACCGGCGCAGACGTTCCTGCATGCTGTTAAAGGCATGGGCGACCATCTGCACCTCCACCGGGCCGGTCTCGGGCAGCGGCGGCGTGTTGACATCCCGGCCCAGGCGCTCGGCGGCGGCGGCGACCCGGGACAGCGGCCGGGTCAAGCGGCGCACCACCCAGAACGACAGCAGCAAGATCGCGGAGCCCATGACCAGCGCCGAAATGCCGGCATGACCTGCCCAGGCCGGGTGAAAATCGGGCACCGGGCTGTGGAAATTGATCCATTGGCCGTCCGTGGTTTCGATCGATGCCCGCACCACCCGACCGTGCAACGGCCCGTGCAACATGCCGACCACCTTCTCTTGCGCCCAGCGGATCGCTGCCACTTCACCTTCGAGTCCGGCCGGTTCAGCCAAGCTGGCCTGGATGCGGCGCTCCGGTCCCGCCCCCAAGCGCCGGTGGAGCAGAGCGGCCAGCGCCGGGTCTCCGTCACCAAGCTCTCCGGGCGGATCACCCTTGGCGGCGAGCGACACATGCAGGACCGGGCTGTCGGCGGCCTCGACGATGGCCCGGCGCCATTGAACCGGCACCTCGTCGGCCAAGCGGGCGATGGTGGCGATCCGCTCGAGACTTTGAGTCTCGTCGGCCAGCAGCAGCGATTCGACACGTTCGCTCGAATACACCACCATGCTCAGGAGATGGGACGCGGTCAGGCCGACCAGCAGGGTCAGAACGGTGCGTCCGGCCAAGCTCCGCGGCACCAACCGGGATGGGATTGCAAAGGGCATAAATCTAAAAGACATGGGGCTCGGCTCAACGCTCCCTGATGGTCTCCGGGACGATTTCCGGGGTGAAGAGGTAGCCGCCGCCCCAGACGGTTTTGATCAGAGTCGGGCTTTTGGGGTCGGGTTCGATCTTGCGGCGCAGGCGCATGACCTGGGTGTCGATGCTGCGGTCGTTGATCGCCGCCGAGCGGCCACGGGCGAAGTCGATCAACCGGTCGCGGCTGAGCACCCGGCCGGGATGCTGGACGAAGGCCATCAACAGGTCGTATTCGCCGGTGCTGAGCGGCTCGATCACGCCATCGGCGCTCTCCAGTTCCCGCCGGTCGGCGTGGAAGCGCCAACCGGCGAAGCGCAGCACCGTGTCGGGGGACGCCACCGGTTCGGGTGTGCCGCCCTGCACCCGGCGCAGCACGGCGCGAATGCGGGCCAGCAGTTCATGGGCATCGAACGGCTTGGTGACATAGTCGTCGGCGCCAACCTCCAGGCCGATGATACGGTCGACCGGATCGCCGATCGCGGTCAGCATGATGATCGGAATGTTCGAGGTGGCGCGCAATTGGCGGCACAGGGTCAGGCCATCGTCGCCGGGCAGCATGCGATCGAGCACGATCAAGTCGATGCGGCCATCTTCCAGCTGCTTGTACATGGCCCGGCCATTGACGGCGGTGCTGACCCGGAATCCCTGGGCGCCGAGAAAGCGCGCCAGCAGATCGCGAATCTCCCGGTGATCGTCAACAACCAGAATATGTGTTGCTTGTTCCATGGCGGCGAGGATAACAAAAACCGGCCGGAATGCTTCTGAAATCTTGTCACAAAGTGTCACAAGGCTGGCCTATGTCAAACCTGGTGACAACTTCGTTCATCAACGTCATCATCCGGTGATGTTGATCTGTTTTAATGACTCCCATCAAACCGGGATACGTCGAACGGGCGCCTGAAACTCTGCACGCCGCACGGGAAGCAGGTCTATCTCCGCTGAGCAACTGCGGTTTCCCGGGGCGGACGTTATGCCCGCCCCGGCCTCGGGAAGTCTGTCATACATTGTCATAGATTCGGCGGAGCATGTCATACTTCTGTGACATTTCAAGCGGATACCTTTTCTGACAAGATCAATCACTAACCAAGGAGTTAACGATGTTCAAATGCTTGAAAACGGTTGCTGTCGTGTTCGGCGCCGTGTTGCTGTTCACAGCCCCGGTATTTGCCCAAAGTGCGTCACCGTCCCCCGCCGGACAAACTGCGAAACCGGCTACCGGTCAGGCCCAACCTCCGGCCACAAACGATCAGTCCAATCAAGGGGCAACGGTCTCCAGCGGGTGTAAAGAAACTATGGTGGAGCCAACCAAGGGTCATGTCGTTTGCAAAGACAAAACCCCAACAGGAGATAACAAGATGGTAACTCCACAGGGCAAGCACGAAAAGATGTAAATGCGTTTTACCGGCAAATTGGCTCTTCGTCTCTTTGTGAAGAGCCGGTAAACTGCTGAAAGCAAGAGATCACCCGTGAAGCAAAATAACGATCGATGGAAGAGCGCCGCTCATGACCGAATTCAAGCGACCGAGCGTGCTCTCCGGCACAATCGGTTTTCTTTTCATGGGCGCGGTGGCGGTCTCGTCCCCGGTCTTCGGCCATGGCGGGGAGGATCATGGTGACGGCGGCAAGCCCGCCGTGACCGCAGCCAACCCGGCGACCGGCTTCGGGGCCACCGGTGACTGGGCCGAATTGGTGGTGACGCCATCGGCTTCCGGTCCCACGATTCTCTATCTCGCCGATGCCGACACCAATGCGCCGATCCGCAACGCCACCATCGAGGTTGAGGCGTCGGGTGACGCTCCTTGGCAGGGCAAGGCGACCGCCAGCCATGAACCGGGCCTCTATGAACTGGCGTGGGTGCCGGCCGACAATCAGAAGGCCGACCTTTCGATCACGGTCACCGCTGCGGACAAGGTCGACCTGGTCCTGGTCTCCGGCGTCACCGCACCGACGTCGCCGACCGGCGTGACGCCGGTATCGGCGATGTCACAACTGCCGTGGCCTTACGTTGTCGGTGGCACGGCGATTGTCATGCTCTTGCTCTTGCTCCTGCTTGGCCTCCGGGTGCGTCGCCGGACCAGAGCGGCGGCGGTGCTGGCGCTGCTGCTATTGCCGGCTTTCGGCAGTCAGGCCAACGCTCATGGCGGTGAGGATCACGGCAATGAGCCCGGCGTGGTCTCGGCGACGGTGGCCGGGGGCAACCTCGTGATTCTACCGAAAGCATCCCAGTTTCTGCTCGGCATCCGCACCAATCGCAGCGAATCCCGCCAAGCCACCGAATCCGTGCGGCTGGTCGGCCGGGTGGTTCCCGACCCGGCGGGCTATGCCCGGGTTCAGTCGGCCCAGTCGGCACGAGTGGTCTATGATCCCGCCTTTCCGATTCCGGTGCCGGGGCAGCGGGTCAAGCGCGGCCAAGTGGTCGCCGTCCTTGAGCCGAACCTCTCGGCGTTCGAACGGAGCGACAAACGGGCGGCTCTCTACAAGGTCGAAAGTGAAATCTCGTTACTGGAGCGGCAATTGGCGCGCTGGGAACAGGCCCCCGCCATGGTAATCCGGAAAGAGGTCGAGACCGCGCGGGTCCAGCTTGACACTCTGCGTAAGGAGAAGACCCAGATCATGGGCACGGCGCTGGGGCGGGATCTGGTGCTGGCGCCGGTCGACGGCCGGGTGACCGACGTTCACATCGTGCCGGGTGAAGTGGTGGCGCCGGACACGGTGCTGGTCGAAATCGTAGACCCGGCTCAATTGCGGGTCGAAGCGGTGCTGCACGATCTCGCCCTGGCCGACCGGCTGGTTCGCGGCCGGGCCGAAACCCGGCTGCTGCCGGAGCAGAGCTTCGATCTTGATCTGGTCGGCGTCAGTCCGCGTCTCGATCCCGCCGACCAGGGCGTGCATGCGCTGTTCTCGGTCAAGGAGACCAGGGGCAAGCTGCGCCTGGGCCTGCCGGTCGATGTGTTCGCCGAAACCGGCGTCACCCGGCTCAAGGTCTCTGTGCCGCGCGAGGCGGTGACCGAAAGCAACGGGCGCACCGTGGTGTTCGTTCACACCGCGCCCGAGGCGTTCGAGGCGCGGCCGGTTACCCTCGGCCGGACCATCGGCGGCTGGATCGAAATCGACGACGGGTTGCAAGCGGGAGAGCGCGTGGTCACCCGGGGCGTGGCCCAACTCAAAGCGGTCCGGTGAGCCATGTTTGACCGGATCATTCGTTTCTCGTTGCACCAGCGCCTGTTCATCGTGGTCGGATCGCTGGTCGTGCTGATTTATGGCGGTCTGGTGATGTCCGGCCTGCCGGTCGACGTGTTTCCCGATCTCAACCGTCCGACCGTGACCATCATGACCGAGGCCGAGGGGCTGGCCCCGGAAGAGGTGGAATCCCTGGTCACCCGGCGCATCGAGACCGCCATGAACGGCGCTCCCGGCGTGGTGCGGGTGCGCTCCAGTTCGGGGGTCGGTCTCGCGGTGATCTTCGTCGAGTTCGAATGGGGCACCGACATCTACCGCAACCGGCAACTGGTGTCCGAGCGGTTGGTCTCGATCTCGGGGACGCTGCCCGCCGGCATCACCCCGGTAATGGGGCCGATCAGTTCGATCATGGGCGAGATCATGCTGGTCGGTCTGCGCAGCGCCAGCGGCACCACCTCTCCCATGGATGTGCGTAGCCTCGCCGACTGGGTGATCCGGCCGCGCCTGCTCAGCATTCCCGGCGTCGCCCAGGTGATCCCGATCGGCGGACAGGTGCGTCAGTATCAAGTGCAGGTTTCCCCGGCACGGATGGCGGCTCTGACCCTGAGCTTCGAAGACGTGGAAAAGGCCCTGGCCGGCTTCGCCCGCAACACCACCGGCGGCTTCGTCGAACAGCACGCCCGGGAATTCCTGATCCGCAATCTCGGCCAGACCACCAGCCTGGACGATCTGCGCAATTCGGTGGTGGCGTGGCGCAAGGGTGCCGCGGTGACGGTCGGACAGGTGGCCGAGGTCACGCTTGGGGCCGGGGTCAAGCGCGGCGACGGCAGTATCAACGGCCGCCCGGCGGTGATCATGGCGGTGCAGAAGCAGCCGGGGGCCAATACCGTCACCCTGACCCGTCAGGTCGAACAGGCGCTGGCCGAAATCCGCAGCGCCATGCCGCCCGACGTCAAGGCCGATCCGATCCTGTTCCGGCAGGCGGACTTCATCGAGCGGGCGATCGCCAACGTCGAGGAGGCGCTGCGCGACGGCGCCATCCTGGTGACCATCGTACTGTTCCTGTTTCTGATGAATTTGCGCACCACCTTCATCAGCCTGACCGCGATTCCGCTGTCGCTGGTGGTCACGGCGCTGGTCTTCCAGTGGGCGGGCCTCTCCATCAACACCATGACCCTGGGCGGTCTGGCGGTGGCCATCGGCGAGTTGGTCGACGACGCGGTGGTCGGGGTCGAGAACGTGTTCCGCCGCCTGCGGGAAAACAGCCTGTTGCCTGCGCCGAAGCCCATCGTCGAGGTGGTGCTGCGGGCCTCCAGCGAAGTTCGGAATTCCATCGTCTACGCCACCATCATCGTCGTGCTGGTGTTCGTGCCGCTGTTTGCGCTGAGCGGCATCGAAGGGCGGCTGTTCTCGCCGCTCGGTGTCGCCTACGTGGTGTCGATCCTGGCCTCGTTGCTGGTCTCGCTGACCCTGACGCCGGTGTTGTGCTATTACCTGCTGCCGAAGGTGATCGCGGCGAGCCACCACGACTCCTGGCTGGTCCGCCATCTGAAAGCCGGCGACACCAAGCTGCTGCGCTGGTCGTTCGAGCATCCCCGGCTGATCATCGGCAGCGCCAGTCTGCTGGTGGTGATCGCCTTGGCCTCGGTGCCGTTGCTCGGGCGCGCCTTCCTGCCGTCGTTCAACGAAGGCACGGTAACAGTCAGCCTGATTCTGCCGCCCGGCACCTCGCTCTCGGAATCCAACCGGATCGGCACCATCGCCGAAGACTTGGCGCACCGGATTCCTGAAGTGCTGTCGACCGGCCGTCGCACCGGCCGCGCCGAGTTGGACGAGCACGCCGAGGGGGTTCACTTCTCCGAGATCGACATCGACCTCGCGCCGTCAAAGCGGGGACGGGAGGCGATTCTGGACGATCTGCGCCGGCAATTGGCGCTGATTCCCGGGGTGTCGGTCAATATCGGGCAGCCGATCTCCCACCGGCTCGACCACCTGCTGTCCGGGGTGCGGGCGGAAATCGCGGTCAAAATCTTCGGCAGCGATCTCGACGCCCTGCGGTCGGCCGCCGAACAGGCCCGCTTGCGCATGGCCGAAGTCAAGGGCGTGGTCGACCTCCAGGTCGAAAAGCAGGTGCTGATCCCGCAACTCCAGATACGGCTCAACCGGGCCGAGGCGGTCAAGTACGGGCTGTCGCTCAACTTGCTCACCGAGACGCTCCAGGCGGCGCTCAACGGCAAGGTGGTGTCGCAGGTGCTCGACGGCCAACGGACCTACAATGTGGTGCTGCGGCTGGCCGAGGACTGGCGGGCCGAAACCGACGATTTCCGCGCCATCCTGATCGACACCCCCAGCGGCAAGGTTCCGCTCGGACAGGTTGCCGATGTCGTCGAATCCCAGGGGCCGAACATCATCAACCGCGACAACATGCAACGGCGCATCGTCGTGCTGGCCAACACCCAGGGCCGCGACATGGCGGCGGTAATCGGCGATATCCAGCAACGCCTGTCCACCCTGCCGCTGCCGGGCGGCGCCTATCTCAGCTATGAGGGCCAGTTCAAGAGCCAGCAGGAGGCCAGCCGGCTGATCGGCATCCTGGCGCTGCTGTCGCTGGCCGGTATCTTCGTGGTGCTGTACAGCCACTTCCGCTCGGTCACTCTCGCGATGGTGATCATGGCCAACATTCCGATGGCGCTGGTCGGCAGCGTCGCCGCGATCTGGCTCACGGACCAGACCCTGTCGGTGGCCAGCCTGGTCGGCTTCATCACCCTGACCGGCATCGCCGCCCGCAACGGTATCCTCAAGGTCTCCCACTACATCAATCTGGTCGCCCACGAAGGCGAGAGCTTCGGTCTGTCCATGATCACGCGCGGTTCTCTCGAACGCTTGACCCCGGTGTTGATGACCGCGCTGGTCGCGGCGCTGGCGTTAATTCCGCTGGTGATGGCCGGCGGCGCGCCGGGTAAGGAAATCCTGCATCCGGTTGCGGTCGTCATCTTCGGCGGCCTGATCTCCTCCACCATTCTCGACACCATCGTCACGCCGGTGGTGTTCTCCCTGGTCGGCCGCAAGCCGCTCGAAAGCCTCGTGGAGCATTCGACCGGGGCGGACAATTACTGAAACAACCAACGGAAAGGCAGCGGTTTTCCGCTGAACTCGTTCGATGAAAATGCACTCTCTGATCGCTGCGATGTTTGTCGGTACGGCCCTGTCGGCGCTGCCGGTTCTGGCCCATGGCGATCTGCATCCCGCTCATGGCGGCCGGATGCTTGAGGTTCAATCACAAGTGCTTGAATTGGTGGTCGGTGATGGTGTGGTCGACCTGTATCTCAATGACCACGACAATCACCCGCTCGCGGCCGAAGGGGCCGAGGGCAAGGCGACCCTGCTGGTCGATGGCAAGAAACTCGACGTGCTGCTGAAGCCGGCCGGTGCCAACCGCCTCAGCGGAACGGGTCCGGTCACCGCCGCCGCCAAAGGCTCCGCCATCGTATCGGTGCGCCTCGGCGGCAAAACGATCACCGGCAAGTTCGGTGGCGCACCCTGATCCGCCTTTGTAAAGTCAGCACGACGAGGCTAACGTCATGGCACGAACTTCAGTCCTTTTCCGCGTCGGCTTGCTCGCGGCCTTCCTGGTTTTGTCCAGCCCGGCCTGGGCCGGCGAGCAAATCGGCGGCTCGGTCGAGGAATTGCTGGCGATCGTCCAGCGGATGAATCCGGAACTGGCGGCAATGGCGTTGGAGGCCGAGGCGGCGGCGGCGCGGGCCGAGGCGGCGGACAAGCTGCCCGATCCCAAATTCGTTCTGAAGTACGACGAATGGCCGCGCGCCGCTCCCGGCTATGCCCCCAGCCTCAGCCGGTTCGGCACCATGAAGTATGAGTTGTCCCAGGAAATTCCGCTGGGCGGCAAGCGTGAGGCGAAGCGCGAACAGGCGCTGGCCGAGCATCGCGGCGCCGCCGGACAACAACAGGCGACCGCGCTTGAACTCGCTATGCGAGTGAAGATCGTTTACGCCGAATATCATCAGGCGCTTAGATCGATCAAGCAGCTCGGTGTTCTTAAAGACGTGGTCGGCCGGCTTGCCCAATTCTCACGGTCGCGCTATAGCCAGGGTCTCGGCACCCAACTCGACGGTATCCAGGTGGAGCTGGAGCGCAAGGAACTGGAAAGCGAACTGGTCCGGATGACGCTCGAACGGCGGCAAGCGGGCATCCGGCTCAATGTTTTGCTCAATCGCCCGACCGATGCGCCGCTGGCAGAGGCGCCGCGTCTGCGGCCGGTGCCGGCGGCGAGCGGGATCAACGCCGCCTCTTTGGTCGAGCGGGCGCGGGCGGCCAATCCGGAGCTTCAGGCCCGGCACGCCAAGATCGACGCTGCCGACCGGGGCCGCGACCTCGCCGACCGCTCGTGGTATCCCGATCTGGAAGTCGGGGTCGGGGTGGTGCAGAAGGGGAGCCGTCTCGACAGCTACGAGGCGATGGTCGGCGTTAATATCCCGTTGCAATGGGGCCTGCGCGAAGCGCAACAGCGCGAAGCCGCCGCCATGGCCGGGGCGGCGCGCTCGCGGCTGGTTCAGGCCGAGCGGCAGCTTGAAGCCGATCTGACCGGGGCGCTGGCGAGTTTCACCGCAGCCCGGGAGCGCGAAAATATTCTGCGCACGGGGGTGCTGCCCCAGGCCGAGGCCGCACTGCAATCGGCGACCAAGGCTTATGAACTTGGACTGGCCGAGTTCGTGACCGTGCTCGAGGCCGAGCGCCGTCTGAGGAACACTCACCTCGACCATTTGAAAATCCAGCTCGAACAGCAGATGCGTCTGGCCGAGATCGAGCGCCTGATTGGCGGAGACCTGTGATGATGCGTTCAGTCTTTGCCCAGACCCGGTTTACCCTGACCCTGCTCGCGGCGCTCGCTTTGTCCCCCGCTGTCCGCGCCGCCGAGCCCGGCCCGGCATCCCCTTCGGCCGAGCGAAAAATTCTCTATTACCGCAATCCGATGGGCTTGGCCGGCACCTCGCCGGTGCCGAAGAAGGACGGCATGGGCATGGATTACATCCCGGTCTATCAGGAGGACGGGACCGGCGTTCCGGCCGGCACGGTCAAAATCAGCCCGGACAAGGTGCAGAAGCTGGGGGTGCGCACCGAGACGGTCACGCTGCGCCAACTTGCCCGCACGGTGCGGGCGCTCGGTACGGTTCAACCGATCGAACGGAACGAGGTGGTGGTCTCGCCCCGGTTCGATGCCTGGATCGAGACGCTCCATGTCCATACCGATGGTCAAGCCGTGGTCAAAGGTCAGTCGTTGATGGAGGTCTACAGCCCGGCCGTTACGCTGGCCCGGGAAGAATATTTGATCGCGCGGAAAGGCGGCATGCCGGAACTGGCCGAAGGCGCGCTGCGCAAGCTGCGCAATCTCGACGTCGCGGAAGACGAAATCGCCGCTTTGCGCAAACGGGGCAAGGCCAGCCGCACCCTCAGCGTGCGCTCGCCCGTGACCGGGGTCGTTACCGAGCGCAAGGCGGTCCAGGGCATGCGCTTCATGGCCGGCGAGACGCTGTATAAGCTGGCCGACCTGTCCGAAGTCTGGGTGCTGGCCGACGTGTTCGAACAGGATGTCGGGCTGATCACGGTCGGGCAGACGGTGAAAATCGCGCTCAACGCCTTTCCCGGCCGGACCTTCACCGGCACGGTCTCCATGATCCATCCGACCATGACCGCCGAGAATCGCACGGTGAAGGTCCACATCACCCTGCCCAATCCGAACGGCGACCTGCGCCCCCTGATGTCGGCTACGGTCGAGCTGGCGGCCCCGGTAGCGGCGGTCCCGGTGCTGGCGGTGCCGGACTCGGCGGTGCTCGACAGCGGCAACCGGCAGGTGGTGCTGGTCGAACGCGGCGAAGGCCAGTTCGAGCCGCGCCCGGTCCAGCTCGGGGCCCGGGCCGATGGTTATGTCCAGGTGCTCGGCGGGGTCGGCGCGGGCGAAAAAGTGGTGGTGCGCGCCAACTTTCTGATCGACGCCGAAAGCAACCTGCGCGCCGCGCTCGGCGGCTTCACCGCCAAGCAATAAGAGGGCCCGGCGGCTTTGCCGCCAAGCATCAGGACGTTCCCATGATCGCCGCCGTCATCCGCTGGTCCGCGCACAACATCTTCCTGGTTCTGCTCGCCACCGTCGCCATCATCGCTGCGGGCGTGCTGGCGGTGGAGCGGATTCCGCTCGACGCGCTGCCCGATCTTTCGGACGTCCAGGTCATCCTCTACACCGATTATCCGGGGCAGGCGCCTCAGGTGGTCGAGGATCAGGTGACCTATCCGCTGACCACCGCCATGCTCAGCGTGCCGCGCTCGAAGCTGGTGCGCGGCTTCTCGTTCTTCGGCGCCTCGTTCGTCTACGTCATCTTCGAGGACGGCACCGACATCTATTGGGCGCGCTCGCGGGTACTGGAGTATCTGAGCTTCGCGGCCAAACGCCTGCCCGCCGGGGTGACCCCGACCTTGGGGCCGGACGCCACCGGGGTCGGCTGGGTCTATCAGTACGTGGTGCTGGCGAAAGAGCGGACCCTGGCCGAGTTGCGCACGCTTCAGGACTGGTTCCTGCGCTACCAGCTGGCCAAGGCCGGCGGGGTGGCCGAAGTGGCCGGGGTCGGCGGCTTCGTCCAGCAATATCAGGTGGTGGTCGATCCGCAAAAACTGCAAGCGCACACGCTGTCGCTCGACAAGGTGACGGCCGCGATCCGCAACAGCAACCTGGATGTCGGCGGCCGGGTGGTCGAGATGGCCGAGACCGAGTACGTGGTGCGCGGACGCGGTTATCTGCGTGGCATCGAGGATCTGGAACGGGTGGTGCTGAAGTTGGAACGCGGCAGCCCGGTGTTGCTGCGCGACGTGGCCCGGATCGAACTGGGGCCGGACGAACGGCGGGGCTTGGCCGAGTTGAACGGCGAGGGCGAGGTGGTCAGCGGCATCGTGCTCCAGCGCTTCGGCCAGAACGCCTTGGAGGTCATCCGCAACGTCAAGGCCAAGATCGCCGAGCTAACGCCCGGGCTGCCCTCGGGGGTCGAGATCAAATCGGTCTATGATCGTTCCGACCTGATCTTGCGCGCGGTCGAGACCCTCAAGCACACTCTGGTTGAGGAAAGCGTGATCGTCGCCCTGGTCTGCATCGTGTTCCTGATGCATGTCCGCAGCGCCCTGGTCGCGATCTTGATGCTGCCGGTCGGCGTGCTGATCGCGGTAATCGTGATGGAGGCTCTCGGCATGACCTCCAACATCATGAGTCTCGGCGGTATAGCGATTGCGGTCGGGGCGATGGTCGACGCGGCCATCGTCATGATCGAGAACGCCCACAAGCATCTGGAACGCAAACCGCCCGAGATGCCGCGCCACCAAGCCATTCTCGATGCCGCGATCGAGGTCGGGCCGAGCCTGTTCTTCGGCCTGCTAATCATCACTGTGGCCTTCCTGCCGGTGTTCACCCTGGAGGACCAGGAAGGCCGGCTGTTCAAGCCGCTGGCTTTCACCAAGACCTTCGCCATGGCCGGGGCGGCCTTGCTCTCGGTGACGCTGGTGCCGGTGCTGATGGGGCTGTTCGTGCGCGGCAAGATCATGCCCGAGCACAAAAACCCGCTCAATCGGCTGATGATCCGGCTCTACCGGCCTGTTATCCGGTTGGTTCTGCGCAACAAGATCGTGACCATCGTGCTTGCCGTGCTGGCGTTCGGCGCCTCGGCCTGGCCGGCGATGCAGCTTGGCTCGGAGTTCATGCCCACCCTCAACGAAGGCACGCTGCTTTACATGCCGACCACATTGCCCGGCCTCTCGATCACCAAAGCCGGGGAGTTGCTCCAGACCCAGGACAAGATCATCAAGAGCTTCCCCGAGGTCGAGTCCGTCTTCGGCAAGGCCGGACGCGCCGCCACCGCGACCGATCCGGCCCCGACCGAGATGTTCGAAACCGTGATCAACCTCAAGCCAGAAAGCGAATGGCGGTCGGGCCTGACCATCGATAAGTTGATCGCAGAAATGGATCAGGCGCTGCAAATGCCGGGGGTCAGCAACGCCTGGACCATGCCGCTGCGCGCCCGCATCGACATGCTGTCCACCGGCATCCGGACGCCGATCGGGATCAAGGTGTTCGGCACCAGCCTCGACCAGATGGACCGGGTTGCGCGCGACATCGAGCAAATCGTCAAAGCGGTGCCCGGCACCACCAGCGCCTATGCCGAACGCACGCTGGGCGGCTATTACCTCAACATCGATCCCGACCGCGACCAGCTGGCCCGCTACGGCTTGACCATCGGCACGCTGCAAGAGGTAATCTTGAGCGCGCTCGGCGGTGAAACCGTGACCACCACCGTCGAAGGCCGCGAGCGCTTCGGGGTCAATGTCCGCTATCCGCGCGGGCTGCGCAGCGATCCCGACGCCATTGCGCGTCAGGTGCTGGTTCACACCATGGACGGCACGACGGCGGTTCCGCTCGGCCAGTTGGCGCGGGTCAGTCTGTCGCAAGGCCCGGCGACCATCCGCACCGAAAACGCTCTCCTGTCGGTCTATATCTTCGTCGATATCCGCGACCGCGACATCGGTTCCTATGTCGCCGATGCGCAAAAGGCGGTGCGCGAGCAGGTCAAGCTGCCGCAGGGCTATTTTATCCAGTGGAGCGGCCAGTTCGAGTACATGGAACGGGCCAAGGAGAAGCTCAAGATCGTGATTCCCGTCACGCTCACGGTTATCTTCCTGCTGCTGTACTTCAACTTCCAGCGCGTCACCGAAACCCTGATCGTGATGCTGTCGGTGCCGTTCTCGCTGGTCGGCGGGGTCTGGCTGCTCTGGTGGTATCACTTCAACCTCAGCGTGGCGGTGATGGTCGGCTTCATCGCGCTGGCCGGCGTCGCGGCCGAGACCGGCGTAGTCATGCTGATCTATCTCGACCACGCGCTCAAGGAGCGGCAGGCCAAGCGGGAGCACATCACGGTTGCCGACCTTTACGAGGCGGTGATGGAAGGCGCGGTCGAGCGGGTGCGCCCCAAAATGATGACCGTCTGCGCGATCATGGCGGGCTTGCTACCGATCCTGTGGACCACCGGCACCGGTTCCGAGGTCATGCAACGCATCGCCCTGCCCATGATCGGCGGCATGGTCTCCTCGACTGTGCTGACCCTGATCGTGATCCCGGCGCTCTATACCTTGATCAAGGAGGTTCGGTTGCGGCGGCAGGCGTCACAGATACCGATGTCATGACTTGTCATGAAATAGGAGCCGGTGAGTGAGTCCGGTCGGCGGTATACTTCGCCAACGCCTCGGACAGAACCTGCCAATCGATGGGTGATAACCAGCCCGAGGCCGGTTCCACCAAAGCGCCGCGTGGTCGATGCCCCGAGTTGGGAGAAGGGTTTGAAAAGCAGCGGGAGTTGGTCCGGCGCAATCCCCGGACCGGTATCCCTGATCTCAACCAGAAGCGTAATGCCACCCTCATGACGCGCAGCGATGGAGAAACCAAGACGAACGCCACCAACCCCGGTAAATTTGATGGCGTTTCCCGTCAAGTTGAACAGGAGCTGCCTGAATCGTACGGGATCTCCGATAACGCGGGGTGGCAAATCTTTCGGAACATCATAACTAAAAGTCAAATTCTTAGCGGAAGCCGTGCCCTGGAACAGAGCAAGCGTATCGTGAACGGCATCCTGAAGGCTAAACTCCGCCTCTTCGAATATGATTTTCCCGGCTTCAATCTTCGAGATGTCCAAGATATCGTTCAAAATAGTCAGTAACGTCTTGGTGGAGCCGGCAAGAGTATCGAGATACCCGACCTGCTCTTCGTTGAGTGAGGTGCGACGGAGTAAGTCGGCCATTCTTTGTCGCCAGGAAATGCGGCCATATTAATTCACCATTCCATGGTTTCGCCATGGAGACTCCGTAGTCAACTTTCAGAACGAGATTCAGGAAAAATTCGGTGCCGAAAAATTTATGAGACGAAATCGAGGGGAGTCCTGAGGGCACAACCGGTGCAACCGCGTTGATCATCATCGTCGGGCTTGTTACGGCCCTTTTGCTGCGTTACATGCTGCTGAAGAATCACCGGGATCGCTGACGGAATGCGTTTTCGATGGTGAGAATATTCTCTGAACTGTCATTAAAGTGACGCGAAACTCTGATATTCAAATACGGAAGGTGCCGGGAAACGAATTCAGCGTGCGTAACCGCCGTTGAAGCATTCCGGCGGAGCATAAACCGGGTAACGGAGCCGGCCGGCATCATGTTGCAAAACCGGGACATCGTCATGGACAGGCGCGCCCCTCCGATCGGCAGTGCAATCGACCCGTTGATCGAGGACGCATCGGAAGATATTTTCCTGACATTTCAGCCGATCGTCAGCGCGGTGTCAGGGCAATGCTATGGCTATCAAGCGATGGCTCATTGTCATGATCGGCTGGAATTTCCCGACCTTGGCAGTCTTTATGAGGAAGCTCGGCAACGGGGCGTGCTGTTTCAACTTGATCTGATGTTGCGAGAGTTAGCCGTCCGCGAATTTGTTCGCTTTGCGCGCAAGGGCGAACGTCTGTTTCTGAATGTCGACCGGCGCGTTTTGCAGTCGCCGGATCATACCCCCGGTGACACGTCGGAACTGCTTGGCCGCTTCGGCTTGAATCCAACCGTGCTCTGCCTGGAATTGCCGGAACCGCTGCTTCAACCCGGCTCCGGCGTGCTGCGGACCGTGCTCGACACCTATCGGCGCCGCTCCTATCCTCTGGTTCTGGATAAATTCGGCAGCGGCGGCGCGGCGCTGATGGCGCTTCATGAACAGCAGTTCGCCATGGTCAGGCTCGATCGCGCTCTGACCGGCGGGATTGTTGCCGATGAACGCAAACGGATGTTCGGTGCGGCTCTGGTCGGTCTAGCCCGGGTCATGGGCATTACCGTCATTGCCGACGGAGTCTCGACCGAAAATGAATTTCTGGCGTGCAAGCAGATCGGTTGCGATCTGGTGCAAGGCGACTTCATCCGTACCCCGGCCACGGGTGCGGAGGTCTTCACCGGGTTTTACAGCGTTGTCGGGGAAGCCAACCGGCGGGAACGGCGGGAACGCAGCAGCGACCGTCGTCTGCTCCATGATGAGATGACGTTGATGCCGACTCTGAATGTCGGAGACCCGATGGCCAGAATTTTTCAGGTTTTCCGGTCCGAGAAATCCCACGCCTTCCTGCCGGTTCTTGATGACCGCCGCCGCCCGATCGGCATTATTCGAGAAATCGATCTGAGAGACGTGATCTATTCTCGCTTCGGCAAGGAACTGCTTCATAATAAGGCGTTACACCGGGGGCCGATCGACTTTCTCCATCCCTGTCCGGTCTGCGACATCAGCACCGAAGCGGAAAAAATCCTGGAGGTTTTTTCCAGGGCCGCCAACCCGCCCGGGATCATCCTGGTCGATGATTTCGAATATGTCGGGGTGTTGACCGCCGCCTCTCTTTTGCGCGTCATCAATGAAAAGAATCTGGTGCAGGCCCGTGATCAGAATCCGCTGACCCGGCTGCCCGGCAACAGCAGTATCAATGATCACATCGCCGCCGCGTTTGACGATACCGCGGCGAGTTGGTCGTTCGTTTATTTCGACCTGGATAACTTCAAGCCGTTTAATGATCGTTTCGGCTTTCGCCAGGGCGACCGCGCGATTCTCTTGTTCTCGGAACTGATGCGCCGGTCTTTCAGCGGCTCCGGAGTCTTTATCGGTCACATCGGCGGCGACGATTTCTTCGCCAGCTTCCGGGATGTTTCGGCCGAACAGACCGGTGCCAGAGTCGTCGCCCTGCTGGAGAGTTTCCGGCACGATGCCGAAAGCCTGTATGACGCGGAATCGCGCGAACACGGGTATATTGTTGCGCGCGGCCGTGACGGCTCAACTCAGCAGTTCCCGTTGCTGTCATGCAGTGCGGCGGTGCTGGTTCTGTCCGCCGGTCAGCGCTCAGCGACGATTGATGATCTCAGCGGTACGATCGCCGACCTTAAGAAAGCGGCCAAGTCATCGCCCGATCATCTTACCCTGCAACAGCTCGATTAAAGGAATTAGCTGCCGGACGTGTCGCCGCAGGAGGCCATGAACTCAAGCAATGGCTGCCAGTCTTCCCGGGCCTCGGCAATGCGTTTGCCTTTGAGGTCGAACAGGCTCATGCCGGTGGCGGCGGCCTCCGGGTAAAACTGGCTATCCCGCAGCCGGGTTACGACCTTGTGGCCGACCCCGTCCAGAAAAAGATCGAGCCGATCGGCGGCCCGGGTCCAGCCGCGCAAACGATTGCCGACCACGGCAACCCCCTTTTTATTGCGGGCGATCGGCTTCAATTCTTCCAGCTTGTCCAGAAAGCTGCGGGTTGCGGCCTCGTCGAAGGCGCCCGGCAGAACCGGTGTGATGATGACATCGCACATTCGGACCAGTTCTTCGATTTGTTTGCCTTTGAGCGCGGCCGGAGCGTCGATCACCAAGCGGTCGGTGCGGCGGGAAACCCGGTCGAACTCCCGGGTCCAGTCCGCCGCCGCGATCGGTGCAGCCGTTGTCGGTCGCCGCTCAAGCCAGCCCAGACTTGAGCGCTGGCGGTCGGCGTCGGCCAGCACGGTGTTATGACCGCCCGCGGCAAAAGCAGCGGCGAGGTGGGTTGCGATCGTCGTCTTTCCGCACCCTCCCTTGATGTTGGCGACCAGCACGGCAAACATAGCGAATCCTGAAGTGTTCTATTCGGAAACCGTCTCGGTCGGTGCGACTTTGGGCTTTCGGGTTCGTCTGACCGGTGCCGGCGCGGCCGTCGCTTCTTGTTTTTGCCCTTCCACCTTCGGTTCTTCCACCGGCTCCGTGACGGCCGGGGGCGAGGCGGATTTCGCGGCCTTGGCTTCCGCCTTGCGGGTTCTGGTCGCTTCCCGTTCGGCCTGAGCCTGGTCAAGGGCCAATGAAGCGGTGGTCGAGGCCATCCACACCGACAGCAGCACGTCCGATTCACGAGCCCAGTCGGGCACCTCGCCCTGTTGTGCGGTCGCCAGAGCGACGGCTTCGGCAAGGCGCGTTGCGCTCGGCGGAGACTGGGTCTTTCGTGCCGCCTTCGCAATGGTTTTGAAGGCCTGATAGGCCGGTTCGGGCACCCAAGCCGTCAGCCATTCCAACCCGGCGTCACGCTTGCGCTCCATGTATTTGGCCTGATTGCTGGCATGTTTGTTCTTTTTGCTCACCGGCGGACTCCTCATGGCCTGACGGGGTTACCATCGGCATCCAGGATATACCGGTCATAATGATCGATCAACGGCAATCATTATGATCGGGGTTCACGCTCGGGCATTAACCGCCCGTGCCGGCGGCAGCACTGCCAAGTTGGCGGGGTTCCCGTGCGTGTTGTAATGGGTAATACCGGCGAAATCTTCGGCGGGGCGTGCCGGGCTGAACAGAAAGCCCTGCATTTCGTCACAGCCGGCCGCCCGCAAAAAGGCAAGCTGACCCTGTGTCTCAACCCCTTCCGCGACCAGACGCAGGCCAAGTTGGCGGCCGATGCCAATGATGGCTGCGGTCATGGTCGCGTCTTCAGCATTATCGGGCAGATCCCGGATGAAGGCGCGGTCGATCTTGAGGGTTCCGATCGGCAGCCGGCGCAAATAAGCCAGCGACGAATATCCGGTTCCGAAATCATCGATGGCAATTCCGACGCCCAGGTCTCGAAGCTCGCGTAGGAGGGCAACGGTCATCTCAACGTCATCGAGCAGGACCGATTCGGTGATTTCGATCTGCAAAAGACCGGGCGACAAATCATAATAGCCCAGACGCTCGGAGATGCGGTCGACCAAAGCCCGGTTTTTCAATTGCTTGGCCGAAACATTGATCGCGATCGGGACCGCCCGCCGCCCGGCCTCGCGCCAAACGCCGAGTTGCCGGCATGCGGTCTCAAGCACCATGTCGCCGATCGGCAAAATAAGGCCGGTTTCCTCGGCTACCGGAATGAACTCGGACGGCGGCACGTAACCGCCCCCCGCCCGGGGCCAGCGAAGCAGCGCCTCGAAACCGAGAATTTTCAGAGTGTGGACGCAAACCTTGGGTTGGTACCACAGCTCAAGTTCCGACCGTTCCATGGCCTCATACAGATTCTGCTCCAGCGCGAGCCGGGCCAGTGCATGATCCTGCATCTGAGCGGTATAGAAGCGGTAGCTGTTGCCGCCCCCGGCCTTGGCCTGATTGATTGCCGCATCGGCATGTTTCATCAGCGCGACCACGTCGGCGGCATCCTCGGGAAAGACGCTGATCCCGATCGAGGCCGTCAATTGCAGCGGGCGATTGTCAAGCATGAAGGGTTCCCGCATGACCGCCAGCATGGCTCGGGCGCAACGTGCGATCTCCGGTTCACCGACGCCGGCCAGGATGGCGACGAATTCGTCACCATTCAACCGTCCGAGCGTGTGGGAGACCCCGACCGCATCGGGCAAGCGCTCGGCTACCGTGCATAACAGGCCGTCTGCCGCCTCATGGCCCACGCTTTCATTGATCAGCTTGAACCGGTCGATATCGAGAAACAGCACGGCGACCTTGCCATTCGATGCACAGGCTCCGGCCAAGGCCTGTGCAAGCCGGTCCTGGATCAGGTTGCGATTAGGCAGATTGGTCAACCGGTCGTGGGTGGACAGGTAATGGAGTTGGTCCTCCGCCAGCTTCTGCGCGGTAATGTCGCGCATGACCCCGGTATAACGTCGTGGCTTTCCCTCGTTGTTCCGGATGATCAAAACCCGATCCTTGACCCAAACCCAGGCTCCGCTCTTACTGCGCATGCGGTAAACCAAGCGAAAAGTCTTGCCGGTTCCTTGCACCCGCGCGTCCCATTTTTTCATGATGTCGGGCAGGTCGTCGGGATGCACCAGGCTCCGCCATGTCGAGGGCGCCGGAACCAGTTCGTCGGGCGCGTAGCCCAAGGCGGCCGGAAATTCCGGTGACCACCAATGTTCTCGTGTCTCCAGGTTGATGTCCCAGACACCCGAACGGGTTGCCGTAATCGCGAGACGCAGCCGCTCTTCGCTTTTTGCCAGCGCCTCCTGGTGCCGGCTGCGCTCGCAGTCCCTGACCGCCATGGTTCCCAGCAACAGATTCAAGCGGGCCACGAGATGGCCCAGTTCGTCATTTTCATGCCCGGCCGGGGTGGCAATCGTGGAAAGTCCGGCTTTCAGCGGATTGATCACGGCCAAAGCACGGATAATGCCGATCAAGGGACGGGTCACCATGGTGTTAAAGGTCGCGACCATGATCAAGCCGAGCAGCAAAGTCCAAGCAAAGTTTGAGGCAAAACTATAGGTATCTGCACTAAACGGTCCTAACCGAACCAGAGTTGCAAAAACGCTCAGCGTAACCGCGGCAATCAAAATGCGCATGGCCTGACGAATGGAAAGGGTTCCGGTAATCAGATCAATCATGGGACTTCACGTTACCTGCTTGATAAATTTATACCGCTCGTGAGAGCCATAGTGAATTCATACTGCGAATAAATGACGACTTCATGAACAAAAAGTGACAGCGATAATCGGGCAGATGTCATTGTATTGTCATAAAATTGTAAAATTGCTGAGGTACGAAAGACAAGATTCTGATGCTTGTTCAGAACCGGTGTCAAACCGTATGGAGGAATTCATGTCGAACCACCTGCACGAAGCTCCGCGTGTCGAACAGAAAAGCGGTCCCGGCTCTCCGGTCGGGACCACCATGAGATATGAAATTACTAAAAGGCCCGGTGTAACCGAAGTCGCATTAAAGGGCAGCATGTGCTTCTCCGATCACAACGCCTTTCGTGAAATAATGGAAGCGTTCAACGTGCCGGCCGGTCATCAAATGGTGTTTAACCTGTCAAATCTTGAGTATGTCGATTCATCCGGCTTGGGAATGTTTTTGATAGCGGATGAGGAGGCTAAAAAGAAATCTATCCGTTTTCGGTTGGAATTCCCGAGAAATGATGTAAGGCGGGTTATTAACCTTGGAAAACTTGATCGGATTATCGATATCCGACAGTGATTTTTGACGACGGAGCACAGACATGTTCGCTAATATCCCGATCCGGGTCAGAATCGGGCTGCTTGTTGCATCGGCATTGTTCACGTTGTCATTGCTTGGAGCGGTGGTCACACTTGGAGAACGCCAGATTACCGGAGCGGCATACGACCTCAGCTATAACAGGGACCTGTTCGAACAGGTCAGTTCCGTTGAAAGACGTGCCGCTCGATTGCGCATTCAGGCATCTCGCTTCATCACGGCGCGCGATGAAGCTGCCATCGGTCACGTTCATAAGGCCTTTACCGAGATTCGTCAGGGCCTTGACAGCCTGCAAAACGCTTCGCGCACAGAAACCACGACCGCAAACGTTAAAACTCTCGTGCAAGGTTCTGCAAACCTAGTCCTTTTGTTCGAGAGGGTGGTCGAGATAGCAGAACAATTGGGCCTGAATGACACCACGGGATTAAGAGGAAAACTGCGCGCCTCCGGTGACGCCGTCGAGGCCGAGTTGAAGATGTGGCCGAATCTCGACAAATTAATTGTTCCAATGCTGACTATGCGGGTGATGGAAAAGAATTTTATAATTTATGGCGACGACAATTTTATCGGTCCGCACCAAAAGGCATTTAGTGAGTTTAAGTTTAAGGTCGACACGGTTGGTTTAAGTTCCGACTCTGTTGAGTTGTTGCTTCGATTGATCAAGTCCTATAAATCTGATTTTGGAACTTTTGTAGCGACTAGTCGTGAGTTTTTTGCCAGAGTTACAGCTTTTAACCAAGCCTTTGTTGCACTGGAACCAGTTTTTCAAAGTCTGCTTGATGATGCAAGTTCCGGTATGGCAGAAGCGGCGCAGCGTCAAGATCGCGTTCGGGACGATGTTGTACAAACGACCGAGATCGCCCTCTCTGCTTTGGTTGCCTTGTTCCTTGGTTTCAGCTTACTGGTCGCGCTGAGCATTACCAGACCGTTGCATGCGATTGAACAAGCGATGATCCGCCTCGCCAAGGGCGACCAAACGGCAAATGTGCCGGGGACCTGCCGCCGCGATGAAATCGGGCTGATGGCCCGGGCGGTGGAGATATTTAAGGACAATCTGCTTCATACCCGTAAATTGGAGCTTGAAGCGGAATCCATGCGTCTTGACGCTGAGGAAAAGCGCAAAGAATCGCTGGTAACTGTGGCGAATGATTTCGAAATTGCTTTCGGTGGTGTGCTTGCGACGGTTAAAACCGCCGTCGGCAGGATAGAGGACAGTGCGCATATTCTCCGGGATACCGCTGAAATCATGAAGGATCAAGCGGATGACACCGGGGAGAAGTCACAAAAAACCTCGGAAATCGTTAATCTTGTCAGGAGCGTCGCGGAGACTTTATCCGACTCGATCGGTTTGATCGGTGACCGGGTCACGTCCACCGGAACTGCTGTCAGCAGGGCGGTTGAATACACAAGGACCAGTGATACGACTGTCCGTGCTCTTGCAGACAGTTCGCGCCGTATCGGAGAGATCACCAAAATCATCGGCGCCATCGCCGGTCAAACCAATCTGCTTGCGCTCAACGCGACGATCGAAGCCGCGCGGGCCGGCGAAGCCGGGCGCGGGTTCTCTGTGGTCGCGAGCGAAGTCAAGAACCTGTCCGGACAAACCGCCAAGGCGACCGAAGAAATCGCCAAACAGATAGCCGCGATCCAAACGGCAACCGGCAATGTCGTGCACTCGATCGAGTCGATTCGCGTGACCGTCGGAGAAGTCGAATCTTTGTCAGGGGAGGTGTCGGCCGCAGTCGACCAGCAACTTTTGCAAACCCGGGAAATTGTTGATGCAGTTCGGCAAGCAACTGAAAACTCGAATGCGGTTATCGAAAGTGTTGCTACCATGGTCATGAAGTCCGCTGAGACCGGAGCCTCTGCAATCGAAATGATCCATTCCTCAGAGCAACTTGGCGAAGAATTGAGCAATCTTCAGAATAATGCCAAGCGCTTCGTCTCCTCTATACGCCGATGATGACACATCGGAGCAAATTTTCACGTAACTGCCATGTTACGATCAAGATTTTGCCATCATTGGCCGGTATACCGGCTTGATCGAGAGAGGAGATTGAAATGACAGACATTGTCGTCTCATTGGCCGAACTGATCAACGACCCGATTGCGCGCCAGCTCATGGCCCGGGACCGGGTTAATCCAAGCGATGTGTTTCAACTCATGGCCACAATGAAGCAACGCTTGAAAGCACGGGCCGCAAAAGAAGATGCAAACAAAAGCAAAAAGGGTAATTGTTGCACATATGCGGCAGCCGCATAGCCGGCATGCTCGATTCGACCCATAAATGTGTCACATTTATTACAATTTATCGGCTTTTCGGTTTACTAAACGAATGGAACACATTAGCTTCGCCGTGTCTTTGTCCGGCGACGAGTTCCTGTCCATGCATCTTGAAATCGAGCGTCGATTCCTGGCGACACCCGCCGCTTTGTCGTGGTGCCGCGCCGGTACGGACATCGAGCAGGGCTATTTGCGGGCCGATGGCCGGATTACCGTCAGAGTCCGCATTGCCGATGAAACCGGCATCCTGACGATCAAGGGCAAACGGTGCGGCTGTTCCCGCCTCGAACACGAGACTCCGATTGCGTTGGATCGGGCGCGCGCCATGCTCGCCGGGATGCCCCCTCAAATGAGACTCCGAAAAACCCGTTATCCGATCGTGTTCGGCGGTCTCACCTGGGAAATCGACGTCTTCTCCGACCTGAACGCCGGGTTGATCCTGGCTGAAGTCGAAATAAACCACCCCGATCAGCCGGTTGTTTTGCCGGACTGGGTCACCGCGGAAGTAACCGGGGACAAACGCTATAGCAATTCTCAGCTGGCAAAGTCCCCTTACGGGCTGTGGACCATGGCCGCCTAATTTTATGGCTAGGCCAGCGCAACTATTCTTAAAAGTTTTTGCAGTGAACCGCCTTTTTGCAAGGAGTTTACGGCCTGCATCGGGTCCGAGTCCATGATCGCGGACAACTCGGCCCATTTGAGGATTTCAAAACGGCCATCGCGATGCTCGACCAGGGCGGTGCAGCTTTCAACCATGCCTATCGGGTTGACGCACACACCCACTAGATATAGTATTTTCCAGAAAGT
>JBAWVF010000043.1:0-25688 GCA_037147415.1 Rhodospirillaceae bacterium | reverse complement strand
TCTGGAAAATACTATATCTAGTGGGTGTGTGCGTCAAGCCGATAGGCATGGTTTAGTTCGCCTCGCCGCCGAAACTCTGCTGCAAACTCTAGGTTATAATGTGACCTCAGCGCCCGATGGCCCCGAAGCGCTTAGCCTGCTTCAGGATGGTGTCCCGGCCGATATACTAATAACCGATTATGCCATGCCGGAGATGAACGGCGCCGTTCTGATCGACGAAATTCGTCGGCTGAAGCCCGGCCTGCCCACCATCATGATCACCGGATATACCGATCGAGTCGAGGCGTTGGAAGACGTGATCGTGCTCTACAAGCCATTTCGCGGCGACGAGTTGGCGGCCTGCATGACCACGCTGCTGCACCCAGGCACTACGAATTGAAACTTATCGCAGCTGAATAAGCTCTCCGGTCCCGGCGGCAAGGGAGGGCGTGTTCATTTCCATCAGATTAGCCGACAGCGGGCCGGCTCCGGGCTCCGGATAGACTGCGATGCGCGGCTTAAGATCGCCGCAATAAACCGCCAGCTCAACCGGATGGAGCTTCGGCGATCCGCCATCCTCACGCCGGAACACCCGCGCCGTCTTAAAGGCGGGGCCGCACTGCCGGACAATCAAAGCCTTGGTTTCTTCGGGTGAATTGAGCCAATCGCTGCTGCGGATGGTGAACACGGTCGCCGCCGTCGCCGGATTGGCCCCGGACGCAAAAGTTGCAGGCGCGGTGGAGGGCGCTACATAAGCGGAAACGGGATCATCGATGACAGTACCGGTACAGGCGGCGAGGCCGGCAAGCGTCACAGACACACACACACCGAGAATCCGTCGTAACATCTTCGGCTCCGCTTTCCATAGGTTATATGGACCATGATTACCCGGAGCAGCGCCCCGGGTCCAATAAAAAGAGCGGCGTTCCGAACCCAGGAAACGCCGCTTGATCACCAATCGCGAGAACTGAGTGCATCGAACGTATAAAGTACAACGCAAACGGTAAGCCGTTGCCCAGGAGCATCAGGCGCGAATATCGAGCCGCTGACCGCGTGTCGGAGAACCGCTTTGACTGCGAACATTGTTAGCATTCGACCGCGTGTCCAACGCTTGAGGCGTGTCACGACGGCTTTGACCGGTACGGGCGGGATCAGACCCCGACATCGCTTGCAACGCCGCCGCAGTCTGCGTGCGTGTTTGAGCGGCCGGGTTCTGGGCCACCAGCAGCGCCGCATTCGCCGCCGTCTGCATCGACTGAGGCGGTGGTGGAGGAGCGGCCTGCCTGACGCTGGGCGCCATTATGTAATTACTGATGTTCATAGTGCCTAATCTATTCCTTCTCCGTCGTGAAATCAACACTAAACGGACAAAGTTCAGATATCCGAATCACGGACGGTCGGAAGCGGTGCCGGCTGTTCCCGGGTGATACAATGAATTCCGCCGCCCCCGGCAACAATATCTAGCGCGGAAATCTGGATGACTTCGTGGTCGGGAAACAGCCGGCGTACCGTGCGATAAGCCTCTTGATCGGCGGCATCTTCGAACCCCGGCATGATCACGCCGCCGTTGGCGATATAAAGATTTGTGTAGGACAGGGTCAGGCGGGTGCCGTTAAGGTCGCGCCGGGCCGGTTGGCGAATCGGAATGACTTCCAGTTCCCGACCGTGAGCATCGCGTGCCTTTTGCAAACGGTCGAGATTGTCCTGAAGCGCCTTGAAATTGCCGTCGGCCGGATCGTCGGTAAACAGAGCCAGCACCGTGCCCGGTCGCACGAAACAGGCAATCTCATCAACATGACCGCCGGTCTCGTCATCCTGATACCCCTCCCCCAGCCAAATCACGCTTGTTATCCCAAGCCGATCTCTGAGTATCGACTCGATATCGGGACGCTCAAACCCCGGATTGCGACGGGGGTCCAATAAACACGCCTCCGTCGTCAGTAGAGTCCCGACGCCATCGACCGAAACCGCGCCTCCCTCGAGCACCATCGGCGCCTCAAAACACGGCAAGGCCAGATGGTCCAACAGACGACGCCCGAGCGTCGCATCGATCTGATAGTCGGGGTAAAGCCCGCCCCAGGCGTTAAACCGCCAATGTACGCCGGCCACGCCGCCGGCCGCATTGGTCAGAAACGAAGGGGCCGTATCGCGCATCCAACTATCGCCGATCTCCATCGGCAAGACCTGGACTCCGGAGCCACAAGCCAGCGAAACATCAACCGCGTCTTCATGGTTACAAACCATGGTCACCGGTTCGAAGACGGCGATGGCGCAGGCCGCCTCGGCATAAGCCGCCTTTGCGGCCTCAATTCCACCCTTCCACGCCGCCTCGCGGCATGGCCAAGCCATCCAGCAGCGACTGTGGCGCTCCCACTCGGCCGGCAAGTACCAGCCTGCGTGTACAGGAATGCCCGCATGTTCAGGAATGCCCGCATGTTTAGGAATGCCCGCATGTTCAAGAATGGTTGTATGACTTCCACTCATGGCAAGTCGCCTCCGGATAGCGCCTCCGTCAACTCGGCTCTGGTGCGGGGCGCACCGGTAGACTAGGCTACCGGTGTCCGTCCCCGTTGGCAATCCTCATCCGCGAAGTATTTTGTCCGGGAGGCCGTTCATGTCCCTTCGTCTGCTGATCGTCGATCCCCAGCACGATTTTTGCGACGCCCCTTTGTCGGCTCATCGGTCGGCCGGAGCGCTGGCGGTGCCGGGAGCACACGCCGACATGCTGCGGCTGGCCGCTCTGATCGATCGGCTGGGGCCGCGGATCGAGGCGATTCAGGTCACGCTCGACAGCCACCAGCTTTACCATATCGCCAATCCGCTTTGGTGGAGCGATGCCGACGGCAAGGCGCCACCGCCCTTTACCGTGATTTCACAACAGGATGTCGAGTCGGGACGCTGGCGCGCCCGTAGACCCGATGACCGCGCCCATGCCCGCTTTTATGTCGGAGAACTGGCGCGCAAGGGCAATTATCCGCTGACGATCTGGCCGCCTCACTGCCTGATCGGTACGCCGGGTCATGCGGTTCATGCCGAGCTGATGGCGTCTTTGCTGCACTGGGTCGAGCTTACGTCCGCTCCGATTTCATTTATCGCCAAGGGCGCCAATCCCGGAACCGAGCATTACAGCGCCTATCGCGCCGAAGTCGAAGACCGTGACGACCCTGCGACCGGCCCCAACCCTGCGATGCTGCGATTCGTTGAATCAGCCGACCGGCTGATCATTGCCGGCGAGGCGAAATCCCATTGCATTCGCTCGACGGTCACCGATCTGGCCGACGCGCTCGGGCCGCAGCGGATCAGCCGCTTCGTGTTCCTTGATGATTGTTCAAGTTCAGTGCCGGCGATTCCCGGCGGCCCCGATTTCCCGGCTATCGCCGATATTTTCGTACGCGACCTTGCGGCACGCGGCATGCGCGTGACCACGGCCGCCGAGATGATATAAGATATAATCATGTTTGAGATAACCCGTAAGGTCGCTCTGATTACCGGTGCCGGTCAACGCATCGGCCGAGCAATTGCGCTTGATCTGGCTCGGCACGGCTGGGCGGTCGGCGTTCATTATCGCCGCTCGGCCGCCGAAGCCGCCGAAGTGGTGGCCGCGATCGAGCAACAGGGCGGGCGGGCGGTGGCCTTGCAGGCCGATTTGGCGCACGAGGCCGAGGTTGAAACCCTGGTCCCCGCCCTGACCGCCGCCTTCGGCCCGCCGAGCTGTCTGGTCAATAATGCCAGTCTGTTCGAGGACGATCGCATCGAGACCGTCAGCCGGGCAAGCTGGGACCGCCATCTCGAGACCAATCTGCGGGCGCCGCTGGTGTTAAGCCAAGCCGTCGCCGCCGGACTGCCGTTAGCCGAACCCGGCTGCATCGTCAACATTCTTGATCAAAGAGTGTGGAATCTTACGCCCTATTTTTTGTCCTACACGGTCAGCAAAACCGCACTGTGGACGTTGACCCGCACCTTGGCGTTGGCCCTTGCCCCCCGAATTCGGGTCAACGCCATCGGTCCCGGCCCAACCTTGAAGAGCGAACGCCAGTCGGAAGAGCATTTTCTCGCTCAATGCTTGCGGGTGCCGCTGCGCCATGGCACGACTCCCGAGGAGATCTGTGACTGTCTGCGCTTCATCCTGGCAGCCCCGGCCCTGACCGGCCAGATGATCGCGCTTGACGGCGGTGAGCATCTCGGCTGGGCTCAACCCGCCCCCGGCACCGTCCCGGTAGAATAACCGTAAGGCGTACACCGCCTTTTATCCCGGTGGCCCGAGTCCGTTTTTTTGCGTTGCAGCATTTGTCCCGTTTTCAAGTTGTGCACAGGGGACGAACAACGCTCATCAGGCCCGTCTTTTGTGGCTTGACAGGGCAAAGTCGGGGGCCTGACCTTAAATCCCGCTGCTTGACAAATAAATTTTGCCCTGAAATCAATAGGATAATATTGATGCCCATATTTTAGGCAAAGATGCAAAAGCCACGAAAGCCGCGGAGTCGCACCTCGCTCCGGAGAGTTATCCAGAGACTTATCCACAGGTTTGGTGGATATTTCGAAGAAGCCTTACGGGTTAAGGGCTTACCCGAAAGGTTCATAAAAACCGACCGAACGGCGTGCGAAGACTCGCCATTCAGCACCGAAGCGACTCCGGAAGGCGTTGACCGGCTTGCCCGAAAGCGCCAAAATTCCACCATGTCCGGTCCCGAATCCGAAATCCCCCCTGCCCCCGAGCCGACCCGGCACGGCGATGGCGTTATCTGCGGCGTCGAGGTGATCCGCGCTCATCTCAAGACTCTGCCGAACACGCCGGGCGTCTATCGTATGATGAGCGCCGAGGGCGCGGTGCTCTATGTCGGCAAGGCCAAAAGCCTGAAAAAGCGGGTCGCCAACTATACGCACCCCGAGCGGCAGCCGACCCGTATTCAGCGCATGATCTCCGAAACCGTGGCGATGGAGTTCGTCACCACTCATACCGAGGTCGAAGCGCTTCTGCTTGAAGCTAATCTGATCAAGCGATTGATGCCGCGCTACAATGTCCTGCTGCGCGACGATAAGAGCTTTGCCTATATCCTGATTACCGGCGACCATGATTTTCCCCGGGTGACCAAGCACCGCGGCGCCCGTACGCTGCCGGGGGATTATTTCGGGCCGTTCGCGTCGGCGGGCGCGGTCAATCGTACGGTTGCGGCGCTTCAACGCGCCTTCCTGCTGCGAAATTGTTCCGACCCGATGTTTTCCAGCCGTACGCGCCCGTGTTTGCAATACCAGATCAAGCGCTGTACCGCGCCCTGCGTCGCCCGGGTCGGCATCGCCGAGTATGCCGAGCAGGTGGCGCAAGCCCGCGCGTTTTTGTCCGGCCGCTCCAGCGATGTCCAGACCGGCTATGCCGCCCGGATGATGGCGGCGAGCGAGGCGCTCGACTATGAGACCGCCGCCCGCTTTCGCGACCGTATCCGCGCCTTGACCGCGATCCAGGCGCACCAGGACATCAATCTTCAGGACATCGACGATGCCGACGTGGTTGCGGCCTGGCAGGAGGGCGGTTCCACCTGCATCCAGGTCTTTTTCTTCCGCGGCGGCTGTAACTATGGCAACCACGCCTATTTTCCCAGCCATGACCGCTCGCTGGAGATCGAGGACGTGCTCGGCTCGTTCCTGATCCAGTTTTACGATAACAAGCAGGCACCACCACTGATATTGCTCAGCCATGACCCGCCCGAGCGCGCATTGATCGCCGAAGCGCTCTCCCTGCATGCCGGCCGCAAAGTCGAGTTGGCGGTGCCGTCTCGCGGAGAAAAACGGCGTGCACTCGACCATGCGCTGTCCAATGCCAGGGAAGCGCTCGGCCGACGCCAGGCGGAAAGCGCCTCGCGCAATACTCTGTTGGAAGGGGTGGCCCGGCTGTTCGATCTCGAGACGCCGCCCGCCCGGATCGAAATTTATGACAACAGCCATATTCAGGGTACCAACTGCATCGGCGCGATGGTCGTGGCCGGTCCGGACGGGCTCTTAAAAAACGCTTATCGTAAATTCAACATTCGTAACGACGAGGTGGCCGGCGACGATTACGGCATGATGCGCGAAGTGTTGACCCGCCGCTTTGCCCGCGTATTGAAGGAAGACCCGGAGCGCAGTGCGGGAGGTTGGCCCGATCTGGTGCTGATCGACGGCGGCCAGGGTCAATTGAGTGTCGCCATGGAGGTGCTGGACGAGTTGGGAATCAGCGATATTAATCTCGTTGCCATCGCCAAGGGTCCGGACCGCAACGCCGGCCGCGAGCGCTTCCATATGCCGGACCGGGAGCCCTTTACCCTGGAGCCGCGTGAACCGGTACTCTATTATCTGCAACGTTTGCGCGACGAAGCTCACCGTTTTGCTATCGGCACTCACCGCGCGCGGCGGACGAAATCCATGACCGGCTCGGAGATCGATCAGGTGCCCGGCATCGGTCCGGCGCGCAAGAAGGCGCTGCTCCTGCATTTCGGCAGCGGCCGCGCGGTGGCCCGGGCCGGCTTGGCCGATCTGGAAGCCGTATCCGGGATCAACGCCGCCGTTGCCCGTAAAATCTATGACTTTTTTCACGCGGAAGGATAACAGGAGAACAACAACCTTTGAAGTCTCAAGCAATAATTCCATCAATCTTAACGTCATCCACGCTGCGCCATTGTCCGACGCCCGATAGCGCCGTAGTTCCTGAATAAATTACACGGTTCGAGGCGAGAAAATATAATGAAATTGCTATCTTGAGGGCGCGACCATCGGTAAAGTAAGAGAAAAGCATGCGCCTTCTCCGGCATTGCTTACGACATTGATCCGTCCACCCAAAATTCGAGTTACTATACTATAGACCAAATGCAGGCCCAGTCCGCTGCCGCCCGTTCCCATCTTGGTTGTAAAAAACGGGTCAAAGATTTTAGATTGAATTTCAATCGGGATACCGTTACCGTCATCCGTGATCGTTAACTGTATTACTGCCGCATCTTGTGCATCAATTCCTTTTGTACCGATAATACGCAGTAGTCCAATATCACGGCTTTCAAATCCATGAATAAAAGCATTGGTTACAAGATTAGTTATTACTTGACCATATGCCCCCGGGAAGCCATCGATAATAATACCTGCGGGAATGTCAAGATCGATAGTGATTTTACGACGTTTAACCATTGGCCTCAGCGTTGACATGACTTCGGCGGTAACAATACGACAATCAAAACAGCGACGTCGTTCACTAGTCTGATCAACGGCGACTTGCTTAAAGTTAGAAACCAAGGTTGATGCCTGTTGTAAACTGTGCAAGATCATGTTGCTTGCTTGGGTCATATCCTCAAGAAAACTACGTAAGGTCGAGCGCCGCAACCCCCCCTGCTCAACCGTCGCAACAAAGCACGCAGCTTTCTGCTGAAGTGAGGTTGCGACGGTGACCGAAGTCCCGATCGGCGTATTAACTTCGTGTGCGATCCCGGCAACTAACGCACCGAGACCTGCCAACTTCTCACTGCGGACCAACTCGTCCTGCGCCTGTTGCAAGGAGCGCAAAGCCGTTTCCAAAGCACCGGTGCGCCGACGCTCCCGATCCTCTAATTCGGAATTAAGGGCACGGATGCGGTCTTCGGCCTCTCGTCGAGCGGTAATATCGGCCAATGTGCCTTCTATTCGGATAGAAACTCCGTTCTCACGCACAATTCGAGCACTACAAGATATGGTAATAATACGGTTGTCACGACATTTCATTTGAACTTCATAACCATGAACACGACCACGATGTTCTAAATCTTTTAGTAATCGCTCGCGATCTTTCGGGTTAACATAAAGTTGCTGTGAAATATCGGTTACAGCCTTCATCAAGCTATCAACCGACTCATAACCCAGCATTATGGCAAAAGCATGATTAACCGAAAGCAGGTGTCCGTCCAGTGTGGTTTGGTAAACACCTTCAACAAGATTTTCTAACAACTCACGATACCGTGCTTCGCTGGCAATCAATGCTATCGCATTTTCTTTGAATGCTTGAACCGCCGCTGCCATGCGGCCGATCTCATCTCGGCGATCAAGAGCTGGGACTTCAACTTCAGTATTACCACTGGCAAGTGAGGTTATCGCCCCGGCCATGCGCAAAATCAAACGAGAAATGCTAATACCGACAAACGAAGCAATGATTATACTAAAAATTAACGCAATTAGCGGTAGCAAAATATTAAGCCTGCGAATTTCCCGGATGGTCTCGCTTATAACACTGACCGCAGTACTTTGTCCGGCGAAATATGATGCCCGTAATTCGCCAATATCCGCAGTCAATCGTGCGGTTGAAGCAATAAATTCACGGTCAATATCAGGTAATTTGCCAGTAGACTCAACCAGTCCATCAATATTTACAATAAGATTTGGCAGCTTATCAACTAATTCACTTCGTATACGCAATGCAATTGGTAAATCCATAATTAATGACTGTATTTCATTGAGCTGTAATTTAAAGTTATCAATATTCCTAAATATTGCCTCGCTTTCGGCAGGATCACGGCTTATAGCGTAACGATAACCATAATCAACCGTATCGAACAGTTTGCGCTCAAGCTGTGTCGCAATTGAGCGAGCTTCATAGCGGTCGGGAGGAATGCCACGCTCGATCAAGGCTTCAATAATACGTCGAAGATTTGGCACTGAATTCTTTATATCATTGGTGTTATCGCGCCTTCTGCGGATCAGATCAATCATTGCCGTAAACCGGCTGAGATAACCGTCCTGACGCACTGCAATTTCGGCCAAGCGACCTTGATTGTCATGTTCAGTTACTGCCCGACGCAATTGCATTAAAGCTGGAGTCAACGCTTTTGCCGCATGTTCTGCGGCGTCAATCTCCAACTCATTTTGCGTCAGCGCGGCTTGCTTTAGCAGAGCACCGGCGATCATTAATGCTGCATCGTAAGCCTGAGCCGCTTGTGCGACCCGACCGGTAATTTCAACTTCTCTCAACACGTGTTCAATTTTGTCCAGCCCCGGAACGGAACTGATTCCAAGCGCGCCAATCACCGCCAGCACGATCAGAAAGCCACCGAAAATCTTTGTTCGTATTGATAGCCAGCCGCGTACCATGATTTCGTTCCGCGGAAAAGAGGTCAAGAGCTAAAAAACTTCTTCTCGATGAGCGTCTCTGAGTCAGGATGACCGTAAAGGTACCCTTGCGCTTCATCGCAGCCTAATCGAATTAGCTCCTGTTCCTGCTCAATTGTTTCAACGCCTTCGGCAATTACGTCCAACCCGCGCTCGTGCCCGGCTTTAATAATCATCGCAACCAAGCTCCGACTTTCAGAGCGGCTGCCAAGGGTGGTAACAAAGGAACGATCGATCTTAATGTGATCAACCGGTAGTTGGTGCAGTCGACTCAGGGAAGAATATCCGGTACCAAAATCATCAATGGCAATGGCAATGCCAAATTTACGCAAAGCGTGCATGGTGTCGACAAATGTACTGTCTTCCATATCCATTGTCTCGGTAAGTTCAAGGTCCAGAAATTTCGGATCAATTCCGGTTTTAGCGATCACACGCTCGACCATGGCTAAGAACCCCGGCTCACGCATTTGACGCACCGACACATTAACTGCCATTCGGATAGAAAGTAACCCTCCCTTTGACCAGTCCCGCTGCTTCAGACAAGCCTCGGTTAGTACCCATTCCCCGATATCAACAATTCGTCCGGACTCTTCAGCGGCCGGAATGAAAACGTCCGGCGGAATCAAGGTGCCATCGGCGCGCCGCCAGCGCAGCAGTGCCTCAAACCCGGTGAGCCGCGGCGAGCCGCCACCGGGAGCCTGAGCGCGGTTCCACCCCGACAGTTGTAACAGTGGCTGATAATAAACTATAAATTCCTTTGAATGCAATGCCTCACCTAAATATCCGACAAGCCTCAAGCGATCGCGCACTTCATTCTCCATCGCAGCGATAAATCGCCGCTCGTACCCACGACCGTTATTCTTAATTTGTGCGAGAGCCATGCCTGCTTGACGTATCAGTCGGTCCGCATCCTGGTCACCAGGATCAGAAATTGCATAGCCAATCCTCGCTGAAACAGCAATATCACTACCAAAAATAGTAAAAGACGAAGCGAAATTAGATCGAATTCCATCAAGAGTAGCTCGCCCTTCTATGTCGTCGATTTTCATAGAAAGTAGACCGAAGGTATCATCCGAAAGTCGCGCCAGGAAATAACCGTCACTAAAGTACTGTTTTAGTCTATGTGCAATCAATTTTTGCAATCTGTCGCCAACTTCATTTCCTAAAACGGTAATAACAGACTCATAATGAACGACTGAAATAATAAATACTGCCGGTCGTAACTGTAAATTAGCGGCACAGGCTGTCAATTCGGTCGGCATAATGAGCCCGAGCATCACCGCCTGATGAAAGCTGTATCGATTGGGAAGCCCGGTCAAAGAATCCAAAAACGCCAGCGACTCGATATGCTCAAACATGCTGGCATTGTCAAATCCGACCGCGATATTACCGGTGAAGACTTGCAATAGTTCGCATACAACATCGCTCAGCGGCGCGTCGATTGAGACATGGACCGCGATGTCATCCCCGGAAGGGGCAGCGATGTACAGAACAAAATAGTGTGAATTAAACCGGCTCTGTTTAGCTTCAAGCACTTCTTCAATACCACGGATAATAGACAAATCTCCTACCTGGGTCAGCAGCGACCCGGCCAAACCGGCAAACCGCCCGGTAGAGGCGAATATATATGGAGAGGCGCTATCTTCCATTTTATCCGGTGTGCCGTAGACGGATAAGTTATTAAATTCTCCGATTCGAAAACAAATATCATGGCGCCTCGCAAGAACAATGCCCTCGCAGCTTAGTCCAAGCAATCCGCTGATTTGACTCAAGACGCCTTCGGAAAATGAGCACAACTGACGTCGACGACCAAGGTCGGCGGCAGCATCGATAATGCGCTGCAATCCATGCCGGCTCAACTCAATCGTTTGTATCCGGTGATACGACCGCAGCGCCGACACCATGGTCGTGAACAGTCGAACCTGGGTCAATTCGGCCTTCGACCGGTAATCATCGATATCATAGGCCTGAATTACCCGCATTTCCGGTGCATAGCCCGGTTGGCCGGTCCGTAAGATGATGCGCGATGCAGCCATACCCATGTCAAAGCGAATAAACTGCACAAGATCCAGTCCTGCACTGTCCGTTTCCATGACAACGTCAAGGAGAATGACTGCAAAATCTTTATCCGCAGTCAGCACTTCCCGTGCTTCCGTTGCTGAATAAGCATGAACAAAGCTAAACTTTCGCCCGAAAACCGTCAAATCATATAAAGCGAACACGGTTCCCCGGTGAACTTTGGGATCATCATCGATAATAAGCACACGCCAAGTAGCCGACTTACTTTCTATATGCTTATCCGGCTCCGGATCATCAAGTACTTCGATGACATCGTCCAATTCGAGGGCCCCCGGATCATCGGCGAACGAATAAATTTTAGACAACCGACGCCTCCGTATTCTTCTACCATCCGGTTACCATCCGGTTGCAAAGTACCTTTCAGACTAAGCCATCGTCACGTCCGTTACCAGTGCAAATATGTCTCAAGCGATGGCAGGAATAAACAGGGTAAACTCAGTCCCCGAACCAAGTTGACTGTTAACTGAAATTGCGCCCTGCCAATTCCGCAGAATGCCATAAACCACTGAAAGGCCCAGTCCGGTGCCGTGACCTGGCGCTTTAGTAGTAAAAAAAGGTTCAAACACCCGCGCAATGGTTTCTTCATCCATGCCGGGGCCATTGTCGGCAATACTGATCATCGCATAATTGCCGGGTGAAATGCCGAGCACAAAAGCCTGAAATGGTGCGACTCGGCCGGGTCGGACTGAGATTACAACTTTACCTTGCCCGTTAATTGCGTGGGCGGCGTTAGTCAGCAGATTGCTGAACACTTGGGTCAGTTCAACCGTATTGATACGGGCGGTTCCGACACCGGACTCCAACCCTTCAACCGTAACGATTAAAGAAGCCGGCAATAAGTCGCGGACAAAGTCGATTGCCGTAATCAGCGCCGTTGAAAGATCGGTTTCAATTAGCTCGACCCCATCTCCCCGAGAAAATCTAAGAATTCCACGCACGATATCACGTGCTTTTTCGGTACTGGAAATTACACGGTCAAGATAAACGGCTGCATGCGGAAAATTCTCAATAACCGTTGCCTGCGCTAATTCACTATAAGTCAGAATCGGTTGCAGTAAATTATTAATTTCATGTGCGACACCGCCGGCAAGTTGTCCGAGCGCCTGGAGCTTCTGTCGCCGCTGATCTTCTATAATTCGCTGCCGACTTTCGGTGATATCGGTGTAAACCCCGATCAGGGCTGACACCATTCCATTGCGTGACAGCGGGGTCATGCGCAATTCACACCAGAAGGACGAGCCATCCTTGCGATAATGCACAATTTCGACATCTATCGGTCTGTTTGCACCCAGCGCTTCCTTGAGGCGGTCAAGGATCTCGGGGTCGGTTTCGGGGCCATACAAACAAGAGACGCTCCGCCCGACTAGTTCATAGAGAAAAAATCCGGTAATCCCGGTAAAAGCTGCATTTACATAAAGAAAAGGAAAGTCAGGTCGCGTGGCATCACAAATAGAAACCCCAACCGGACATGACTCAAGGGCAGCCGACAGTAATTCACCCGGCAAATGCCCATTCGTTCCGTTCTCAAATTCATTCTGATTCACGATAAGTCCCGTTCGGTATCCAGCATCAATTCACGGAACATCCGGACCATCGGTTGGTCAAGATGGTTGATCATATCACCTGTCATTATCGTCAAAGCATTTTCCGCCGTCATCGGCGGTTTATAGGGCCGGCGGTCGGTCAACGCACTGAAAACATCAACAATTGCGGCCATTCGGGCCAGTTCATTTATCTCTTTACCTTTTAGCCCATGAGGATAACCGGTACCGTCAAGTTTCTCGTGATGCTGAGCGGCAATAATCATGGCCCCCTTGGGAATGTCTAATCCGGCTTGAAGCACTTCGATCGTAACCGGAACATGCGTGCGCATGACTTCCAGCTCGCCGGCATCCAACCGCCCCGGCTTATTCAAAACATCCAGGGGGATCATCATCTTACCGGTGTCATGAACCAACCCGCCGCAAGCAAGCTGCATTTGTTCCGACTGATTAAGCCCGATCACATGCCCGAACAGGCACAGCATCGTTGCAACCTTGACCGAGTGAGCATAGGTATAATTATCGTGCTCTTTGACCCCGCGCAGTAAGGTTTGAAAATCATGATGACCGACGACTTCGACCAGCGGCGCGCATGCTTGTTTCATTATTGAATATTCGAGCCGAGACCCGGTCTCTATAATTTCGGATAAGCTGTTGAAAACATCGAGAGTGCCCTTCAGGGCTGCTCGTTGTACCGGTGGAAGCGCTTCCCAGCGTGCCTCAACCCGCCGGTTGAGCTGCGAAGTAATGCATTTCATCAGCGCGCTGTAACGGAACGGCTTGATCAGCCAAGCATCGGCACCGCATTCGCTTCCCAAATCGTGAACTTCGGGTTCTGCCCGCCGGGAGGTTATCACCATGGGAACTTCGGACAATCCCCGCATACGGTCGCGCCGCAGCAGCCGCACAAACTCGTAGCCCCCGCGCGGTGGCGTCAGGTCATCGATCAAGATCAGATCGGCAGCGACGCGGCCTAACTCCCGGAATGCGGCCTCGGTATCACTAAATTCCAAAACACGATAAAAATTTGCCAGCGCCCCGGCAATCTGATGGCGATGCCGGCCGGCCGGGTCAACAATCACAAGAAGCGGTATTTGACGATCATCGGTCATGGTTACCATTATCGGACCATGGTCTTCGGCATCGTCGCCATTTTCGACCCTTACTGCGACTGACCATCATGGCATGATAAAGACATGTCCAAGCACGCCTTGCAACACCTGACGGTCAACGAACTCTCGGCCCGGCGGCGCCGACCGGCGTTACGGGCCGGTGCATGGTATCATTTCAGCTCAGTGAAACTTATAGCGACGTCGCTTTCGTTTCCACTTGTTTTCATTGCTTTGCAAAAAGAATTTGGAAAACTCCGGTTTATCTGTTATTGAATGAGCTGTCGGGTGGCAGGGTCGCGGCGCCTTTTCGGGTGTCGCGTTTATTTTGCGTTAACCCGTGCTCTCACCGTCAAGGATTTCATTTGTCTACTTTAATTGCGCCGGCTTTTGCCGACCTCGGACTAATCCCCCCCCTGCTTAAAGCGATTGAAGGCTGCGGCTATCAAGCCCCCACTCCGGTTCAGGTGCGCGCCGTTCCGGCGGCCTTGGCCGGTCGCGATCTGATTGCATCGGCCAACACCGGCACCGGCAAAACAGCGGCGTTCGTGCTGCCGGCCTTGCAGCGATTGGCGCTTAATCAGCGCCCGGTCGGCAGCTTCGGCCCGCGCATTCTTATTCTGTCGCCGACCCGTGAGTTGGCCTCGCAGAGTTTAGAAGCGGTCCGGCGCTATTCAAAGTTCAGCCGCGTCAATACCGGCGTTATCGTCGGCGGCATGCCCTATCGTGAACAACGGCGTTTACTTGAGCGGCGGGTTGATATCATCGTAGCGACCCCCGGACGTCTAATCGACCACTTGGACCGGGCGTGGCTTGATTTGTCGAGTGTCGAGTTTTTGGTGCTCGACGAAGCCGACCGTATGCTCGATCTCGGCTTTCTGGAGCCGGTCGAAAAGATTGCAGCCGCCTGCCCGGCTTCACGCCAGACTTTGCTGTTCACCGCAACCGTCGATGCGCCGATGGTCAGGCTGGCCGCCCGTTTGTTACGCGATCCCGAGCGGATCGATATCGCCGGCCGTCAGGTCGCCCATGAAGCGATCGAACAGCGGCTTTTGCGGGCCGATGATCTTGACCACAAGCACCGCTTGCTGACCCATTTGGCCGGCTGCGACGACGTCGCCAAGGCGATCGTGTTTGCGGCGACCAAGCGCGACGCCGACCGATTGGCGGAGGATTTGGGGGCAAAGGGCCATGCCGCCGCAGCCCTTCACGGCGACATGAGCCAACCCCAGCGCAACCGTACACTTGATGCTCTGCGCCGTGGCCGGATTCGCTTGCTGGTTGCGACCGATGTCGCGGCGCGCGGCTTGGATGTGGCCGACATCACCCATGTTATCAACTTTGATCTGCCGCGGGTTGCCGAAGATTATGTTCACCGGATCGGCCGTACCGGCCGTGCCGGTGCCTCGGGCATCGCTTATTCCTTTTACACCGGTAAGGAAACCGGGCAGGTCCGAGCGATCGAGCGTTTCTTGGGCAAGCCGTTGCCGGCACACACTATTCCGGGACTGGAGCCTCGCGCAATCGTTCGCCGCCCGTCGCCGCCCGCCGTGGCGGCCGCCCGCAAAGGCCCGCCCCCCCGGACAACCGGGAGCCGTAAAGCTCCCGGCGCCGAAAAAGGCGATGCCCCTATTTTGCGGACAGGGCGTCGACCATCCGCTTAATCGCGGCCATCTGTTTGCCGGTCTTGCGGTAATATTCGCCGGGGCTATCGTAACCCCACCAATCCCAACACCCGTTGGGATTGAGTCCGGCGAGTGACATCATCGCAACGACTTCCGGATAGAGAATTACGATCCGGTTGGCTTCAGCCCAGGCATTATAGCCGGCGTCTGAAATAAAGGCGTTACCGATACGCGCTGTTGCCTGCTTACAGCCATGAAAGGCGATATGCAGTTTGCAGCGCGGAGCGGAGCCGTCCTTGCAGGCGGTCGGAATATAGATATGGCCTTCTTTGGCCATACTGTGATCTTCGGGATTATTGATATAGGCGCTTTGGTCAAAGCTGGTCAGGTTCGCGGCGACTTGCGTGACACCGGCTGTTGCCGGATCGACCAATGGAGCGGAGGCTCCGTAGATATGCGAGAGCAAGGCTCCGGCGCTATCATAGTTACAATTATTGACATAGGTGCACTGGTTCGACTTAACCGTATTATCACAGGCTTGAGAGCACCCTTGTGACTTGGGATTATTATCGATAAAGGCGTGCCGAGCATCCGGGTTCTTAACGAACTTGATCAGGCTTTGGTCTGTGATGAAGGCTTTATAGAATTTATCGGTCGCCTCCATCACCGACGGCACCACCGTGGTATCATTCGCGCCGCTGAACATATAGACGCGATGCTTGGCGATGTTGGCGGTCGAGTCGATTGCGCCGTCTTTGCCCAGGAATTTCGCATCCGATATCAGGGTCGGCAGTGCCGGACCACCCATCTCTCCCGCCATGCAGCGTACCATTTGGCCGGTCAGCATGTTGAGCACGTCATATTTGGCGCAAAGATAGGGACCGCCGGCCACAATCCCCACCCCCATGACCGACTCGGAAAAGGCCACCTCAAACTGACCGGCCATATAGGCCCCTGAAGAAATGCCCGAAACCGAGACAGCTTGAGTGTCGATATTCAATTTCGGCAAAGGTTCCGCCGCAGAGGCACCTCCCAATACTATAGCCGATATCAATAGCGACGCCCCGAGTGTGCGTACATATGTATTCATCGCGTACCCCTGGATATGACGCTTCATTTCATTATGAAATGGCGATTTACCATTATACTAAGCAACTTCATATAACGACAAGCCTGCCCTGTTTTGGGCTGACCGTCCGAACTCCGGCATTCCCTTTTCGAGCGATCTTAGATAACACTGAGCGCAGAGTTGATTAGCGGGTGACGCACGGTGAATCTGGACACGGATACGGCGCTATCGGTTCGGTTGGAGGCTATCCAGTCGCTGGCTGAGGTTGCGCGCACGGCTTTGCCGCTCGGAATGAACTCGGTTTTTCTCGGAGCCGACGGATTGTTGGCAATTTCGCGCCCGCCTCGTCCATCGCGCTTGAAGTTTTTTGTCGAGGAGCTTCAATTTCACGTCGCGGTCAGCCCCGAGGACTCGGACGCGATTTGTCAAATTTGGGCGGAGTGCGGTTACGTTCCCTATACGGTTGAATCAGCGGTACGCCGACGCGACGTATTGGCGGTCTTGCGGGCGGCGCAAGGTTTACCGCGCGCGCGTTTCGTCCTGGAGAGCGGCCAGAAAATATTGCTGGTTGCAGACAGCCGCATTGCCGGCGCTGTGACGCCCGAAGTGCTGATTTACGAGGCGGTTGAACTGATTCGGGAAGCCCGGCCTTATCTGCGCCTGTTGGCCGAATCATTAGGGAACTGATCAGGGACCGGAACGAACCGGTGGGACCGCCCGCAAATAATCGAGAATCGCCTTGCGGTCGGCCAAAGTTAAGCGCGATGTCGAGTTGCGCACCACTTCGGCCATGCTGCCACCGATCACATCCCCATCGGGAAGCAACCCGATTTCAAGCAGCAACAACAGGTCGGCATCCGACCATTTACCGATCCCGGTTTCGGGGTCAGGGGTAATATTGGGTGCCCACTCGCCACCCTCGCTGCGGCGCGCCCCGGAAAAGGCCCGACTTTCATCAAAAGCGCCGCTCCAGTTGCGCGGCGTGTGGCATTCCCCGCAATGGCCGAGCGCGCGGACCAGATATTGGCCCCGGTTCCATTGCACTGAACGATAAGGATTCGTGTTGAGCGGACCCTCTTTGTGATACAGCAACTTCCAGCCCGGCATCATCAGGCGTAACATGAACGGGTCTTTAAGCTCATGAGGACGGTTTGGCCGGGCGACCGGCTCTCGCGTCATCAGATACGCTTTAAGATCAAGCAAATCGGCATCGTCGATCGCCGCATAAGAGGTAAACGGAAAGGTCGGCAACAGTGAAGTGCCGTCACGAGAAATACCGGAGCGCATTGCACGAAAAAAAGCGGCAACTCTCCAACTCCCGATACCGTAAATCGGATCGGGCGTGATGTTAGGGGTGTAGAAAGTGCCGTAACCGGTGATCAGTGCCCGCCCGCCGGCTAAAGCCGGCCCGCCATGTTGCTCGTCGGTATGACAGCCGAGGCAGCCGGCGGCATCGAAAATATATTTGCCGCGCGCCACCTGCTCGGCCACGGGGTCGGGTCGGTTGCCGGCCATGGCCGGGGCCACACCAAGCCCCAGACACACCGACAACAGACACACCGACAACAGAAACGCCGGCAACAGAAACGCCGGCAACAAGAGCAGCGGCAGGAAAACCGCCCGATTAGTTCGGTGGTTGCTCATGGCAATTTCTGCCGGAACAATTCATGACATGCGGCGCAGGCTCCGCTCACCGCCGCGGCCCGAGTTCTTACCGTTGCAATATCATGAGCCGTCGCCGCTGCCGCCAAATGCCCCGCGGCCGTTGCAAGCGCACGAGCCTGTTCTTTGAAAACCTCCGGGTGCTCCCAGATTTCAGCGCGCGCCGCACTGCGGTCGACGCCAACCGCGCTGCCTGGTGGAAACAGCACCCCGGTTCCCATGACACCGGCGACGCCCCGAATGATTTCGGCTCCGGCCGCAACTTCAGCCAAGGTAGCACCCTCGTTTTTGAGGAATCGGCCAACCACTTTCATGGCCGCGCTCATTTTCCGAATCTCCTGCTGGCGCTGTTCAATAACTTTTGCAATATCGGGCTTTACACTATCTGCGGACACGTCGGCTCCGATCGCCGGGGCAAACCGCACCAGCGTCATCGTCAGCCCGAAGACTATCATCGCGCTCCTTACGCCAGCCGCCACCGTCATCAGTCATGCCTTTACCGTCATCGACAGTCGCTTTATAGGCAGAGCGGGGCCGACTCGTCACGGGGATTTAAGAAATTCCGAATCCTGTGCCCCGGTTGCCGCAGATCGCGTACTCTACACCCTGATTATCCGCTATCAAACAGGTTTGCCAATGAATGCCCCGACCTCCGTATGTGTTTATTGCGGTTCATCCAGCCGAGTGGCCGACGCTTACCTGGAAAGCGCGCGCCTTCTGGGGACTCTGCTGGCGCGCGCCGGCATCCGGTTGGTTTATGGCGGCGGGCGAGTCGGGCTGATGGGCATCATGGCCGACGCCGCGCTGGCTGCGGGCGGCCGGGTGCTCGGCATCATCCCCGAGCACATCCAGGCGCTCGAGGTCGATCACACCGGCTTAACCGAGCTGATCGTGGTCGACAGCATGCACGAGCGTAAGCGCATGATGGTTGACCGCTCGGATGCCTTCGTCGTGCTGCCGGGCGGGCTCGGCACCCTTGACGAGTGTTTCGAAATCGTGACCTGGAAGCAGCTGCGCCTTCACGACAAGCCGGTCATTATCGCCGATATCGAGGGTTACTGGCAGCCGCTGATCAGCCTGTTCGAGCATATCAACGCCTCCGGCTTTGTCAGCGGCGGTCATTCCCGGCTGTTTCAAGTGGTGGCGGGGGTCGAAGATGCGCTGACCGTTCTCGGGATCCAGCCCCCCTCACTCCAACAACCGCGACCAACCGCCTGAAATTGCACCATAGCCGACCGGGCGGGTCAGCGGCTCCAGGCGCAACGGCATTTCAAGCCGTTGCCCGGAATCGCGGCCGAGCGGCCGGGTCACCAGCTCGGCCCGACTGGCGGTGGGAACCAGCGGCAGCGCCCCCAGCGGTACGCTCAGCCGAAACAGGCCGTCGAACCGGTCACGCTGGCCCGGAAAGCGAACGCCCGAGCGCTCGGCTCCGGTCGTGCCGGTAAAGCTGGCGGCGATTCGGACTCCGTTATCGAAATTCCGCGCAATCTCAACGGTGGCGCCGAGATCGCCGCCCAGATAGCGCCCGGCATGGAGCGCACTGTCAACCCGACCGTCGGCCGATTCATAATAGAGGCTGGCATGACCGGTGACGGTGTCGGTCTCCGGCCGCAACAGCAACGTGTTGCCGGGCAGCCTTTTGCGCACGACATCGAGTTCGACACCCGCCGCTAAACGACTGCCCGGGGCACGGTAGAGAGCTTCACCGCCCACACCGCCATACATTTCTTCGAACCAGCCGATCGATAGTCGGGTGCGCCAGGACGGGTCGGGCTCGGCCAGCCAGGATACTGCGGCCCGCTCAAATAGATTTATCGGCGCGGCGTAGACATAGTCGATCAGATCGCTCCGTACCGGCAGATTGACCGGCGTTCCCAAAAAAGCCCGCACCAGCGTCCCGTCGAGTTGTTCCAACCGCGCCGCGGGAGTCCAGCGTCCGGTATGGCTGTAGACCAAGCCGTCCGCCACTTCCAACTCGCTCACGACATCGACCGATGCCCGCCACGCGGTTACTGTCGTTGATTCAAACGGGCTATATTCAAAACGCGACACGACTTGATAACGCCAGGGCGATTCTTTGACCGGACGCCAATCCTCGTGCAGTGCGGCCAGCTTCGCAACCGTGGTTCCGGGCTCGAGCCGGGCGCCGGTGCGAACTTCGGCGGCGCTGCCGAACCCCTGCCCCGCCCGCTTCAACTCGCTGACCGGGGCCGAAACCGCGACACCGTCCAATCCGCGAGTACTTGCGATCACCGTGACTTCCTCAATCGCGGGTGGGGCGCGGGCCGCCATGTCGAGCAACGCCCGCCCCACCGTTCGCGCCGGAGGCGATGCGTCACCGGCGCCGCGGGTCGGATCAAGCCAGGCAATCGCGCGGGCACCCTCGATCACAACTGAAGCCGTCGGCTCCGGCAAAGTCGCAGGCCCGAGACGCGGCACGCTTTCGGTCGCCGGATTAAGCAACAACGCCAGCCGCAGCATTACATCACGGCCATGCTCGTACCCGGCGCCGAACTCGAGCCACGACACCGGCCGATACGAAGCGCCGAGGTTGAAAGGCGAGCCGGCCACCAGCGCCGGGTTTTCCAGGCGATCGATCAGCCGACGATCCGGGCTCATTTCAAATTTGAGCGCCAAGCCGGGCAACGGTGTCTTCCAGGCCACGCCGCCAAACAAGGCGGTCCCGGAGCCGGTAAACCATGAACCGGGCCCGGCCAACGGATCGACAATTTTTCGCGGCTCGCCATAACGCCCGCCGAGCAAACCGAGCGGATTGGGCAGATAACCCGCCTCACCCAACCGGCCCCAGCCCAGCCCCAGACTGAAGTCGAAATCGTACCAGCGCTTATTCAGCACCAGATATTCCGAGGCAAAGCGGCCGCCGGCAAGATCACGTATGCCGAGTGCCAGTTCCGGCCGCCAACGGGTTTCCGTTGCCAGCCGCGCCTTCAACCCAAGCCCGGAATCAACGAGGCTCGGGATATCATCAAGTGCCGGTTGCAAAGTGGCGTGAAGCGTGCCTTCAAGCCAGGGCAATAGTTGAAAGCCGAGTTGGCCGTGGCGATACAGCCCACCCACCACCGCAGCCCCGATCACCAGCGAGCCGTCTTCCATCATGCGCGCAGAGGGGGTTTCCAGCAATCCGGTACCACCCGCATCGCTTTGGCTCGGCACTTGCTCCGCCTCGGCCACAAAGATCGGTCCGAGCGCCAACAAGCCGGTCAGCCATAGCACCGCAAACACACGCCCCGCATCCATTCGTTTTGCATCCCATTGTCACAGCGCAGTGATTCCAGACTGCGCCTGCAATGGCAATCAAAACGAGGCCGATTCTTATAATATGATTAGCGAATTACTCATCAAAAAAGGGGCGCTAACACCTTGATTTAATGGTGCTGCCTCGCGGACTCGAACCGCGGACCTACTGATTACGAAGAGGGTAGACATTGTAAATTACTCAACAATTGCAACTGATTGTAGCACACTTTTATATCCGTGTATTTTTCGTGTAATTCAATCATTGGTTTTAACCTGTGATCTACATGCGGATAGTCAGATTATTTCGGCTTACCGCATTTGGGGGATGTCAGGCAAATTCGATAGGATTATTACACCCGCCGTATACAGAGGGCACTGGACACCAAACCTTTCTCTGCTTATGATTTTGAAATTGCAAAGGCACCTAATGTTCATTACGGAACCTTGGTATGGCAAACATCTTGGTCATTGATGATTGTAAGGTAAGTCGGATGGTCCTGCGATCCATTTTTGAAAAATACCACCATCAGGTTGATGAGGCAAACACCGGATATCAAGGTGAAAAAATTTTTCGCAGCAAGGCATATGACATTGTATTTATTGATATATTCATGCCGGAACAAGATGGGCTACAAACAATTATTAATATAAGAAGAGAAAACCAGAATATTCCGCTTATTGTAATGTCGGGAGGTGGAAACTTAAAGGATTTCAATTACCTCAATTATGCAATAAAACTCGGTGCAACATATGCTTATACTAAACCAGTATCACAGGATAATGTTGATGATATAATTAAATTGCTATAAAGAATTGATGCCAACCTCTTAAGGTCAGTCTCGGGAGCAAGCAAAATGTTTACACATAAAATTCCTATCGCTATTGAATATGCACTTATAGTATTAACTATTGTAATGACATCAATTGCAGCCTCATTTTACTGCACCAATATACATTACGATATGCTACTTGATCGAAAAATGGACGATATTCGAAGCAAAGTTTCCGATGCAACAAAAATTTTATCGTATTTTCAAAAAATGGAAGAGGATGGTAATCTTAATCGTGAGCAGGCACAAATAGAGGCTATTAAGATTTTGAAGGCATTTCATCACGATAATGATGATTACTTATGGGTAAATACTTATGATGGAGTTATGATATTACATCCAAATGTCGCTATGATTGGAAAAAACCTGAATGATATGACTGATGCTCGTGGTAATTTTTTGTTTCATAAATTCAAAGATATTGCTCTTGGTGAAGGTTCTGGATATGCCAGATATTACTGGCCTAAACCATCATTTACTGACCCGATTGAGAAGGTCTCGTATGTTAGTGGTTTTGTGCAATGGCAATGGATTGTTGGTGCTGGCTTATACATTGATGATATTGACGAGTTTTCGTCAAAATATTTTATTAAATCTCTTGTGGCTACACTTTCCGTTGGTTTCTTTTTAATTGGATTAATTACGATTAGATATATTACGATAAAAAAAGAGATTAATTCAATTGAAAATGCTCTGACTGATTTATCAAAGGGTAATTTTGCCTTACAACAACGAAATGATGTCCATAGGAACAATCCATTCTATAGAACTTGGCAGATCATTTTATCAGTTAGAAAATATAATGCTTCACTTGAACGAAATTTCCTTGAGCACGAGGCAAAAAAGGAAAAAGAACGGCAGATATTTGAAAAATCAGTTAAATCAATTTTATCTAATTGTGAAAATAATATTCTTTCTATGTGGGATGAGATTAAACACAAAATTTCTCAAATTAAATTATCATCAAATTCACTGGGCAATCAAATCGAGGAGACAAATCAGCGGGCGAATGAACTGCTTCATAATCTTGATACTGAAACAACACATATAACTGATGCAAAGTTATATATTACAAATTGTAGAGATATTATCGCTGGTTGTTCGGCGAACATTGAAGAGATTATCATGCATTACGACTATATTAATACTACAGCAAAGTCATCACTAAATATGGCATCGCAATTTACCAAGGCTGTCGAAATAGATATGCATGATGCTATAAATATCCTCAAAAGTGTTAGTGGACATATTAATTTGGTGGATCTAATTCTTAATGACCTTGTTATTTCAGGTGTTGCTGGTGATGGAAAAAAGGATTATCAGACTATCTCGCTTGAGACAAAGAGTATTTTGCAAAGAGTATATGATGCAGTTGAGAAGTTAACAACAAATAGGGACAATTATATGGCATTGTTTCCCGCCATTATTGAAATGCAAAAATCAGGAATTCCGGTTCTTGATCGCTGGCAAAGGGAGGCTCCACTCGCGAATATGAAGGCAACTGAACAAAGTGTTTCAAAGTTAGGAGAAGAAATGTCCACGGCAATTCAAACGATAAGTGGGTTTGGTTCATTTTCGCACGAAATTGCACGAACTTCAGCAAAGCAAAATTCAGAATTAATTCGTATATCTTGGTGCATATCAGATGTCATTTCATCTATGGATAAGATTATTTATAACATTGATGCAGCACTATCAGAAGTTCACGAGCACATTAGAAAACCTATATAATATGTATAAGGATATTTTATCGTGATCATAAATACGAATTCCGCAACCGCATCAAGAGCCCGCATCAGGTTGATGTATAAAACTATAATTGTTGCGATAATTTCATCGATATTAATAACACCAATCGCACTTGTAATTTCATATAGGTTTTCTAAAGCAAGATACGATAGAATTGTATATCGCCAGGTTATGGAATTTAGCAACGATCTGTTTTCAAAAGTTAAGCCGGCATCACCAGCAAAAATATATACTGATGTTATAAAAGAATATCTTTCTAATAAAGAGTTGATGCCATCAACAGATGCCAATTTTGTTTACATATTACTAACTGATGAGTTTGACCAAGAAATTACAAAGTATGCAAAATCAGACCAAGAAATGAATATTTTTTCAAAAAAAATGGCTATAGAGTGCACCAACTCAATAATTCCAATCGTTTCATACGGTAATGTTCGATTTTTTTGTTCAAAAAACTCAATCGCAAACGGCCATACTCATTATACAATATATGGATATCTTCGTGCATCGGATGTCGTGATATCAGACTTTGTTTTTAATACATTATTGTTGTGCGGCATAACTTCACTTATTGTCATTATAGTTTCTTTTATACAATATTATGTTTCTATCAAGGTTAGCAAGACACTTGTCAAAGCAAATGTAAAAACATTGTTCTTGCTTGGGAACACAATTGCACTTCGAGATAATGATACATTTCATCACAATCTTCGGGTTATGATATATTCCTATCATTTTGGTTCGATAATGGGCTTATCAGATGTTGAAATGAGTGACTTAATTAATGGTGCCTTACTTCACGATATTGGAAAAATTGGAATACCGGATGCTGTCTTGCAGAAACCAGGAAAACTTGATAAAAGTGAATTTGAAGTTATTAAGGGACATGTTCAAATCGGCGAAAGACTTATTAAAACCTCCGAATGGGCAGAAAGTGGAATTGAAGTTATTAAATATCATCATGTGCGGTTTGATGGTGGGGGATATCCAGAAAACATATTCGGACACCACATACCGCTTATTGCGAGAATGTTTGCAATTATTGATGTCTTTGATGCCATCACAAGCAAACGACCATACAAAGAACCAAAATCATATGAAGACACAATGACATATCTTATATCGCAAAAAGGTGGACATTTTGATCCAGAGTTGGTCGACAAGTTTATGGATATATCAAGAATGCTATTCGAGAATTATGCAAATCGTAATGACGAGGTTATTAATTTTGAAGCAAACAGAATATTGAATGTATATTACGGTTAGGTTTCTTTTGAAAAAAAAGGGCCACCGTGGAACGATGGCCCGAGGAATTTTAGGAGGAAACACCCGAGAGCGAGCATGCTCGCTTCGAGGTGCACATACATTAGCGGCAGAACTACTCACTGGCAAGCATGTTTTCCAGTCTACCAACCAGTAATGTCAGTTAACAACACCTTGATGATTTAGTTTAGGAGAGAACGACAATGACCAATATCAAAGTTAGGTTTTCTGCTTTATATGAATATTTTGAACTTAATCACAATATTTTCTGTGACGAAGAAGATTATTTTCCAGATGAACGATCAGACATTATTAGTAAATCATCAGAAGTTGAGTTGCTTGCTTTGGTTAATTCATATGAAAATCGATTGATTATTGAATTTGACGATCATCAAGAATTTATATATGAATATGCTTTTAATATAAGAGAG
>JBAWVF010000042.1:0-25790 GCA_037147415.1 Rhodospirillaceae bacterium | reverse complement strand
GGACATTATCAGAACCGAGTTGTAGCCAAATCGCTTCTCTCCCTCGTCACCCCCGCGAAAGCGGGGGTCCAGATGCACAAGCGCTGGATTCCCGCGTTCGCGGGAATGACGAAGGAGAAGGCGGGAATGACGGACGGTGACCGGAGTGCGCCGACGGCTCTGGACCTCCGGCGAAGTGGCTTCTATAAGCTTGTATAAACAGTCTACTCAAAACTTCAGGCGCCCTGCCATGCTCGACCTTCGTGCCATCCGTGATGATCCTTCCGCGTTCGACCGGGCCATGGTCCGACGCGGCCAACCCCCTTTGTCGGCGCATTTGCTCGATTTCGACGCCCGGCGTCGCGCGGCGCAGACCGCGATGCAGGAAACGCTGGCCCGGCGCAACGAAGCCTCCAAGGAAATCGGCGGCGCCCGCAAGACCGGGGCCAATGTTGAGCCGCTGCTGGCCGAAATGGCTGAAATCAAAGTGCGGCTGCCCCGACTGGAGGAAGAGGAAAAGGCGCTCGGTGCCGAGTTGGACCGGTTGCTGACCACGCTGCCGAACGGACCGGCCGAGGACGTGCCCGACGGGCCGAACGAAAAGCATAATGTCGAGCTGCGCCGGGTCGGCACGGTGCCGGTGATCGAAGCGCCGCGCGAGCATTTCGATCTGGGCGAGAAGCTCGGTCTGATGGATTTCGCGGGTGCTGCGGCGCTGTCGGGTGCGCGCTTCACCGTGTTGAAAAAGGACTTGGCCCGGCTCGAGCGGGCGCTCGGTCAGTTCATGCTTGATCTCCACACCACCGAGCATGGCTATACCGAGATCAACCCGCCCTTGATGGTGCGCGACGCCACCATGTTCGGCACCGGCCAGTTGCCTAAATTCGCCGATGATCTGTTCCAGACCACGACCGGGCTGTGGCTGATTCCGACCTCCGAAGTGCCGTTGACCAATCTGGTCGGCAATGCCATCCTCGATCTCGAGGAACTGCCGCTGCGCATGACCGCGCTGACCCCGTGCTTCCGGGCCGAGGCCGGCGCCGCCGGCAAAGACACCCGGGGCATGATTCGCCAGCACCAGTTCTGGAAGGTCGAAATGGTCAGCATCACCGCGCCCGACCAATCCGATGAAGAACATGAGCGCATGACCGGGTGCGCCGAAACGGTACTGAAGCGGCTGGGCCTGCCGTTCCGCACCATCGTGCTGTGCACCGGCGACATGGGCTTTTCCGCGCGCAAGACCTATGACATCGAGGTCTGGTTGCCGGGACAGAACGCCTATCGCGAGATTTCGAGCTGCTCGAATTGCGGCGACTTCCAGGCCCGGCGCATGAAGGCGCGCTGTCGCTCGCGCGGCGCCAAAGACACCCGCTTCGTTCATACATTGAATGGCTCGGGGGTTGCGGTCGGGCGCTGCCTGATCGCGGTGATGGAGAACTATCAGCAGCCCGACGGCTCGATTGTGGTGCCGGAGGTGTTGCGGCCCTATATGGGCGGGCAGGAGCTGATCAGCCGTGTTATTTGACCTGCCGTCCGATCTATCACGCGCCCGTATCCTGCTTTCGAATGATGACGGGCTGAGCGCGCCCGGCCTTGCGGTGTTGGAACGGGTAGCGCGGACGCTGTCGGATGATGTTTGGGTGGTGGCGCCGGAGACCGAGCAATCGGCCTCCAGCCACTCCCTGACCCTGCAACGGCCGCTGCGGCTGCGCAAGGTGGATGAGCGTCATTTCGCTGTCGACGGCACGCCGACCGACTGTGCGTTGCTGGCGATCAACCATATCATGCGCGACCGAAAACCTGACCTCGTGCTGTCGGGCGTGAATTTCGGACGAAACATTTGCGACGACGTGACCTATTCGGGCACGATCGCGGTGGCGATGGAGGCGACCCTGCTCGGGGTTCCGGCCATCGCCTTGAGCCAGGCGACCGCCGCCGACGGCAGCATCGACTGGTGTACCGCCGAATCCCGGGCCGAGGGGGTGATCCGGCGGGCCGTGCGCGTTCGCTGGCCCAATACCGTCCTGCTTAATGTCAACTTCCCGGCCTGCCGGTCGGATCAGGTGACCGGGATTCGGGTGGTTCCCCATGGCAAGCGCAAGGTTGCCGACGAGCTGTGCGAACGGGTTGACCCGCGCGGCCGGACTTATTACTGGATCGGACCGCTTTATGAGGCGCCGGAGGTGATGCCGGGCACCGATATGGAAGTCATTTCCAACAACGGCATCTCGATCACGCCACTGCAACTCGACCTGACCCATATCCCTACTCTGGAGGCTCTCTCCGAAGTATTCACCACGGCCTGACCGCCATGAACCTCGAAGCCGACAAGGTCCGCCTGATCAAATCGTTGCGAGGCAACGGCATTACCGATGTCGTGGTGTTGGCTGCGCTTGAAAAGGTACCGCGCGAACGTTATGTCCCGCGCGCTCTGATCGCAGAGGCCTACGAGGATATTCCGCTCCCGATCGGCTATGGCCAGACCATCAGTCAGCCGCTGGTGGTCGCGTATATGACCGGGCTGTTAGAACTAAAGCCGCATCATCGCGTGCTGGAAATCGGCACCGGCAGCGGCTATCAGGCGGCGATACTGGCGCAGCTGGTACGGAGCGTGTATACAGTCGAACGGCTGAGGCCGCTGCTGGCCGAGGCTGAACGACGCTTTTCCATGGCGGGGCTGACCAATATCAACACCCGGCATGGCGACGGCATCGCGGGTTGGCCGGAGGAAGCGCCGTTCGATCGTATTTTGACCACGGCGGGCGCGTTCGGCACCGACCCGCCCGAGGCCTTGACCGCGCAGCTTGCGGCGGGCGGCATATTGGTCATACCGTTGGGCATCGACCGCCGGGAGCAGCGGATCGTTCGAGTCCGGCGTACCGAAACCGGCTTTCAGCGGGAGGAGTTGTGGCCCGTTCGTTTTGTACCCTTGTTACCCGGGGTTCCCGAGGAGCAAGGCCCCTCAAGACCAAGATAACCGGAGCGCTGCTGGCAGCGCTGTTGCCGGTGCTTGGCGGTTGCGGCGCCCCGCCGGAAATGGGGCCGGTGGCGTCGGCCTCGACGCAAGCACAACTGCGGACCGTCGTGGTCGAACGGGGTGATTCGATCGCCCTGCTCGCGCGGCGCTATAATGTGCCGATTCAGGATCTGGTCGAGCTTAACGGGTTGCAGACGCCGTATCGGCTCGAGGCCGGGCGGACACTGGTGCTGCCCGACAGCCGGGTTCATGTCGTTCGGCCCGGTGACACGTTATCGGTGCTGGCGCGAAACGCCCGCATACCGACCAACGAGTTGGCCAAGCTTAACCGGTTGGAGCCGCCCTACACGCTCAAGGTCGGACAGACGCTGACGGTCCCAGGGACCGGCGGTAACGAGACGACGATTCCGCCGCACAAACCCGACCCCGCGGATAACAATCCGGTGCATGGCGTCGGCGCCGCTGCCGGTTCGAATCACGCCCGGATCGACACGGCGGCTCTGCCGCCGCCCGCCGCTATAACCCCGCCCGTGCCTGTGCCCGCGACCCCGAAGCGAACCGGCCCGGTCGCCGCGCCGCTGACTCCCGATCAAGCCAAGGCCGCGCACTCTTTGGCCGCTTTACCGCCGGCCCATCGCCCGGCCGTCCCGGCTGCGATGACGCCCGCGTCCGTCGCAACACCGGCAGCGACACCAGCAGCGACGGCGGCGGCGGTTCCTCCGCCGCGCGGTGGCGCGCGGTTGATTTGGCCGGTCAAGGGTAAGGTGCTCTCCGACTATGGTGACAAGCCGGACGGTCGCCACAATGACGGCGTCAACATCGCCGCCGCTAAAGGCACCCCGGTCATGGTCGCCGACAACGGCGTCGTTGCCTATGTCGGTAACGAGTTGAAAGGTTACGGCAATCTGTTGCTGATCCGTCACCGCGGCGGCCTGATTACCGCCTATGCACACCTTGATCATTCACTGGTGCAGCGCGGCGCCACTGTTAAACGCGGCCAAAAGATTGGCACCGTCGGCGCCACCGGCAGCGTCACTTCGCCTCAATTGCATTTCGAAGTCCGCAAGGGCAGTGACGCCGTCGATCCCGGCGATTTTCTGGAGGAAGTGAAGGAACCGAATTAACCGGCGGGCCGCCCTCCCGGCCTCCCGGCGGACTGCACCCTCACTGATACCAAATTTCATACATGGCCCGGGCTTCGGCGGCTCTGGCCCGACGGGTCTCTTCAGCGCGGCGCTGCTGCATGGCCCGCATCTTCAGGCGATGATCCCGTACCGCGTCGGTTTCCCCGGACGTGAACCATTTCTCGGCCGGGGCGCCGGTGCCGCCGGCATTGCTGTGGAACAGACGGCTGAACAAACCTTCCTGACGTTCTCGGTTTTCCTGCGCCGGCGCCGGTGCCGGATGCACACTGCCGACTGCGCCGAGCAAATGACGCCAAAAAGCCTGACCGGAAATCCGGGTCTCACCGGCCATATCCGGGCGCGTCGGCGCAATCACCAGGGCCGGGCCATGCTTGGAAACTGCGATGGCCCATTGGATGCCGCCTTCGTCGGTCAAACTGAACGCTTTTTCGTCCCAGGCCAAGCCATTGAAACGATAGGACAAATCTTCAGCATCCCGAACCGGGTGCGCCGGATTGTCCAGATGACAAAGGGTGACCAGGCGGCGAAAGGCCGCCGTAACCATTAGCTGACCGGCGAAGGTACCCATGTTGACTTCTCCCGAGCGAAGGTGGCTAAACCACGCGCAACAAGATATACGTCGACCTACGTATGGCGCTCGGCAGAGTTATCAACCTGTTAACTCTGCCCTGTTAGCTTTGCCGAGCTGCCTTGAGAACGGCGTCAACATGGCCGTCGATTTTAACCTTGCGCCAAACCGCCTGAACCAGCCCGTCCCGATTAATTAGAAATGTGGCGCGGTCCATACCCATATATTTGCGGCCGTACAGACTTTTTTCAACCCACACCTCATAAGATTGGGCAAGCGCCGTGTCTTCGTCACAGCCCAAAGTAAAAGGCAGATCGTACTTCATCTTGAATTTATCATGGCTTTTCGGACCGTCCTTGGAGACGCCGATGATCACCGCATCAATGGCGGAGAAATCCGTCATGCGGTCGCGAAAGGCGCAGGCCTCCTTGGTGCAGCCCGAAGTGTCGTCCTTGGGATAAAAATAGAGCACGACCATCCGGCCGCGCAGGGCCGATAGGGTAACCGTGCCGCCGCTGTCGGTGGTCAGGGTAAAGTCGGGGGCAACTTGGCCGGGTTCGATGCTCATGGTTCGGTTCCTCGTGGTCATATTAATCGGGATTAATCGGAATCAATCGGGCGGGAACTGGTTGCGCTGTCGCTCAAGATGGATGCGCTCGGCCGGGTCGTCGATCAGCCGTTGAAAATGCCGATGGGCGTTGGCCGCCAACTCGTGAACCTGGGCGTTGGTCACGGAGAAATCGATTTCGTCTTCGTGGTCGGGGAAAACGCAGCGGGTGAGAGCCAATCTTAAAGCCTTCGGTGCATCGTCGGGCGCAAAGGTGCCGCCGGTGGTCAGGCGCAAAAAGCCTTGAATCCGGCGCCAGGTACGGTGGGTTGCGATCAATTCGGCCGCTGCCTCCGGATCAAGCAGCTCCGCCGCCGCCAGCGCTTCCAATGCGCGCACCGTATTGCCGTGCAGAATTTCAGGATACTCGGCGGCATGGCGCAACATCAAATGCTGAGCGATAAAGTTGATATCCATGAAGCCGCCGCGGGCATATTTGACCTCCCACGGGCTGGTGGTCCCGAATTCGCGCTCGACCCGACGGCGCATGTCGGCAATGTCGAGTACCAGCTGCTCGGGGTCACGCGGCCGGGTCAGCACCTCGCGAATGACCTGCTCCAGCCGGGCGCGCAATCCCGGCGGACCGGCGACCAGCCGCGCCCGGGTCAACGCCATATGCTCCCAGGTCCAAGCGTTTTCGCGCTGGTAGCGGCTGAAGCCGGCGAGGGAAACCGCAACCGGCCCGGCATTGCCCGAGGGCCGCAGCCGCATATCGACATCGTACAGCCGGCCTTCCGCCGCCGGGGCGGTTACCGCCAGAATCAGGCGCTGGGTCAGTTTGATGTAATATTCGGAGGGCGATAGCGGCTTCATGCCGTCGGATTGACCGATTTCCGGCGGCACCTCATAAACCGTGATCAGGTCGAGATCGGAGCCGACCGTCATCTGGCCGCTACCGAGCTTGCCCATGGCCAACACCACCATCTCGCCGCCGGGAATCCGACCGTGGCGACGCGCGAAATCCTCGGTCACCCGCTCCAGCAAATCGGCCAGCGCGATATCGGCCACCGCCGACAGAAACGGGCCGCAGCGATCACCATCGGTAATGTTGCGCAGGATGTGAACCCCGGCCTGGAATATCCGGTCGTGAACCCAGCGCCGCTCCGCAGTCAAGGCCGCTTCAAAATGACCGGCTTGAGACAGGGCGCGGGCGTGGTCTTCGGCAAGCGCCAACCGTTCCGGCAGCGGATCGAAAAAATCGGGCGCCACCACGGCATCGAGCAAGGCCGGCTTGGTGCCCAGGATATCGGCTAGGCGCGGCGCGGTCCCCATCACCTCGGCGATGATCTGGAGCAATCGGGGATTGGAATAGAACAACGAAAACAGCTGAATCCCGGAGGGCAGTCGGCTCATGAACCGATCAAACCGGGCCAACGCATCGTCGGGATGGTGCGTGGCGCCGAAGGCCTGCAATAATCCGGGAATCAGCTCGGTCAGCAACTCACGCGCCCGGGCACTGCGCATGCAGCGATAGCGGCCACGGTGCCAGGTCGCGACCGTGACAATCACCGCCGAGGCATTTTCAAAACCGAGCGTTCGTAACGTCTCGACCGTATCGGGGTCATCGTCGGTGCCGGTAAAAACCAGATTGCCGAAGCCGGTCAACTGGGGCGATTCCTCGAACAGATCGGCGTAATGACCCTCGACCGTCATCAGTCGGGACAGCAAATCCTCCCGGAACAGCCCGCTATCGGAATAGCCGAGAAAAACCGCAAGCTTCGCAACGTCTTCATCGGCTTTGGGCAGTTGATGAGTCTGGCGATCATCGACCATCTGTATCCGATGTTCGACCCGGCGCAGAAACCGATAGGCCTCGGTCAGTTCGGCCGCGACCTCGGGCTTGACCAGACCGACATTGACCAAAACCTCGAGCGTTTCGCAGGTGCCGAGCGAACGCAGGCGCACGTCGCGCCCGCCGTGAATCAATTGCTGGGTTTGGACGAAGAATTCGATCTCCCGGATGCCGCCCCGGCCGAGCTTGACGTCATGGCCATTGACCGCCGGCCGGCTATGGCCCTTGTGCGCATGAATCTGGCGCTTGATCGAATGAATGTCCTGAATTGCGGCGAAGTCCAGATTACGCCGCCAGATGAAGGGCTTAAGAAAGGTCATGAACGCGGCGGCGGCCTGCGGATCGCCGGCAACCGGACGCGCTTTGATCAAAGCTGCGCGTTCCCAGTTCTGACCGACGCTGGCATAATAGATATGCGCGGCGCCGTCCGAGACCGCAGGCGGGGTCGCCACCGGATCGGGACGCAAGCGAAGATCGGTACGGAACACGTAGCCGTCTTTGGTCCGTTCGTCCATAATGCGAACCAGATCGCGGGCGAAGCGGGTAAAGCTTCGTCCGGGGTCGGCCGTTCCGGCGGCCTTCACCACCTCCTCATCATAAAAGATGATCAGGTCGATATCGCTCGAATAATTGAGTTCCCGTGCCCCGAATTTGCCCATGGCCAGGATGATCAGACCCGACCCGAGCAGCGGCTGCATCCGATCCGGCAACCTTAAGGTGCCGGCATCGGCCAATGCGCGCAGCAAATGGGTGACCGCAAGCTCCAGCGTGGTTTCGGCCAGCGCGCTGAGCGCACCGGTCACCTGCTCCAGCGTCCAGGCCCCCGCGATATCGGCCAGCCCGATCAGCAACGCCGCCCGCCGCTTGGCCAACCGCAAGCCGGTCATCAAGCGCTCTATATTCGTTTCGGCTTCGAAATCCCGCTTTAATTCTGAAATAATTTCGGAGAAGGTCGCCTCAAATCCGCTCCCGGTCAGCCGCCGGACAAAGCCGGGATCCCTGGTCAGGCTAAGGCCGAGATACGGGCTGTTGCCGCAAACCGCAGAAATCAAGCGCTGCCCCTCTGGCAATTCCGCCAGCTCGCACACGAAGGCGCGCAGACCGGGATCATCGGTCGCGGCGGCACCCTCGCGCCAAGTCTCCAGCCCGCGTGCGGCCATCGCAGGGTCGGCCGGTTCGGGAAGCGCGTCGAGCGGAACCAGGGACAGCATGAACGACTCCGGATTACATTTTTTTTATCAGCCTGCTGACCATATCCGACGCAGTGACGCAAGCAGAGAAGCAAGAGGCCTCCCTTGATTCGCACCTCCGTTCGTCTCCTCCATGCCATCACCACCGTGCTGGTCGGGGTCATCATCCTTGCCGCTTTGGCGCTTTGGCGAATGAACTCCGGCCCGGTCAGCCTGGGTTTCATCACGCCTTATCTGTCGGAGGCGCTCGAGGCGGTGGTCGGCGAGGCCGGCGGGGTGCGGATTGCGGTGGGCGATACCGTGCTTGCCGGGGGCGGCTCCGTTTTGTATCTGCGGGACGTCCGGGTCACTACGGCCGATGGCCGCTCGGTGGCGGTGATTCCCGAGCTTGCGGTCGGTCTGTCGATGCCGGCGCTGATACAAGGCAAACTGGCGTTGACACGGTTGACGCTGGTCGGGCCGACCTTGCGGCTTGAACGCTCGGCCGACGGCCGGTTGGCGCTTGACCTTCACGGCTCCACGGCCAAACCTTCGGGTGAAGTCGCAGTCAAACCGTCGGCTGTGGCCGTCACCCCCGCCGGTGAGATTCCCGCTGAAGATGCCTTTGCCGTACAATTACTGGAGTTGCTGCGCCGTCCGCCCGATCCGATGAGCCGGTTCGGCGCACTGACCGAGTTGGCGGTCAGCGAAGCCTCGATTGCGCTTGAAGACCGGGTGACCGGGATTAGCTGGGTGATCCCGCGGATCGAGGCCACGCTTGACCGTCGGCCCGAGGGCATGCGGGCCCGGGCCCGGTTCGAAGCCAAGCTAGCCAACAACACCGCGGTATTCGAACTGACCGGCACCGAAAAACGCGGTGCTGCGGGCAATGCAGGTACGGCCGAAGCGGTCCTCAGTTTCCGGGATTTCGATCCGGCGGCACTGACCGCGACGATTCCGGGGCTGGCGCCGCTGGCCGGCAGCACGCTCCCGCTTTCCGGTACGCTGACGGCCGGTTTTGACGACGCCTTCCGGCCGCTGACGGCGCGGCTGAACCTTGAGGGCGTCGGTTCGGGGACACTCGCCTTGCCGGGCGTGCAGCCGAAGCCGTTGACGGTTAGCGGGTTCGAGTTGGCGGCCAGCCTGGCTCCAGAGTCCGGCCGGGTCACGCTGGAGCGCTTCAGGCTGTCCTTCACCGATCTTGCCTTGGCGCTCAGCGCCAGCGGCCAAATCGGGCTTGACCGCAACGGCGCACTGAAACTTGCAGTCAACACCGGGGCGCGCATCGCAAAGTTCGATGCGACGCTGGTCCCGGAGGATAGCGGCTCGACGCTGAATCTGCGTGTCGCAGATTTTGTGCCCGCCCGCTTTACCGGGCTGCATCCGGCATTGGCGCCGCTGTCGGTCGCGGCCTTTCCGCTGTCGGGCGCAATCGCATTCAAGTTCAACGCCGACGGCCAAACCGACCGGGTCGGACTTGATCTTGCCGCCGGGGCGGGCCGCCTGGTGCCGCCGGCAGGCTTTCTGCCCGAGCCGGTCCCGGTGCGCGCGATCACGCTTCAGGCCAAACTGGACCGGCCATTCGACCCCGTGCCGGCGCGACTCGATCTCAAGACCCTGCTGGTTGATTTCGGCCAGGGTGCACTGGCCTTTGACGGCTCCGTTGCCCGGACCGGCGAACGACTGGCCATCCGCGGCGGGGTCAAGGTCAAAGCCGTGCCGGTCGAACGCCTGCACAAGCTGTGGCCGCCCGGAGTCGGCAAGGGGCCGCGCGGCTGGATTCTCGGCAACGTCATTTCCGGCGTGATCGATGAAGCCTGGATTAAAGTGGTCGGCTCCGCCCCGGTGGCCATGCCGGACGAGATTCACCCCGACACGATCGATGCCGGGATCAGCGGCTCGGACCTGACCGTCAATTACTTCAAGACCCTGACTCCGATCGTCGGCATTTCGGGCCGCGGCACCAGCGACGGGCGCGACCTGATTATAACCACCACCGGCGGTCATATCGGCGAGTTGGCGGTCGGTGACGGACGGATCGTCTTCAGCAAACTCGACACGCCGCAGGAATGGATCGAGATCGACGCGCCGCTCAGCGGTCCGTTGAAGGCGGCGCTGACCGTGCTCGACATGCCGCCGCTCGGCTATGCCCGCAAGGTTGATATCGACCCGGCCCGGACCAAGGGCACCCAAACCTGCCGGCTGCATTTCTATTTTCCGTTGAAGCGCGATCTCGATCTGGACGCCGTCGACATCAAGGCGACCGCCGCCTTGCACGGCGCCGCGGTCGAGGGCATTGCCGGCGGCCTGAACGCGACCGATGGCGAACTGAAACTGGCGTTGGAGACCTCCGGCATGGAGTTGACCGGGACCGCTCGGCTGGAAGCGGTGCCGGTCACGGTCCAATGGCGCGAAAGTTTCGTCGACACGGTCGACATTCCGACCAAAGTGAACCTGAAGGGCGATATCGGTGCCGCTGAACTGGCGGCGCATAATGTGCGCATCACTCCTTATGTCGAAGGCCCGGTGACCACCAAAGTTCAGGTTACGGTCGATCGCCGCAAACAAGCCAAACTGGCCGGTACCGTGGATTTTACCCGCTCCCGTCTCGCGACTTCCGAGTTCGGCTGGGCCAAAGCGGCCGGCGTACCGGGCAGCGGACGCTTCGATCTGGCGTTCGATCACGGCAAGCCGGTTGCGGTCTCGAACATCGTGATCGATGCCGGCGGACTGAAGGCGACGGGCTATGCCGAACTGGCGCCCGGCGGCAAGCTTGCCCGACTGATGCTCAACGAGGTGCGGCTCGACGCCAACAACGCCGGCGCCGAAGTCAAACCCCGCCCGGATGGCGGGTACGACATCGCGGTCAAGGGCAGCGTGGTCGATGTGCGGCCGCTTCTGAAAAGCTCCGAGCCGACCGGACCGCAGCCGCCTCCGCCCGGCTTGGTCTATGACCTGACCGTAAATCTCGCCAAAGTCATAACCGACGGTCCCGGGCGCTTCCTGACCGATGTCAGCGGCCGGGCGCGCAACAACGGAATCGGCTGGGACAGCGCCGAGTTACAGGCGAGACTGCCCGGAAGCGCCGAGCCGCTGCTGCTGTCCTATCGGCCGGACGGCGATAAACGCCGGCTGAATGCCTCGGGCGGCGATATCGGCGCGCTGATGAGCGCCTTCGACATGACCGATACCGTAAAAGGCGGCAAATTTACCCTGAGCGGCAGCGGCGAGCCGGGCGTACCGGTCCGTCCGGTCTCGGCCCGGATTGAACTGGGGGAATTTCGGGTCATCAACGCGCCGGTGCTGGGGCGCCTGCTCAATGCGCTGTCGGTGACCGGCCTGCTCGAATTGTTGCAAGGCGAGGGCTTAAGTTTTTCTCAACTGGTCGGCGATGCGACCTGGCACGGCACTATGCTGACCTTTAAGAATGTTCGCACCGCCGGTGGCGCGCTCGGCCTGACCACCAACGGGACGATGGAGGTTGCCGAAGGGCATCGGGTGGTGCTGGAGGGCACCATCGTACCGATCTACAGCCTTAACCGCATTATCGGCATGATTCCGCTGGTCGGCGATCTGTTGTCGGGCGGCGAGGGTCAAGGGGTCTTTGCCGCCACCTATAGCCTGCAAGGCCCGATCGCCGATTATAAGGTCAGCGTCAACCCGTTAGCCGTGCTGGCTCCCGGCTTTCTGCGCAACCTGTTCTTCTTGCAGTGAGGGCGCGCGTTGATCGGTCCGCATGTTTTTCCCAGGGGGCGAAACCCCTTGCTTCGGCCGTGAAATCGGCTATAGTCGCGATGGTATCCGATACGGCCGAGCGGCACGCGCAAGCGAGCCGCCGTGTCGCTCTGCGGGTGGGTCGGTGACCCACCTTTTTTTAATCGGACGGTGTCGAAACCGTCACGGGGTGTTGGCCAGGTCAGTCGGGGAATGGACGGAACCGAGCGGATAGAACAGATTATTGCGCCGTCAATCTCGGCTATGGGCTATGAGATTGTGCGGGTGCAGATGTCGGGCGGAAGGCGGCCGGTACTCCAAATCATGGCCGAGCGACTCGATGGTGCGCCCATGGATGTCGAGGACTGTGCCGATATCAGTCGTACGGTTTCCGCGGTGCTTGATGTCGAAAATCCGATTGCCGTTGCCTATACTCTGGAAGTCAGCTCACCCGGTATCGATCGACCCTTGACCCGGCTGCGGGATTTCGCGCGCTATACCGGTTTTGAAGCGCGCATAGAGACCAAAGCCATGATCGACGGCCGTCGTCGTTTTCGTGGTATACTTAAAGGGGCGTCAGAGGGCATGGTACGGTTGGAAATCGAAAATGCTCAAACCGTCGACTTACCCTTTGATAATATCCTGCGCGCCAAGTTAGTGCTTACCGACGCCTTGATGGCGGCAAGCACCTGAACCACCCCCCGAGATCCGGGATTATGCGACTAAGCCGTCCAACCATAAAGCCAACGAGTTCAGGGAACCCCGACTGATGGAACTGCTGCAAGTCGCCGATGCGGTAGCCCGCGAGAAAAGCATCGACCGAGACGAGGTTCTCGAGGCGTTGGAACTCGCGATCCAGAAGGCGGGGCGATCGAAGTACGGGCACGAGCATGATATTCGGGCGCGTATCGACCGCAAAACCGGCGACATCCATCTTGCCCGCTACATGCGGGTGGTCGAGACGGTCGAAAATGAACAGACCGATCTGACCTTGAAGCAGGCTCAGCGCCTCAAGAAGGATGCCAAAGTCGGCGAGTTTCTGGTCGATGAATTGCCGCCCATCGATTTCGGGCGCATTGCCGCGCAGACCGCCAAACAGGTCATCGTTCAGCGCGTTCGCGATGCCGAACGCAAGCGCCAGTTCAACGAGTACAAAGACCGAGTCGGCGAAATCGTCAACGGCTTGGTCAAGCGGGTCGAGTACGGCAATGTCACGATCGATCTCGGTCGGGCCGAAGCGACGTTGCGCCGCGACGAGTTGCTGCCGCGCGAGCATTTCAAGAACGGCGACCGTGTTCGCGCCTTGATTTTCGACGTGCGCGAAGAACAGCGCGGGCCACAGATATTCCTGTCACGCACCCATCCGATCTTCATGGCCAAGCTGTTCATGCAGGAAGTGCCGGAGATCTATGACGGTATCATCGAGATTAAATCGGTGGCACGCGACCCCGGCAGCCGGGCCAAGATCGCGGTGCTCTCGAATGACAGCTCAATCGACCCGGTCGGCGCCTGCGTCGGTATGCGCGGCAGCCGTGTGCAGGCGGTGGTCGCAGAGCTACAGGGCGAAAAGATCGATATCATTCCATGGTCGGGCGATGCGGCAACCTTCGTGGTCAATGCGCTGGCGCCGGCCGAGGTGGCCAAGGTCGTGCTCGACGACGAAACCCGCCGAATCGAAGTTGTCGTTCCCGATGATCAATTGAGTTTGGCGATCGGCCGGCGTGGTCAGAATGTGCGGCTGGCGTCGCAGTTGACCGGCTGGGACATTGATATTCTGACCGAGGCCGAGGAATCGGAACGACGCACCGAGGAATTCCGCTCCCGGTCCCAACTCTTTATCGATGCGCTCGACGTTGATGATGTGATTGCCCATCTGTTGGTGGCCGAGGGTTTTTCCACACTCGAGGAAATCGCTTTTATCGAAACCGACGATCTGGCGGAAATCGAGGGTTTCGACGCCGATGTCGCCGACGAGATCAAAGAGCGCGCCCGGGTTTGGCTGGAAAATCAGGACGCAATCTATACCGAACGCCGGCAGGCTTTGGGTGTCGAGGATGAGGTGGCGGAAGTCACGGGCTTCGCGCCTGCGTTGCTGGTGAAGCTCGGCGAAAACGGGGTTAAAACGCTCGATGATCTGGCCGATCTGGCCGGCGATGAATTAACCGACCTGTTAGGGAAAGATGGCCCTTCCAAAGATGATGCCAACGAGATCATCATGGCGGCGCGGGCACACTGGTTTACGGACGAGGCCGGCGGTGCTGCGGCAACCGGGACTCGCAAAGCTTGATGAACCGACTATATAAGGGAGCATAATCGCGGGAATGGACGGAATGAAGCCGATCGAACTGAACAAAGAAGACCCGGACGGGCAAGACGCGGAGCTGCGTGATCCACGCGACCCGTTGCGTCGTTGCATCGTTACCGGTACCGTTCAGCCGCGCGTCGATATGATCCGTTTTGTTCTCGGCCCGGATGGTATGGTGGTTCCTGATTTAGAAAATAGTTTGCCGGGTCGCGGGTTGTGGCTCACTGCTGAACGAGCGACCGTTGAGCGCGCGGTGTCACGCAATTTCTTCGCCAGGGCGGCACGACGCTCGGCGCGGATCGAGGCGGGTTTGGCGGATCGGCTCGAAATGTTGCTGGAGCGGCGCTGCTTGAATCTGGTCGGGTTGGCGCGGCGCGCCGGGCAGGCGATCGCCGGTTTTGAGAAGGTTCGCGAGTCGCTGAAAACGGGCCGCGTCGGGCGCGATGGACCGCCGGGTCTGTTGCTTGCCGCCCGCGACGGTTCGGAGGATGGCCGGTCTAAGCTGCGGGCGTTGGCCGGTGACCTGCCGTTGATTGAGGAATTCGAGGCGTCGGCGCTGGGTGCGGCGCTTGGTCGCGATAATGCCGTCCATGCGCTGTTGGCGCGTGGTAGACTGGCTGACCGCCTGAGGGTCGATGCCGGTCGTTTAAAGGGGCTCAGGAAGACAATTCCGGTCGGGCACAGGCCTGCCGGCCAACCGCTTAATGACGGACCAGTCGGACACCAATGACTGAAAGCAACGACCAGGATCGCAAGAAAGAAGTGTTGCACCTGACCGGCAAGGGGAAACTCGAGCTGAAGAAAACGGTTGACGCCGGATCGGTGCGGCAGAGCTTTTCTCATGGTCGATCGAAGACGGTAACCGTCGAGGTCAAGCGCAAGCGCACCATTGAAAAGGGAGCAGCTCCCGGAGTCGCCGACGGCGGTGCCGCGGCGCGACGAGCGGCCGAAGGGCTGCCCGCCAAAGGGGCGTCCGGCCGGGGCGTGCGTGGCGCCACCGTGCGCCAGCTCACCAAGGAGGAGCGCGAAGCCAGAGCCCGCGCTTTGCTTGGAGCACGGCAGGAGGAGGAGCGCCGCGTCAATGAACCGGACGTCGATCTGCTCGACGAAGGTTACGATGACTCGGAGTTCGATCTAATCGAGTCGGTTGTCGAAGTTGCGGAGCAGGAACCGGAACCGGAGGTTCTGGATGCCGAGACACTGCGCCGACGCGAAATGGAAGAGATGCGGCGCATTCAGGCCGAGGAGCAGGCTCACGCCGCCGAGACCGAACGAAAGCGTCAAGAAGAAGAAACCAAAAAGCGCGAGTTGGAAGACAGCAAGCGCAAACCGGAAGATCGTCGGACCGAGGAACGCAAGCCGGAAGATGGTACGCGCCGACCTCCGGCACGTCCCGGCGTGGCTCCCGCCCCGGCTGAGGCGCCCGCACGTGTGCTTCCCGGCGGCGTCGCGCGCACACCGACGGAAGACGAAGAAGACGAACGCAAGGCCCGTAAGGCCGGCGGTGCCGGCAAAACTGCGGCCGCTGCTGTGCCGAAGCCGGCGGTTGTGGCGGCGCGCAAGGGTGGCGATCGTCGGCGCGGCGGCAGCAAAATTACCGTCACTCAGGCGCTTAATACCGATGAAGGCGAACGGACACGCAGTCTTGCCGCGGTGCGTCGTGCCAGAGAGCGTGAGAGACTGCGGCTTAGCCAGCGGCAGGAAACGCTGAAAGTTACGCGCGAAGTCGTGCTGCCGGAAGTCATCACGGTGCAGGAACTGGCCAGCCGTATGGCCGAGCGCGGCGCCGATGTGATCAAGGCCCTGATGCGTATGGGCGTGATGGCGACCATCACCCAGACGATCGATGCCGACACCGCCGAATTGGTGATTACCGAATTTGGCCATCGCCTGCGTCGCGTTGCCGACTCGGATGTCGAAATCGGCATGCATGGTGAAACCGATCGTGACGAAGAGCTGGTTGCGCGGCCGCCGGTGGTCACCATCATGGGCCACGTCGATCACGGCAAAACTTCGCTGCTCGATGCCCTCCGTCATACCGATGTCGCCTCACGCGAGGCGGGCGGTATTACTCAGCATATCGGTGCCTATCAGGTTACGCTGGGCAACAGCGGTCGGATTACCTTTATCGACACGCCCGGCCATGCCGCCTTTACGGAGATGCGGGCACGCGGTGCCAATGTCACCGACGTCGTGGTTCTGGTGGTTGCGGCCAATGACGGCATCATGCCTCAGACCATCGAGGCGATTCAGCACGCTAAAGCGGCTAAGGTGCCGATGATCGTCGCGATCAATAAAATCGATCTGCCCGATGCGAAGCCCGAACGTGTTCGTCAGGAGCTGTTGCAACACGGTTTGGTGGTCGAAGAACTGGGTGGCGATCTGCTGGCGGTCGAGGTTTCGGCCAAAGCCCGCCTGGGCTTAGATCGACTCGAGGAAGCGATTCTGCTTCAGGCCGAAATTCTGGAGCTGCGCGCCAATCCAAGCCGGCCGGCGGTCGGTGCGGTCATCGAAGCCAAGCTGGAGCGCGGCCGTGGCTCGGTTGCAACCGTCCTGGTCCAGCGTGGCACACTTCGAGTCGGCGATATCTTCGTCGCCGGGTGCGAGTGGGGCCGGGTGCGGGCCCTGGTCAACGATCGCGGCCAGAGTGTCGAGTCGGCGGGGCCGGCGGTGCCGGTCGAGGTGCTGGGTCTGAATGGCACACCGATGGCCGGTGATGAATTCGCCGTGCTTGATAATGAAGCGCGGGCTCGTGAAATCACCGAGTTCCGTCAGCGTCGCAAGCGTGAAGCCTTTGCGACGGCTTCGGCGCGCGGCACGCTTGAGCAGATGTTCACCCGGATTCAAGAGGGTGAAGCGAAGGAAATGCCGATCGTCATCAAGGGTGACGTTCAAGGTTCGATCGAGGCGATCAGCGGCGCGCTGGAGAAACTTTCGGGTGATAGCACCGAGGTTAAGGTCAGGGTGTTGTTCTCCGGTGTCGGCGCGATTAACGAATCGGATGTGACCCTGGCCAATGCATCCAAGGCGCTGGTCATCGGCTTTAATGTCCGTGCCAACCCTCAAGCCCGCGACTTGGCGCGACGGGACGGCGTTGAAATTCGCTACTACTCGGTGATTTACAACGTTATCGACGATGTCCGGGCCGCTTTGGTCGGCATGCTGTCCCCAACCTTGCGCGAACGCTTCCTCGGCAATGCTGCGATCCGCGAAGTGTTCAACATCACCAAAGTCGGCAAGGTCGCCGGTTGTATGGTTACCGAAGGCGTTGTCAAACGCGGCGCCGGTGTTCGTCTGTTGCGCGACAATGTTGTTATCCACACCGGTTCGCTTAAAACCCTCAAACGCTTCAAAGACGAAGTCAAAGATGTTCGTGAGGGCTACGAATGCGGTATGGCCTTTGAGAATTACGACAATATCCAAGTCGGGGATATCATCGAAGCCTTCGAAATCGAAGAGGTCGCCCGCGTGTTGTAAGGCTCCTCCATCAAGAAAACTCCCTTTCCCCGAAAACGGGAAAGGGAGTTACTGTTTTTTTGGAGGTCTATATCATGGCTCACACTCACTCATCGCGCCCCCCTACACAGCGCCAGCTTCGCGTCGGGGAAGAAATTCGGCACGTCCTGTCTGACCTGTTCCGACGTGGTGATTTTCGTGACCCCGGTTTACAGAATCTTCTCGTAACCGTCACCGAGGTGCGGCTCAGCCCCGATCTACGCAACGCAACGGCCTTCGTGACTCCCCTTGGCGGTGAGCGGATTGAGGACACGGTCAAGGCATTGCGCCACGCTGCCGGCTTTTTGCGCGGACAGGTTGCGGCGGAAATGAAGTTACGCTACGCCCCCAATCTAAGCTTTGAATCCGACGTCTCATTTGATCAGGCAAGCCGGATTGAAAGCCTGCTGCATCTGCCCGAGGTGGCGCGCGACCTTGCCCCCCAGGAGGAAACGGACGATGGCGCGTAAAAGACGGGGTCGGCCGGTTCATGGCTGGCTGGTCATCGATAAACCACCGGGCCTGACCTCGACCGCCGTGCTTAACAAGGCCCGCTGGCTTGTCGGCGCCGAAAAGGCCGGGCATGGGGGCACACTCGACCCGATTGCGACCGGGGTGTTGCCGATTGCCTTCGGCGAGGCGACCAAAACCGTCGCCTATGCGATGGACGGCACGAAATGTTATCGATTCAGGGCGCGCTGGGGCGAAGAGCGCGCAACCGATGATCGGGTCGGAGACGTCATCGGTAATTCGGACCGGCGCCCCACTTGTTCGGACATTGAGGCGGTATTGCCGAGATTTATCGGTGATATCGAGCAAGTGCCGCCCCAGTACTCAGCGATCAAGATCGACGGCGAACGCGCCTATGATATTGCGCGCGGCGGCGACGCTGTCGAGCTTGTTTCACGAATTGTCCGCGTGGATCGGCTTTCCCTTATTGATTATATCGATACCGATCATGCCGAATTCGAGGTGGTGTGCGGCAAGGGCACTTATATGCGCTCCCTGGCGCGTGACATCGGTCGGATACTCGGCTGTCTCGGCCATGTCGACGAGCTGCGGCGATTTTCGGTCGGCCGCTTCACACTCGACCACGCGATTTCTCTGGACGAGCTTGCAGACCTCGGGCAAGGTGCCGCAGTCGATAGCCGAATGCTGCCGATCGAGACCGCGCTGGACGACATCCCGGCGTTGGCCTTAACGGTGGCCGAAGCCCATCGATTGAGACAAGGGCAAACGGTGGCGTTGCTGGGGCGTCAAGACCTGGACCGACTCGAACAGTTGGCCGAGGCTTGCGCCGGAAGCGATGGCATCGTGCTGGCGACCGCCGCTGAGCGGCCGGTAGCGCTGGTCCGTCTTGAAGGCGCGGAAATCGTGCCGGTTCGTGTTTTTAACTTTTAATAAATGGAGCCCCCGATGTCGATTACAGCCGAGCGCAAAACCGCGCTGATCGGTGAATATGCCGTGAAGACCGGTGATACCGGCTCACCCGAAGTGCAGGTTGCGATCCTTAGTGAGCGGATCAGCAATTTGACCGAGCATCTGAAGATTCACTCAAAAGATTTTCACTCACGCCGGGGCCTGTTGGTCATGGTCGGCCAGCGTCGACGCCTGCTGGACTATCTTAAGGCTAAGGACAGCAAGCGCTATGACACGCTGATCCAGCGTCTCGGCCTGCGGCGGTAACGCTTGACATTTGCATCAGTTAATGGTAAGGAAGCTGATTCGTTAAATCGAGTCGACTTGCACGTTTTGGAATATGGGGAATGTAGCGATGTCAATCACTGTTAAATCAAAGTGGATAACTGGCTTTTCCTCTCGCTTAAATCGGAGGAAGGTGCCGAATAGCTCGGTACCGTTTTCCGACGTTGAGTATCGCGCGGCTGATACCCGAAACAAGGCTGCCAACCGCCAGAAGATGGATGCGGTTTTTTCGCTGATCCAATCTGATTGCTTGCCCCAGAGTTGAAGTTAGGTTTTCATAAATTTACATGTGTGGCCTCAAATTGATTTGAGGCCACACGCCCTGTAAACTGGCATTTAAGTGGTACAAAATGAGCCTAAGCGACATCACCTTAAGGGAGACTGAACGGTTTACCCTATTAAAAGAAACATGCGAGTATGTTTGTAACGATTTGTCACAAAGTGTTGCTGATGATGAGGTTTTAGCTTCTGGGTGTTATTACCTTGATGAAAATATCCTTATGGAAACGGTTACTGACTATTTTAGAAATGTTGATATTTATAAGCGGCAAAATGACATGGAAGGCGGAAGAATAAACTATCCAAAAATTGCTACGCTTTCTGTACTTACTCTTCTTCATCATAAGCCAATTAAGTGCAGACACAGCCTCGATATTGTTCATTCTACATTTGCGAACGAATGGCTAGCATATATAGTTGCTATGGATAGCATTTCAGTTGCCATTTATGATCTTGATGATAGAAGAACTGCTGAAATCCTTTTTTTTATTCGCGAGTGTCATAGCTTAGATGAAGAACCCAATCAGGAAAGAGTCGTCGAGACAGTGGATCATTATTCATATTCGGTTCGATCGCTTCGTTTGCTAATGACGTTGATGGATCTAATTCATGTACACTTTCGCGCGAATGCGTGAACTTGCTATGGTAGTCTGGAGGGTGTGCGCCTGGGGATATTCGTCCTCAGGCGTATTTTTTTGTTTCACGGCTTAAAGCCCTCGGCCCGTGAGCACCCAATCCGGGGTGACCGGGTGTCGGATGGAAGGAAGAGACGGAATGTTCAAGGTTTATCGCAAGGAAGTCATGTGGGGTGGCCGCAAGCTGACCCTGGAAACCGGCAAGATCGCACGGCAGGCTGATGGCGCCGTAATGGTCACATATGGTGAAACGGTCGTGCTGTGCACGGTGGTTGCGCAACGGTCGCAGCGGCCGGGGATCGACTTCTTTCCGCTGACGGTGAATTATCAGGAGAAGACGTTTGCAGCCGGTAAAATTCCGGGCGGCTTCTTCAAGCGCGAAGGTCGGCCGACCGAAAAGGAAACCTTGGTCAGCCGTTTGATCGACCGCCCGATTCGGCCCCTGTTCGCCGATGGGTTCCGCAATGAGACTCAGATCGTCTGCACCGTGCTGTCGCACGACTTGGAAAACGATCCCGACGTCGTGGCGATGATCGGAACATCGGCGGCTCTGACCATCTCCGGAATTCCATTCCTCGGTCCGGTCGGTGCGGCCCGGGTCGGCAGCAAGAATGGCGAGTTCATCCTCAACCCGACCCAGGATCAAGTCGAAGACAGCGATCTCGACCTTGTGGTTGCCGGTACGGCCGAAGGCGTACTGATGGTTGAATCGCAGGCCAAAGAGCTATCGGAAGAAACTATGCTCGGCGCCGTGATGTTCGGGCACCGCGGGTTCCAACCGGTAATCCAGGCGATCATTGATCTGGCCGAAGATTGCGCTAAAGAGCCGTGGGCCCTGCCGGTTGCCGGCTATGACGCCCCGGCGCTCAAGGCCCGTTTGCGCGAACTGGTGGGCAACGACATCCTTGCCGCTTACACCGAGACCGCCAAGCAGGCCCGGCACGACCGGGTCGGCGCCGCCAAGGCCAAGGCGGTCGAGGCGCTGGCCGGGGAAGAAATTGCTCCGGAGGCGATTTCCGCCTGCTTCAAAAAGCTGGAAAGCGACGTGCTGCGCGGCGCCGTAATCGAAACCGGACGCCGGGTCGATGGTCGCGACACCCGGACCGTGCGCCCGATCGTCGGTGAGGTCGGCATTCTGCCGCGCGCTCACGGCTCGGCGCTATTTACCCGCGGCGAGACTCAGGCGTTGGTGGTTGCAACCCTGGGCACCAGCCAAGACGAGCAGATTATCGATGCGCTTGAGGGCGAGTACCGCGAGCACTTCATGCTGCACTATAACTTCCCTCCCTATTCGGTGGGCGAAGTCGGCCGCATGGGTTCGCCCGGCCGTCGTGAAGTCGGTCACGGTAAACTGGCATGGCGGGCCGTGCGCCCGATGCTGCCGATGAAAGAGAACTTTCCCTATACCATTCGTATCGTTTCGGAGATCACCGAATCGAACGGCTCCTCTTCAATGGCAACCGTCTGCGGCACTTCTCTGGCGCTGATGGATGCCGGTGTTCCGTTGGCCCGTCCAGTCGCGGGCATCGCCATGGGCCTGATTAAGGAGCCGAATGGCTATGCCGTATTGACGGATATTCTCGGTGACGAGGATCATCTCGGCGACATGGACTTTAAGGTGGCGGGCACCGACAACGGCGTCACCGCGCTTCAGATGGACATCAAGATCACCTCGATTACCGAGGAGATCATGAAGGTGGCGCTCGATCAGGCGCGGGACGGGCGGTTGCACATCCTGGGTGAGATGACCCGGGCGATCGGCGGCGCTCGCGACGAGGTCAATCAGAATGCCCCGCGCATCACCGTCATGAATATCCCCAAGGAAAAAATCCGCGACGTCATCGGCTCGGGCGGCAAGGTCATTCGCGAGATTTGCGAAACCACCGGCGCCAAGATCGACATCGATGATGACGGCACGGTCAAGGTTGCCGCGGTCGACAGCAAGGCGGCTCTGGCGGCAATCAATTGGATCAAGGGCATCGTCGCCGAGCCGGAACTGGGCATCGTTTACGATGGCAAGGTTGTGAAAGTCGTTGATTTCGGCGCTTTCGTGAACTTCCTCGGCAGCCGCGACGGGCTGGTCCATATCTCGGAACTGGCCCGGGACCGGGTCGGCAAGGTCGCCGATGTGGTCAAGATCGGTGACGCGGTAAAGGTCAAGGTGTTGGGCTTCGACGATCGAGGCAAGGTCAAACTGTCGATGAAGCAGGTTGATCAGGAAACCGGCGAGGATCTGACCAAAAAGGGCTGATACGGATTTCCGAAGCTGTTCAGAAATCCGTCCGGGCCGAGCCCGGGCGCTCGGGCGCGTAAAGCAGATATGATCCACAAACCGGGTTAGCAAAATGCCGGCGGAAAGTTTCTTTCTGCCGGCATTTTTTGTTCTGATCTTTCGTGTATTTGCGCAAAAGCAAGCAGATGTTGCAACCGGCGCCTTCCTCCGTTAAGCCGGAGGCAATAAGCTATAAGACTGGATCAGGGGAAACGGGCATGACAGAGTTCTCTTCGGCGGCCGATACCGTTTCGGTGGCCATCACCGGCAGCGGCGGCGCGGGCGCGATCACCGCAGGCTCGCTCTTGCTGGAGGCCGCCGGTCGAGCCGGCTGGTATGGTTTAATGACCCGCACGGTCGGCCCCCAGATTCGGGGCGGCGAGGCGGCGGCTTTGGTCCGGCTGTCGCGGCGACCGGTGCCCGGCCATGGCGACCGCTTCGACCTGCTGATTGCGCTCGACTGGCGCAATGTCGAACGCTTCGTCGCCGAAATCCCGCTGGGACCGCAAAGCGTCGTGCTGGCCGATGACGATGCCGGCGATGTCCCCGAAAAGATCGCGGCCGGCGGCGCGCTTAATTTGACCGCACCCTTCGCCGGTCTGGCCGAAGATATCCGGGGCGCGCGACCCAATATCATCGCGCTCGGAACCGCGGCCGCGCTGGTCGGCTTGCCGCTCCAGGCAATGATTGAAACCGTGGCGGAAACACTGGCCGGCAAGGGCGTCACCCTGGAGGAGACCGCACAGGCGATCCGGGCCGGCTTTGATATCGGCACACAATTAGCGGCGGCGCATGCGGCTGCGGCTGCGCTTAAGCTGACCGACGAGGGGCCGGCCGGCACCGCCTCAGCCAAGCCGAATCGTTGGATGATCACCGGGAATCAAGCGGCGGGGCTGGGCGCTTTGCGCGGCGGGATTCGGTTCGCCGCGCTTTACCCGATTACTCCGGCAACCGATTTGCTGGAATGGATGGCACCGCGCTTCCCCGATGTCGGCGGCGTGCTCTGCCAAGCCGAGGACGAAATCGCCGCGGTCCAGATGGCGATCGGCGCATCTTATGGCGGGGTGCCCTCGCTGACCACGACTTCGGGACCGGGCTTGGCGCTGAAGCTCGAGTCGATCGGGCTGGCGGTCGCGGCAGAAGTGCCGTTGGTTGTGTTCAACGTCATGCGCGGCGGGCCATCCACCGGCATTCCGACCAAGTCCGAACAAACCGATCTCAACATCGCCCTGTACGGCCTGCATGGCGAGGCGCCCCATATCGTGGTCGCACCGCTGTCGGTCGAGGATTGCGTGCTGACCACGCAATGGGCGGTGCATCTGGCCGAAACGCTGCAAACCGTGTCGGTGGTGCTGTCCGATCAGTTCCTGGGCCAAGCCAAGGCGGTGGTGCCGACCCCGCCGACGGTTGATTTCGAGACCGTCCGGCTGAAACCGGTTGATCCGAAGGCCGGGGTCTATAAGCGCTATGCCCTGACCAATTCCGGCATTTCGCCGATGGCGATCCCCGGTCAGCCGGGCGGTCAGTACACCGCGGACGGATTGGAGCACAACGAGCGCGGCACGCCGTCGAGCCAAGCCAACGACCATCATTCCCAACTCGACAAGCGCAATGACAAGCTCGCCAATTTCGACTATGGCGATATTTGGGCCGAGATCGAGGGCGAGAAGGATGCCGAAATCGGCGTCATCACTTGGGGCTCCAGCACGGCCCCGGTGCGTGAAGCGTTGGCACGGGCGCGCCAAGCCGGAATCAAGACCAAGCTGGTTGCGATGCGCCTGATTTCACCGGCCCGGCCCGAGCAACTGGCCGCGGCGTTGAAGGGAGTCAAGCGACTGCTGGTGGTGGAGCAAAGCCACTCCGGCCAGTTCCTTGGCTATCTCAAGGCCCAATATGATTTGCCGACGGCGCCGACCAGTCTGCGCCATCCCGGCCCGCTGGCCATTCGCCCGGCCGAAGTTTGTGAAGTTCTTAGCGCCTGGAGCTGAACCATGGACGGATGCAATCCCGACGTCAAATACGAAGCCAAAAATTACAAATCAGACGTCAACCCGATCTGGTGCCCCGGTTGCGGCCATTTCGGTATTCACGCCGCCCTTAATCGGGCTTTGGCCGATTTACAACTCGACCCGGCCAAGGTGGTGGTTTCCTCGGGGATAGGGTGTTCATCACGAATTCCCGCCTATACCACCTGCTATGGTTTCCACGGTCTGCACGGCCGCGCGCTGCCGCTGGCGATCGGGCTTAAGCTGGCCCGGCCCGACCTGACCGTTATTGTCGCCGGCGGCGATGGTGACGGTTTCTCGATCGGCGGCAACCACTTCATGCATGCCTGTCGCCGTAACGTCGATATCACCTATATCGTGATGGATAATGAAGTGTACGGCATGACCAAGGGTCAGCCCTCACCGACCACGCCGGGCGACTGGGATAGCGACTTGCAGCCGGGCGGCACCGGGCTTCACCCGTTCCGGCCGCTGGGGGTCGCGCTACAGTCGGGCGCAAACTTCCTGGCCCGTGGTTTTTCCGGTGATGTCAATGGCTTGGCCAAGCTGATCGCCCAAGGCGTGCGCCATCCCGGCTTTTCGATGATCCAGGCGCTGAGCCCGTGCGTCACCTTCCGTCCGGAAGAGCGGGAATGGAAGAACCAGACTCATTCGTCGGGAATGGGGGCCACCGCCGATTTCCAGGAAGCCTCGCGCCGGCTGGCCGATGATGACGGCTTGACGCTCGGCCCGATTTATTCCGGTGACCGTAAGCCTTATGGCTCGCGCGTCGCTCCCTTGACCCACACCAAAACCGACCTGTCGCACATTGAGCAGGAGTTCAAAATCTGAGTGTCGTCACCCCCCCGCAAAAGCGGGGGAACAACCCGTGTCTCAACCGTCACCCCCGCGAAAGCGGGGGAACAACCCGTGTCTCGACCGTCACCCCCGCGAAAGCGGGGGTCCAGGCTGGTAAGAACTGGATTCCCGCGTGCGCGGGAATGACGGGGAAAAGAGCACGGGCGTAAATAACCGAACCCCTTCATCTACGGAGGCGGGGAACAGCCTTGTCTCGACCGTCACCCCCGCGAAAGCGGGGGTCCAGGCTGGTAATACCAGTCGCAAGAAGTCATGACTCGCGGCCATAATGGATAGATATCTATG
>JBAWVF010000041.1:0-25938 GCA_037147415.1 Rhodospirillaceae bacterium | reverse complement strand
TTCTGGAAAATACTATATCTAGTGGGTGTGTGCGTCAAGCCGATAGGCATGGATGGGACGAGCGGTCGTGGCAGATGCTGCGAGCTGCGGCGGAACGGGGTGTTCCTCGGATAACCGAACTTCTCGAGAGTGCTTTCGATCTGGTTTCAGCTTGTGCCGAGGATAGACCTCCCGCCATATTGCAAGATGCTTCTGCGGTGGTACCGCTTAACGCGGAGAGGCGCCTCGGGGATCGAATTCTTGCTGCGCTCGAATTGGCGCTCGATCAGAATGATCTGGTGGTAGCCGAGCAGCTTGAACAGTCGTTTGAGATGGTGATGACCCGATTCGGAGGGCCGGATGCCATTGAGGGCCGTGAGGTTCCCGTGGGAATGCTGAGGGCTTACGAGCGGATGGCCGACCTCCGGCGGCGGCGATCCCTGGCGTAACACAAGGGCGGATCAGGTTTTTTTCGATCTATCGGCGGGAAGTAGCGATTCCTCATTTTTTTGCTCAGTATCGCATTGACAGAGGGGCGTGCCTCAGATAAAAACCGCTTCGGTCGGGCGGAAACGGCAAAGCCGGGGTCGCAAAGAACCAAAAAAAGATGCGGGTGTAGCTCAGTTGGTTAGAGCGCCGGCCTGTCACGCCGGAGGCCGCGGGTTCAAGTCCCGTCACTCGCGCCATAACTAAATAATAATAACAAATCAAACGAAATTAAGATGACCGTCATTTTTCGGCCGTCGAGATGGAATTTGCCTATTGCCTCGCTTCCATTGTAGCTATACTGGGAAGCCGTCTGTGGCACGGAATCGGTGAGCGGTAAGGTTTTCTAATCGGGCAAATCTGCGGCGTGCAGGTTGATGCGGGGAGTGTCATGAGCAATCCTCTGGTTTACGACTACTTGCCTATTCTTGTTTTCCTTATCATTGCCTGTGTCGTCAGCGGCGGCGCGCTCTTCGCTTCCTGGATGGTCGGGGTGCGGAAGCCGGACAGCGAGAAGCTATCGCCATACGAGTGCGGTTTTGCGCCGTTTTCTGATACGCGCGCCAAGTTTGATGTTCGCTACTACCTTGTTTCAATTTTGTTTATAATCTTCGATCTTGAAGTCGCCTTTCTTTTCCCCTGGGCAATAACCCTGGGCGATATCGGGATGTTCGGCTTCTGGTCGATGATGGTATTTCTTGGTGTGCTTACTATCGGATTTATCTATGAGTGGAAGAAGGGGGCCCTGGAATGGGAATGATCCCCGCTAACATCGCTCCGCGCATGCTGGATGCAGAGGTGGCGGCTTCGGTCGGAATCGACCGCGAGTTGCTGTTCAGGGCGGTTACCGATGAAATCGAGCAGAAGGGTTTTTTGTTAACTCAGCTCGATTCGGTGCTTAACTGGGCGCGCGCCGGTTCGTTGTGGCCGATGACCTTCGGGTTGGCCTGCTGTGCGGTGGAGATGATCCACGCCTACATGCCACGGTATGACCTGGATCGATTCGGGATGATTCCGCGCCCGAGCCCACGCCAATCAGATGTCATGATCGTTGCCGGTACGCTAACCAACAAGATGGCGCCTGCGCTTCGCAAGGTGTATGACCAAATGCCGGAGCCACGCTGGGTGGTCTCGATGGGCAGTTGTGCAAACGGCGGCGGGTACTATCACTATTCCTACTCGGTCGTGCGAGGCTGTGATCGTATCGTTCCGGTCGATATTTATGTACCGGGTTGCCCGCCGACCGCTGAAGCGCTGCTTTACGCCATGCTTCAGCTTCAGACGAAGGTCAGGAATGGCGGCAGGCGAATCGATCGATAATTCGGACCCGACCCAACGCGGCTGGAACATCATGAGCGAACAAGCGCTAAGGGATTTGGGATGTCACGTCGCAGCAGCGCTGGGCGGTGATGTCCTGCACAGCGAGATCAAGAACGGCGAGTTGGTGCTTACGGCACGGCGCGAACGGATTGTCGCGGTGTTAACATTTCTGCGAGACGATCCGGCCTGCTTGTTTCAGCAGCTAATGGACATATGCGGTGTCGACCGGCCCGCGCGTGAGGCGCGTTTTGAAGTTGTCTACAACCTGCTCAGCCTGAAACATAATCGGCGCATCAGGGTAAAGCTGTCCGCTGCGGAAGGTGAGAGCGTTTGTTCCGTGACTTCCGTGTTCAAAGGCGCGAACTGGTTCGAGCGTGAGACATGGGACATGTTCGGCATTCTGTTCGACAGCCACCCTGATTTGCGCCGGCTGCTGACCGATTATGGTTTCGAAGGCCATCCGTTGCGCAAGGACTTCCCGCTGACGGGCTACGTAGAGATGCGCTACGATGACGAGCTGAAGCGTGTGGTTTATGAGCCGGTGAAGTTGGCCCAGGATTTTCGAACCTTCGACTTCCTCAGCCCGTGGGAAGGCATGACCAATGTCATGCTGCCGGGCGATGAGAAGGCCGGAGCAGCCAAGACCGGGAGCAAAGTCTGATGGCCGCCAACGTCCTGAATGAAGACGGTTTGATCAAGCCCTACACGGTTAACCTCGGACCGCAGCACCCTGCTGCACACGGTGTGTTGCGACTTGTGGTCGACATGAGTGGCGAACTGGTTGAGCGTTGCGATCCTCATATCGGTTTGCTCCATCGTGGCACCGAAAAACTAATCGAGCACAAGACCTATTTACAGGCCATGCCGTATATGGATCGGCTCGATTATGTGGCGCCGATTGCTCAGGAGCACGGCTTTGTTTTAGCGGTTGAAAAGCTTCTCGGCATTGCTCCGCCGGTTCGTGGTCAGTATATCCGTGTACTTTATGCTGAGATAAGTCGTCTTCTGAATCACTTACTTGCGATTACCACCGGCGCGCTCGACGTCGGTGCGACTACGCCGGCCTTGTGGGGTTTCGAAGAGCGCGAACGCTTGATGGAGTTTTACGAACGGGCCAGTGGGGCTCGGCTTCACGCGAATTATTTCCGCGTCGGTGGAGTCGGGCTTGATCTCCCGGATGGTCTGACCGATGACATTTACGAATATATCGAAACTTTCCCGGCCTTTGTTGAAAAGCTTGGCGGATTATTGACAGACAACCGCATTTTTAAGCAACGAACAGTTGATATCGGCATTATCTCACCGGAAGACGCTCTCAGTTGGGGGTGTTCGGGCCCGATGTTGCGGGCCAGCGGCTTTGCTTGGGATATTCGTAAGTCTCAGCCCTATGAAATCTATGAGGAACTGGAGTTCGATATTCCGGTCGGCAAGACCGGTGACTGCTATGCGCGTTATCTTTTGCGCATGGAAGAAATGCTTCAGTCGGTAAGTATGATAAAGCAGTGTCTGCGTAAGCTGGGCACTCTTAAAGGGCAACCGGTTCGCGTTCAGAACCATAAAGTTACGCCACCCAGACGTTCGGAAATGAAGCGGTCGATGGAAGCGTTGATCCATCATTTTAAGCTTTATACCGAGGGATTCCACGTCCCAGCGGGCGAAACATATACGGCAATTGAGGCGCCAAAGGGTGAGTTCGGCATTTATTTGGTTGCGGATGGAACGAACCGACCGTATCGCTGCCATATTCGGGCGCCAGGGTTTGCTCACCTGTCTATGATTGACAGCATGTCACGCGGTCACATGCTTGCAGACACCGTGGCGAATATCGCCTCCCTTGATATCGTTTTCGGAGAAATCGATCGATGAGCAAGCCCGCCTCGGTCGCCGCCCAGCCTGAGAGTTTCGCATTCACGCCGGAAAACCGCGCGACTGCGGACAAGATAATCGCTCGCTATCCGGCTGAGCGGAGGCAAAGTGCGGTGATTCCCTTGCTTCATATTGCCCAACGGCAGCATGAAAATTGGTTGCCGCGTGCGGCCATGGACCATGTCGCTGAAATACTCGGGATGGCGCCAATCAAGGTATATGAGGTTGCAACGTTTTATACGATGTATAATCATGCCCCGGTTGGCAAGCACTTGATTGAAGTCTGCACGACTACGCCATGCTGGCTGCGCGGTTCAGACGAAATTGTCGGGGCTTGCAAGCGTCGGCTCGGGATTAGTCCGGGTGAAACCACGCCCGATGGACAGTTTACGGTGGTTGAGGTCGAATGCGCCGGCGCGTGTGTTAATGCTCCTGTGGTTGCAATCGGCGATGATTATTATGAGGATTTGGACGGGCCGGCGATAATCGCCATTATTGATCAGCTTGAGCGCGGTGAACAGCCGACGCCGGGTTCTCAGATCGGGCGGCGCGGTTCCTGTCCGCAAAACGGTCCAACTACCATGACAAGCCAGTCCGCGATCTCGGCTAAGGCCGCTGATGCGGGTGGATTAGCGGACTGAGCCGGGGAGCAGGTCACATGTTGCGCGATGAAGACCGCATCTACACCAATCTCTACGGCTTTTTGGATCCCGGCCTGAAAGGCGCGCGGGCGCGCGGCGATTGGGACGGCGCAAAGGAGATCATCCTTAAGGGCCGAGAGTGGATTGTCAGTGAGGTCAAGGACTCCGGTCTGCGGGGGCGTGGCGGCGCTGGATTCTCGACCGGCCTTAAATGGTCGTTTATGCCACGGAACGTTCAGGGGCCGGTCTATCTTGTTGTCAATGCTGATGAAGGTGAGCCCGGTACTTGCAAAGACCGCGATGTTTTGCGACATGAGCCGCATAAGCTGGTTGAAGGTATTCTCTATGCCTCAGTCGGAATCGGAGCGACGGCAGCGTATGTCTATGTCCGCGGTGAGTTTAAGCGCGAGATCAAGGCCCTGCAATCGGCGGTTGATGAGGCTTATGAAGCGGGGCTGATCGGCAAGAATGCTTGTGGCAGCGGCTATGATTTGGAAGTCTATGTTCACACGGGAGCCGGGGCTTATATCTGTGGTGAAGAATCGGCTTTGATCGAGAGTCTGGAAGGTAAAAAGGGGCAACCACGCAGTAAGCCGCCGTTTCCCGCTCAGATCGGGCTTTATTCACGACCGACGACTGTCAATAATGTCGAGAGCATCGCCGATGTACCTGCGATATTAAGGCGCGGCGCGAGTTGGTTTTCTAGCATAGGCCGGCCAAAGAATGTCGGTCCCAAGCTGTTTTGCATATCCGGACATGTCAATAATCCGTGTAATGTTGAGGAAGCGCTGGGTACACCGTTGCGCGAAATGATCGAAAAGCATGCTGGCGGCATTCGCGGCGGTTGGGACAATTTGTTGGCGATCATTCCTGGCGGCTCTTCGGTGCCGATGTTACCTAAATCGATTTGTGAAACCGTGCTGATGGATTATGACGGGTTGTCCGAGGTCAAGTCGGCGTTAGGAAGCGGCGGCATTATTGTTATGGACAAATCAACCGATCTCGTCCGTGCCATTGCCCGGTTGGCTAAATTTTATGCACACGAAAGTTGTGGTCAATGCACGCCTTGTCGTGAAGGCACGCCGTGGATGGCTAAAATGATGCAGCGAATTGCCGATGGCAATGCCAGGGTTGAAGAAATTGACATGCTGTTGGATGTGAGTAAGCAGATTGAGGGTAGAACGATTTGCGCTCTGGCCGATGCCGCGGCTTGGCCGATCCAGGGTTTGTTTCGCCACTTTCGGCCGGATGTTGAGCGTCGCCTGATGGCGGCGCGCCAGCACGCTGCCGCTTGAACCCGTCAATCGTCCTGAAAGGCAAGAGGGTCACATGCCGAAACTGACCATTGACGGGATGGAAATCGTTGTCGAGCCCGGCACTTCGGTGCTTCAGGCCTGCGAGCAGCTTGGCATTGAGGTGCCACGTTTCTGCTATCACGACCGGCTGTCGGTTGCTGCCAACTGCCGGATGTGTTTGGTCGAGATGGAGCGCTCGCCGAAGCCGATCGCAAGTTGTGCAATGCCTTGCGCCGACGGCATGGTGATTAAGACCAACTCGGATTTGATCAAGAATGCCCGCAAGGGCGTTATGGAACTGATCCTGCTCAATCATCCGCTCGACTGCCCGATTTGTGATCAGGGTGGTGAGTGTGATCTTCAGGACCAGGCGGTTGCCTACGGCTTTGATCGAAATCGCTATGCCGAGGATAAGCGTTCGGTTCAAGACAAGGATTTCGGTCCGCTCATCCGCACCTCGATGACGCGTTGCATTCACTGCACACGCTGCATCAGATTTAGCGAAGAAATCGCCGGTGTTTCTCTTTTGGGGGCGGTCGGTCGCGGCACTCACACTGAAATAACGACATATGTTGAGCGGACGCTTGACTTTGAGCTGTCGGGCAATCTGGCCGATGTGTGCCCGGTCGGTGCATTGCTCAGCCGGCCTTACGCCTTTACGGCGCGACCCTGGGAACTCCGTAAGACGGAGAGCGTTGACGTTATGGATGCTGTCGGCTCGAACATTCGGGTTGATAGCCGCGGGGCCGAGGTGATGCGCATTTTGCCGCGCCTCAATGAAGACGTTAACGAGGAATGGATTTCCGATAAAACCCGTTTTGCCTATGATGGGCTGAAGCGGCAACGGTTGGACCGGCCCTATGTTCGGCGTGATGGTAAGTTGCGACCGGCAAGCTGGGACGAGGCGTTCGCGGCCATTGCCGCACGGTTGAAGGGGCTTTCGGGCACGAAAATTGCCGCGTTGGTCGGTGATCTGGTTGATGCCGAGTCGATGGTGGCGCTTAAGGATTTGCTGACCGGTCTGGGTTCGCAAAATTTGGACTGCCGGCAAGACGGTGCTCGCTTTGATACCGCTGAGCGCGCCGGCTACCTGTTTAATACTACGATTGCCGGCATCGAACAGGCTGACGCGCTTTTATTGATCGGAACCAATCCGCGAATTGAGGCGCCGATTATCAACGCACGCATCCGTAAGCGCTGGCTGGATAGTAACCTCCAGGTTGCTCTGGTCGGCGATCCGGTGAAGCTGACCTATACTTATAGCCATTTGGGAACGGAGCCTGGGGTGCTCTCCCAAATTATAGCCGGCACGCACCCGTTCAGCGCGGTGATGAAGGTCGCGAAAAACCCGATGCTCGTGCTGGGCGCGGGTGTGCTCAGCCGGGACGACGGTCCGGCTTTGCAGGCGGCCGCGCGGGCAATTGCCGAATCATTCGATATGGTGCGTGAGGGGTGGAACGGCTTTAACGTGCTGCATCTTGCAGCCTCTCGAGTCGGTGGTCTTGATCTCGGCATTCTTCCGGGGCCGCAGGGTCGTGATACCCGGGGCATTCTGGAGGGTGTTAAGTCGGGTGAGATCGAGGTCCTTTATCTCCTCGGCGCCGATGAAATCGATGAAAGCCGGCTTGGCAAGGCCTTTGTCATATATCAGGGACATCATGGTGATCGCGGGGCTCATCGGGCCGATGTGATCTTGCCGGGTGCTGCCTATACTGAAAAGAATGGCACGTATATCAACACTGAAGGTCGCGTTCAGCGGGGCCGCCTGGTGTTGTTCCCGGTCGGAGAGGCGCGCGAGGACTGGAAAATTCTTCGTGCCTTGTCGGAGCGACTCGGGCAGACGCTCCCTTACGATAGCTTAGCTGGCGTTCGCGCCCGGCTTGCTGCGGTCAACCCGGTGTTTACCACGGTTGATAGCGTTGCGGCCGCGCCGTGGCGCATGTTCGGACAAGCCGGCGCGCTGTCGCCGGAGCCGTTTCGGCCTGCAATCGATAATTTCTATATGACGGACCCAATCAGCCGGGCTTCGGTGACAATGGCACAGTGCACCGAGGCCTTCGGGCAGAGCCGCGAAGGGAAGACCGGAACCCATGGCTAGCTTTTGGACCTTCATTTGGCCGCTGATCGTTATGCTCGCCGCTATCGTGGCGATCGTGGTCCCGGTTTTAGTCGGCGTCGCTTACCTGACCTATTTCGAACGAAAGGTCATGAGTGCGATGCAAATGCGGCAAGGGCCGGCGGTGGTTGGGCCTTACGGGCTGTTGCAGCCGATGGCGGACGGGCTGAAATTACTTGGTAAAGAGATGATCTTTCCGTCCGGTGCTAATCCGGTGGTGTTCATCTTTGCGCCGTTTCTGACCTTTGTCCTGAGCTTGGTTGCTTGGGCGGTCATACCCTTCAGCTCCGGTCTTGTCTTGGCCGATATTAACGTCGGCGTACTCTATCTCTATGCGATTTCTTCGCTGGGGGTGTACGGTACGATCATGTCGGGTTGGGCCTCCAATTCTCGGTATGCTTTCCTGGGCGGTTTACGCTCTGCCGCACAGATGGTGTCTTACGAAGTCTCAATGGGCTTGATTATTGTCACGGTCTTGCTGTGCGTCGGCTCGTTGAATTTGTCGAAGATCGTACTGGCTCAGCAAACCGTGTGGTTTGCGATCCCGCTGTTCCCGATGTTTATCGTGTTTTTTATCTCTATTCTAGCCGAGACAAATCGCCATCCTTTCGACTTGCCCGAGGGCGAGTCCGAGATCGTCGCCGGCTTTTTCACTGAATATTCGGCGATGAGCTTTGGTCTGTTCATGTTGGGCGAATACAGCAACATGATTCTGATGAGCGCGATTGCTTCGGTCCTGTTTCTGGGGGGGTGGCTTCCTCCGCTTAATTTCTGGGTTTTTGCGCCGTATGTTCAACTGGTTCCCGGCCCTATTTGGCTCGGTCTTAAGATAGCTTTTGTGCTTTTCTTCTTTATTTGGGCACGGGCGGCGCTTCCTCGATATCGTTATGACCAATTGATGCGGCTTGGCTGGAAAATCTTTCTGCCGCTTTCGCTCGGTTGGTTGGTGTTGACTGCGGGCGTGCTTGAAGTGTTCGGATGGCTTCCCAAGGGCGTGCACTGACGTAAAGTGGCGGGTGGAAGACGATGGTGCGTGTGAGAGAGGAGACCGGCTGGCATGGCGTTTATTGACCAATGGGCGCGTAGAGTGCTCCTGTGGGAGATCGCCACGGGCATGGCGTCAACCTTCCGGCAAATGTTTAAGCCGAAGGCAACCTTGAATTATCCGCACGAAAAGGGGCCGATCAGCTCGCGTTTTCGCGGAGAACATGCGCTGCGACGCTATCCTAACGGTGAGGAGCGTTGTATCGCATGCAAATTGTGTGAAGCGGTTTGTCCGGCTTTGGCGATTACGATTGATGCCGAGGCGCGTGCCGACGGTAGTCGTCGGACAACCCGTTACGACCTTGATTTGACAAAGTGCATCTTCTGCGGTTTATGTCAGGAAGCTTGCCCGGTTGACGCGATCGTAGAAGGGCCTAACTTCGAATATTCGACCGAGACCCGTGAGGAGCTTTACTATAACAAGGAGAAGCTGCTCGCTAACGGTGATCGCTGGGAGGTCCGGCTCGCCGCCAATCTGGCGCTGGAAGCGCCGTACCGGTGATCGGAATCCTGTAGCCGACTGAAGGCCGCCGGGGAGGCGGGGACGCGATGATCGTGGAAACCTGTGTCTTCTATTTCTTTGCCATCACCATGCTGCTCTCAGGCGTGATGGTGATTTCCGTGCGCAACCCCGTTCATTCGGTGTTGTATTTGATTCTTGCCTTCTTTCTGGCTTCGGGCCTGTTCATATTGCTGGGCGCCGAGTTCCTGGCGATGACGCTGGTCATTGTTTATGTCGGCGCGGTCGCGGTGTTGTTCCTGTTCGTCGTGATGATGCTGGATATCAGCTTCAACGAGTTGCGTCATCGGGTCTTTCGCTACCTGCCGATCGGCGCCATGCTCGGTGTCATTCTGTTGGTTGAGCTGGTTATGGTCATGGGCGACTGGGTGGTTGAACCGCATGCGCTGGTTAAGCCCGGGTCACCGACGCCGCCACTCGATCAGGTGACGAATACCGCCGCACTCGGGCATGTGCTTTACACGGATTACGTATATATCTTTCAGTCGGCGGGTCTGATTCTGCTGATTGCCATGCTGGGTGCGATCGTTCTGACCCTACGCAATCGGGCATATGTGCGCCACCAGGATATTGCCGTTCAGACTTCGCGTCTGCCGAGTGATGTGGTTACCGTGCGCAAGGTCAAGAGCCGGGAGGGAATCTGATGGGTATCGGACTGGGACATTATCTGACCGTAGCGGCGATTCTGTTTACCTTGGGCGTGTTCGGTATCTTTCTGAACCGCAAGAATGTGATCACCATTCTGATGTCGATTGAGCTGATGCTGCTGGCTGTCAATATTAATTTCGTGGCGTTTTCGGCTTATCTCCATGATCTGACCGGACAGGTCTTCACAATGTTTATCTTGACGGTTGCCGCGGCTGAGTCGGCGATCGGTCTGGCCATATTGGTCGTTTACTTCCGCAACCGCGGCTCGATCGCGGTTGAGGACGTCAACATGATGAAGGGCTAGGGCGGTTCCATGGACGTTGCTGCCGCTTATTTTCCGGCTTCTGGCTTAGCCTTAATGTTGGATCGCAAATACCGAAGTCTGCCGCTTGGTAGCGGTGGTCTTGCTGACGCCGCACCGTAAGGAACCGGGCAGGAGAGAGATTACCATGGCCGAACTTCCGAATTTTTTGCCGGCGGTGCCCGAGATTTTTTTGGCCTGTGCGGCGTTGGTACTGTTGTTGACCGGGGTTATTCGGTCCGATTCTACCCGCTTGGTTACCGGGATGGCGGCGGGGAGCCTGATTATTACCGCGGTGCTGGTGCTCAGCCTCGGTGGAACACGCGCTCTGGCCTTTAACGGCTTGTTTATTGTCGATGGCTTTGCCGTCTTTATGAAGACACTGGTTCTGCTCGGTGCGGCTACGGTGCTGCTGGTCGGGCAAGGCTATGCCGGGCGTGAGAGCATTGGCCGGTTTGAGTTTCCGGTTTTGACCGTGCTTGCGACACTCGGCATGGTGATGATGCTGTCGGCAAATGATTTGCTGTCGCTTTATATGGGTATGGAGACCCAAAGTCTGGCACTTTATGTGCTGGCGGCATTCCGTCGCGACTCCGGAATTTCGAGTGAGGCCGGGCTGAAGTACTTTGTCCTGGGTGCGTTGGCTTCCGGTCTGCTGCTGTTTGGGGCATCGCTGGTTTATGGCTTTACCGGGACCACGAATTTCAATCGGATTGCGGCGACACTGATCAATTTGCCGCACGGCCATCTTGGCATTATTACCGGCATGGTCTTTATGATGGCCGGTCTGGCGTTCAAAGTGGCGGCCGTTCCGTTTCACATGTGGGCGCCCGATGTTTATGAGGGCGCGCCAACCCCGGTGACCGCATTCTTTGCGGTTGCGCCCAAGGTGGCGGCCGTCGGGTTGTTTCTGCGTCTGTTGGTCGGACCCTTCGGCAGCCTGACTGCGGAGTGGCAACAGGTCATTATGTTCATGTCGGTCGTGTCGATGCTGGTCGGCGCGCTCGGCGCGATACAGCAGACCAACATCAAGCGACTGATGGCCTATGGCTCGATCGGGCATGTCGGCTATTTATTACTCGGCTTGTCTGCGGGAACCCCGCAAGGGGTGCGCGGCATTCTGGTTTACTTGGCGCTGTATGTGGTGATGTCCGTCGGCGCTTTTTCCGTGATCCTGAGCATGCGGTATCAGGGCCGGATGGTCGAGGATTTGGCCCATTTTGGCGGGTTGTCGCGGACTCATCCGATGTTGGCCGCGGTCATGGCGATCTTCATGTTTTCGATGGCCGGCGTGCCTCCGATGGCCGGCTTTTTCGGCAAGCTGTATGTTTTCCTGGCCGCTATTCAGGCGCATCTTTATGTTATGGCGATCATCGGTGTGTTGTGTAGCGTTATTAGTGCGTTCTATTATTTGCGCATCATTAAGCTGATGTATTTTGATGAGGCTCCCGCTGAGGTTATTGACAGTCAGGATGACAGGACGATCACGGTCGTGCTGGCCGGGACTTCAGTCTTTACTTTACTGTTCTTCTTGTTCCCCGTGCCGATCCTGAATAGTGCCGCGGCGGCTGCGGCCGTGTTGTTTGCCGGATGAAGGATGGGGCGTGTAGCGATCAATCCGGAGCCGACTCCTCGTCGGCTCCGGAATTTCTTGTGATCGGTCTCGACTCGGTTGACAGCACGAATGAAGAGGCACGGCGGCGGGCCGGGATCGGGGCTCCGTCGGGCACCGTGATCTGGGCGCGGCGCCAAGAACACGGGCGCGGCCGGCGCGGCAGACGCTGGGAGTCTCCGGACGGCAACCTATATTGCTCGGTGATTCTGTGCCCCGATTGCGATCCGGCCGTGGTGGCGCAAATTTCACTGGTGGCCGCGGTGGCGCTCGGTGAGACGGTCGCGCACTGTCTGACGGGCGATTTGCAGCCGTCCTTGAAGTGGCCGAACGATGTCCTGGTCAGAGGACGGAAGATTGCCGGCATTCTGTTGGAGTCGGAACCGACAGCGGATCGCGGTATTGCGCGGGTCGTGCTGGGCGTCGGCCTGAATCTTCGTCATTTCCCCGCAGACTGTGAATACCCGGCAACCTCGCTCGTCAATGAGGGTGTTGCTGAGCCGGATGTGGCCGGCACTCTTAAGCTGTTTCTGGCGCGGCTAGGAGTGTGGTACGCTCGCTGGCAGCGGCTCGGGTTGGCGCCGGTGCGCGAGGCGTGGCTTACGCGCGCGGTCGGGCTGGGGCTGCCGATCACGGTTCGGCTGCATCGTGAGAGTTTCGTCGGGTGCTTTGCCGGTTTGGATAATGATGGCTCGCTGCTGCTGGACCCTGAAGACGGCGGCGCTCAGCGGCGGGTAACTGCGGGTGACGTGTTTTTTCCGTGGCTGACCGGGCCTTCGGGCTTTTCAGCCGGTGCTTGAGTTTTCTCTAATTCTTCATCGGACGCCATGCTTCTTGCTATTGATGCCGGTAATACCAACGTTGTGTTTGCGGTTTATGACGGCGAGCGGCAACGCGGGTTGTGGCGGTGCGCTACCGATTCGAAGCGGACCGCTGACGAATACGCCGTCTGGCTGACCCACTTACTGAGTTTGCGCGGGTTGTATCCCCGCCAAATTTCCGATGCCGTGATCGCTAGCGTGGTTCCGGGTGCGACTTTTAATCTGAAGCGGCTGTGCAAGGATCATTTCAGCTGCGAACCACTGATTGTCGGCGATCCGCGTGTCAATCTTGGCGTTAAAGCCGAAGTGCCGCGGCCGGAGGAAGTCGGCGCCGACCGCTTGGTCAATGCGTTGGCGGCTGCGGCCGCCTATTGCGCGCCGCTGATCGTTGTTGATTTCGGAACCGCGACAACCTTTGATGTGGTTAATGCCGAGGGTAACTATTGTGGCGGTGTAATTGCTCCGGGCATTAATTTATCGATGGATGCGCTTGACCGCGCCGCTGCTAAACTACCGCGGGTGGATATCATTCAACCACAGCAGGTGATCGGAACCAGTACAGTGACCTGTATGCAATCGGGTATATTTTGGGGCTATCTTGGCCTGATCGAAGGGTTGGTCGTCCGGATCCGCCAGGAATTTCTGACGCAGACGCCGGATATAGCCATGCCGGTGATTGCGACCGGGGGACTTGCCGTGCTGTTTGCCCGTGCCACATCGTTAATTGATACGGTTGACACCGAGTTGACCTTGCGAGGCCTTGTGCTGATTTATGAACGGAACCGGGCGTGATGATCAACTCTTCCGATCGTTTTCGACCGGCGAAAGATGCGCTTTGTTTCCTGCCGCTAGGCGGGTCGGGCGAAATCGGGATGAACCTGAACCTTTACGGTCATGCCGGTAAATGGCTGATGGTTGATTTGGGCATTGGTTTTGGCGATGATACCATGCCCGGCATCGATATTCTGGTGCCCGATCCGGCTTTTATTCGCGAACGGAAAGAGGATCTGGTCGGGCTGGTGTTGACCCATGCCCACGAGGATCATCTCGGCGCGGTACAATATTTGTGGCCGGAGCTGGAATGTCCGGTTTTTGCCGCGCCCTTTACCGCGGCGGTGTTGCGCGCCAAATTGCATGAGCGCGGTTTGGTCGGACGGCTCAAAATCACGGAAATTCCGCGCTCGGGCCGGTTTGATGTGCATCCGTTCAATGTTGAAATGATCGGGGTGACCCACTCGATCCCGGAAGCGCGGATTTTGGTGATTCGCACCGCTGCCGGCACGGTGGTGCACACCGGGGACTGGAAACTTGATCCGGAACCGATGGTCGGGTTGGTCTCCGACGAGGCGCGGCTGGCCGCGGTGGGGGACGAAGGTGTGCTGGCCCTGGTCGGCGACTCGACCAATGCGCCGGTGCCGGGGACTTCCGGCTCGGAAGCCGGGGTGCGGGTCGGTCTGACCGATGTCATCGGTCGCTTTTCCGGCCGTGTCGCGGTGACCTGCTTTGCCACCAATGTTGCGCGGCTGGAAAGCGTGGCCGCTGCCGCTGCTGTTCATGATCGGCGGGTGGCGTTGGTCGGCCGCTCGTTGTGGCGGATTTTCGAGGCGGGGCGAAGCGTCGGCTTTTTCGCCGACACGCCGGAGTTTCTGTCGGAGCATGACGCCGGCTATCTGCCACGGGACAAGGTGGTGATGCTGTGCACCGGAAGCCAGGGTGAGCCGCGCTCGGCCTTGGCACGGATTGCAGCGGGCGATCATCCACAGGTGGTGTTGGAGCGGGGCGACGCCGTGATCTTCTCCAGTCGAGAGATTCCCGGCAACGAACGCGCGATCGGCAAGGTACAGGACCGTTTGTTGCGCCAGGGCATCGATATCGTAACGGTCGACCAGGAGCCGATTCACGTTTCCGGCCATCCGGCGCAAGAGGAATGCCTGCAATTGTTGCGTTGGATCCGGCCGCAGATTGCGGTGCCGGTTCACGGCGAGCACCGGCATCAAACGGCGCATGCCGATTTGGCACGGCAGTGCGGAATTTCCCAAATCGTGGTGCCGACCAATGGCGAGGTGATTCGGCTGGCGCCCGGCGTGCCGGAAGTCATCGGCGAGGTTCAACACGGTAAGCTGGCGATCGATGGCAAGCGCATGACGGCCCTTAATGGCGGGGCGATGCGAAGCCGGCACCGGGTCATTTTCAATGGCGCCGCGGTGGTGACCGTGGCGCTGAACGAGCGGGGCGAGTTGGTGACCGCGCCGCGGCTGGCGGCGCTCGGTTTGGTTGATGAAGATACCGATCGTGACTTGATTTTGGACGTAATCGATGCGGTGCGCGAGGCGGTGGCGGCGCTACCCAAAGCGGCGCGGCAGGATGATCAGCCGGTGATCCAGGCGGTGCGCAGTGCGGTACGGCGGTCGTTCAATGCCAGTCACGGCAAGAAACCACAGACGGAAGTTCATTTGATCCGCGTATAATGCGGCAGGCGCTTGAGGAGAAAGTTCATGATCGGAAGATTAAATCACGTCGCTCTCGTCGTTCCGGACCTGGAGAAGGCAACCGCGCTTTATCGTGATACCTTGGGGGCCAAGGTGTCGGCCCCGGTGGATCAGCCGGCCCATGGCGTGACCGTGGTGTTTGTCGAGCTGCCCAACACCAAGATTGAATTTTTGCTTCCGATGAGCGCCAAGTCTCCGGTTGCCAAGTTCCTGGAGAATAATCCCTCGGGCGGCATTCATCATATTTGCTACGAGGTCGAGGATATTCTGGCTGCGCGCGATAAACTAAAGGCCGAAGGCGCTCGGGTACTCGGCGATGGCGAGCCGAAAATCGGCGCTCATAACAAGCCGGTACTGTTCCTGCACCCCAAAGATTTTTTGGGGACGTTGGTCGAGCTGGAGCAGGCTTAAGCGGGCCAAGCGTAATGTTGCTATAATATTATGGGTTATACCCGGACTCGTGCCGGGTATCTGCGGGGTATAGCCGGTCCGGGCGTTTAATATCCGGCGGCTGCTCGACGTGGATTGGCCGGATCAAGCCCGGCCCTGACAGTTATGAAGACTATGACAGTTATGAAGACTATGAAGGCAGGGGGATTTGCTACTCACAGTGTCCTCTTCGTCCCTCCTCGGGAGACCGCCGGACCATGTTCAAGTTCCTTTATCGTGCATTCGCTCTCTTCGGTCTTTTGACTCTGGCCGGTCTGGCCGGTGGTGGTTACCTGCTCTATCATATCTACTTTGCGCCGCCTTCGCTGGCGGAAGCGGTCGTGCTTTCGATCGACTTGGATCAGAAGCTGGTCGAGCAGGTCGCCGATGATCCATTGACCGGGAAATTGCTGGGCTCGTCGGGCCTTTCGCTGCGCGACGTGGTGGACGCGTTCGACCGGGGGGCGCGCGATCGCAGGGTCAAGGGGGCGGTGATTCGAATCGGCGGCGATGAAATGGGCATGGCGCAGGTTCAGGAAATCCGGGGCGCAATTGCGCGCTTTCGGGCCGCCGGCAAGTTCACCACGGCCTTTGCCGAAACGTTCGGCGAGTTTGGTCCCGGCAACAAGAGCTATTATTTGGCCAGCGCGTGCGAACAAGTGTGGTTGCAGCCGCTCGGCATGGTCGGGTTGACCGGTCTTGCCGCCGAAATGCCGTTCGCGCGAAAGCTGCTGGATCAGTTGCACCTTGTCCCCGAAGTCGGGCATCGCGAGGAATACAAAAGTGCGATGGAATCGCTGACCGAGCGCACCATTTCCGGGCCGCATCGGGAAATGCTGGAAAGTCTGCTTGATGATTTGACCAATCAGTTGGTCGGAGGCGTGTCGGCCGCGCGCAAGCTGGAGCCGTCGGTGGTTCGCCGCCTGATCGACAGCGGGCCGCTGCTCGATCATGAAGCCCGGGATGCCGGTTTGGTCGATCGCCTCGGTTACTATGATGAATTAAACGACGAGGCTTTGGAAAAAGCCGGGACCGGCGGGGCGGAAGCCAGCATGGTCACGCCCGATGATTATTTGGCCGCGGCCGGAGAGCTGAACGACAGCGGCCCGACCGTCGCTCTGATCTTTGCGCTCGGTGGAATCGAGCGCGGCGATAACGGTGTTAATCCGATGATGGGGGGCAACACCGTCGGTTCGGATGCGCTGGTTCTGGCGATTCAGCAAGCGGTCGATGACGAGGATGTTCGCGCGATTCTGTTGCGGATCGATAGCCCCGGCGGCTCGGTGACCGCCTCCGAGACGATTCGGCGCGCCGTGGTGCAGGCCAAGGCCGCCGGCAAGCCGGTGATCGTTTCGATGTCCGACATGGCGGCTTCGGGCGGCTATTGGATCGCGATGAATGCCGACAAGATCATTGCCGAGCCGGCGACTCTGACCGGCTCGATCGGCGTTATCGTCGGCAAGCTGGCGACCTCGGGCTTCTGGGACAGTTTCGGCATCACCTGGGAAGGGGTTAAGCGCGGGGCCAATGCCGGCATCTGGTCGAATGTGTCGTCCTATACCCCGGCCGAAAAGGCCCGGGTTGAAGCGGTCCTCGACGATGTCTATTCGACCTTCACCCGCAATGTGGCCGACGCCCGTCACCTGACGCCCGAACGGGTGCGCGAAATCGCCCGCGGGCGGGTTTGGACCGGGCATCAGGCGGTGGCGCTCGGCTTGGTCGATGAGCTGGGCGACCTGGACCTGGCTTTGCAGCGGACCCGCGAGGCGATCGGGTTGAAGGCCGACTCGCCGGTCAGTCTTGATGTCTTTCCCCGGCCGAAATCCCAGCTTGAGCGCGTATTGGACTTGCTGACGGTTAGCGGCGCTCGGTTTGCCGAGATCAGCCGGGCGTTGGCTCCGGTGGCCCGGGCGGTCGCGCCGCTCTCCGGCAAAAGCACCGAGTCGATGCGTATGCCCGAGATCGGAGTACGGTAGGTCGGTCAAGCGATGGATACTCTGCCGGCCGAGAAACGCAGCGCGCTGATGGCGCGGGTGCGCAGCCGGGATACCAAGCCGGAACTGGTGGTGCGTCGTCGGCTGCATGCGGCCGGGTTGCGCTTTCGCTTGCATCGGCGCGATTTACCGGGGCGACCAGATATCGTCTTGTCGCGCTTTAAGTCCGTGGTGTTTGTCCATGGCTGCATCAAAGCCCATTAAGATGACTTGGCCGGTGATCGATCTGTTCAGCGGTTGCGGCGGGATGTCGGCCGGGTTCCAGCGCCGCGCGCCCTTCAAAATTGTCGCTGCGGTCGATCTTCAGCACGGCAAGCCCTGCAACGGTGCCGGCGCGCTGGAATGCAACGCCAGCTATGCCGCGAATATCGGGACGAGCCCGCTCGCGGCCGATCTGCATGCGCTTGATGCCGAGGAATTTCGCGCCGGCACCGGGTTGGCCCCCGGTGCGCTGACCGTGTTGTTGGCCTGTCCGCCTTGCACCGACTTTTCCCGGGCCAAGCCGGCCAACCATGCGGCCGATGGTCGTCGTAACACTCTGGTTGCCCGCTGCGGCGACTTTGTGGAGGCGTTCCGGCCAGAATTCCTCGTGATGGAGAATGCGCGCGAGTTGCTGACCGGCCACCACAAGCACCACGCCGCCGCACTGTTTGCGCGCTTGCACAGCCTGGGCTATCAGGTCGGGGCCGGGGTCCATAAATTAACCCGATTCGGCTTGCCTCAGATTCGCGAGCGTGCCTTGGTGGTGGCCTGCCGAGACGCGGCCGTGCTCGGGCTGGAAGATTTGTGGCAGGGCTTGGAGCCCGCTGCGGCGGCGCTGACCGTGCGTCGGGCCTTCGCCCGGTTGGCGGCATGGCGGCGCGACAACCCGAACGACTCGGACGATGTCGCGCCCGGCCTGACCGAGCCGGTGCGGCGACGGATGGCGGCGGTGCCGGCCGATGGCGGTTCGTGGTTCGAGTTGGGCGGCTTGGCCGACGGGGCTTCGCTGTTAACCCGCTCGATGCGGCAGCGCTTGGCCAGCGGCGATCTCGGCTCGCACCCCGATGTTTACGGCCGCATGAGTTTCGACCGCCCGGCCCCGACCATCAAGCGCGAGTGTGCTCATGTCGGCAATGGCCGCTATGCCCATCCGGTCGAGACTCGGTTGCTCAGTGTGCGCGAGATGGCGACGCTTCAGGGCTTTCCCTTTGATTATCACTTCCCCGGTCGCTCGCTGGCCAATCGTTACCGCCAGATCGGCGATGCCGTGCCGCCGCTGGTGTCGTATCAGCTGTCGGCGTTGGTTGCCTGGATCAAAACCGGGGTCAAGCCCGCGCCGGCCGACTGGGTGCTGTCCCGCGCATCGCTGTCGGTAGAGGATGTGGTCCGGGCTTCCGAAAGTTTTCCGAAAACCCGGACTCCATAACGCTTAGCCGCGCAGAATGTCCTTGCCCGGATAGCAGGCCGAGTCGCCCAGCTGTTCTTCGATGCGGATCAGTTGGTTGTATTTGGCAAGCCGGTCGGACCGCGACAGCGAGCCGGTTTTGATCTGGCCGCAGTTGGTCGCAACCGCCAGATCGGCAATCGTCGAATCTTCGGTCTCGCCCGAGCGGTGCGACATGACGGCGGTGTACCCGGCCTTGTGTGCCATTTCGACCGCCCGCAGCGTCTCGGACAGGGTGCCGATCTGGTTGACCTTGACCAGAATCGAATTGGCGGTGCCCCGCTTGATGCCTTCGGCCAGACGTTCGGCATTGGTCACGAACAGATCGTCGCCGACCAGCTGGATTTTCTTGCCCAAGGCGCGGGTCAGGGCGGCCCAGCCGTCCCAATCATCTTCCGCCATGCCGTCTTCGATCGAAAAGATCGGGAAGCGGGCGGTCAAATCGGCCCAATACTCAACCATCTGATCGGGCGACAAAATCTTGCCTTCGCCGGTCAGATGATATTTGCCGTCCTTGAAGAATTCGGTCGAGGCGGCGTCCAGCGCCAGCAGCACATCGTCGCCGGGAGTGTAGCCGGCGGCCTCGATCGCCTTCAGCACGAAGCCGATCGCTTCCTCGGTCGAGCCGAGATTGGGAGCGAAGCCGCCCTCGTCGCCGACATTGGTGTTGTGGCCGGCGTCCTTGAGCTTCTTCTTCAACGAGTGGAAGATTTCAGCGCCCATGCGGATGCCTTCGGAGCAGCTTTCGGCCGACACCGGCATGATCATGAATTCTTGAATGTCGATCGGGTTGTCGGCATGGGCGCCGCCATTGATGATGTTCATCATCGGTACCGGCAGAATGCAGGAGAAGGCGCCGCCGACATAGCGGTAAAGCGGCAGCTTGGCTTCGGCGGCCGCTGCCTTGGCGACCGCAAGGCTGACGCCGAGAATGGCATTGGCGCCGAGTCGGCTCTTGTTCTCGGTTCCGTCCAGGTCGATCAGCATCTGGTCGATAGCGATCTGGTAGGTCGCATCGATGCCGGACAGGGTATCGAAAATTTCGCCGTTGACGGCTTCAACCGCCGCAAGCACGCCCTTGCCATTATAGCGCGTGGCGTCACCATCGCGCAGTTCGTTCGCCTCATGAGCGCCGGTGGAGGCACCCGAGGGCACCGCAGCGCGGCCTTCGGCTCCGGACTCCAGGGTGACATCGACTTCAACGGTCGGATTGCCCCGGCTATCCAGGATTTCGCGGGCAATGATGTTGGTAATCGCGCTCATCGGCTGGGCTCTCACTGCATTGTGGCGGCGTAGGGAAGTGTTAAACCCCCGGCGGCAGCCATTCAAGTGATTTGGAGGCGTAAACACCGCCGGTATCCGGGGCTTGCGTTTTCGGCCGGGAGCGGGCACCCATAGCGCCCGTATCGACCCCCGGACCCCGGCTGAAACCATGTCCCTGATTACCGCAAAGACCCCGCCCGGCGTAATGGAACTGCTGCCGCGTCAGCAAATCGCCTTTCAGCGCATGCTTGATACCATTCGGCGCGGCTATGAGCGCTTCGGTTTCCTGCCGATCGAGACGCCGGTGTTCGAAACCGCCGAGGTGCTGCTGACCAAAAGCGGCGGCGAGACCGAAAAGCAGGTCTATTTCGTCCAATCCACCGGGGCGCTTCAGCAAAACCGCAAGCCGGAACTGGCATTGCGCTTCGATTTGACCGTGCCGTTGGCCCGTTATGTGGCGGAGCACGAGCGCGATCTGGCCTTTCCGTTCCGGCGCTATCAGATTCAGCGGGTTTATCGGGGCGAACGCGCGCAAAAGGGCCGCTATCGCGAGTTCTATCAGTGCGACATCGACGTGATCGGCAAAGACACGCTGCCGCTTCACTATGACGCCGAAATGCCGGCGGTGATCGACCATGTTTTTCGGGAATTGAAGGTCGGCGCCTTTGTCATCAATTTGAATAATCGCAAGCTGCTGCACGGGCTGCTGTCGGTGCTCGGGATCAAGGCGGCGGAACAACAGGGCGCGGTGCTGCGCGAACTCGACAAGCTCGATAAGGTCGGGCGTGAGGTGGTTGCCGCCAATCTGACCGCCGGCGAGGCCAAGCTTGATCCGGACACCGGGGCACGCTTGCTCGATCTGCTCGGGGCGGGCGGAGATACCGATGCGGTGCTGGCCCGGTTGCGCGGGTTGGACAGTGATCAACCGCTGTTCCGGCAAGGTTTGGCTGAACTGACCACCGTGGTCGAGGGCTTACGCGCCTTCGGTGCCGCCGAGAGTAATTTCCGGCTGAACCTGACGGTGGCGCGCGGACTCGATTATTACACCGGCACGGTCTACGAGACCTTCTTGACCGCGGCGCCCGGACTGGGCAGCGTGTGCTCGGGCGGGCGCTATGACAATCTCGCCAGCCAATACACCAAGTCGAAATTGCCCGGCGTCGGCATCTCGATCGGCGCCACCCGGCTGTTCTCGCGGTTGCTTGAAGCCGGTCTGATCGCGGGCGAAGGCGAGAGCACGACCCGAGTTCTGGTCGCCTTGTTGGACCCGAGCTTGACCGCGGATTATTTCGCGATTGCCGCAACCCTGCGCGCCGCCGGGATCAATACCGAAGTTCAAATCGAAGGTGGCAAGATCGGCAAGCAAATGAAATATGCCGATCGGGCCGGCATTCCCGTGGTGCTATTGATGGGCAGCGATGAGAAGGCACGCGGCACCGTAACCTTGAAACATCTGGCCAGCGGGACACAACGCGAGGTTCCGCTTAGTGAAGTTGCCGCAGCGATACTGTTATTCACCGGCTCCGACTGAGGGCCGTACGGTAATATATCGGCAACAGTCGCGCGAATATGCTCAGCTTTTGTAGAATCGGTGCCATGCAATTGTTGCAGTGCACAACCGCAATAAAAGACGGCACTATAGGGTTACGAATTCGGCGGACGATAGCACGGTTTGTCGGTTCTTAACCTGAAGCGGAGAGTCGTTATGGAACATTCCTACGCTGTCATTTGGGCTGATACTTACGTGAAAGACCGGAGCCCGGTCGGCAAGCCGGTCCATTCGTCCGCCCCGGGCGAGACCGCAGCGGGTTCCGACGAGGACCAAGAGCAAAGCGAGGCGTGATCTGTTGACGCCATCCGTTTCTATAACGCCTGTCTTGGTATCTCCGGCCGGGCGTCGCGCTGGATTGGCCGCAACAGTCAATCCGGCGCCCTGGCATGATTACATGGTACGGCGGGCGGCAGGCTTGACCGACGGCACCCGGTTGATCGTGGACTTCGTGCCCGATCGTCTGGTGCCGACCTCGGACTCCTTTGCCGTTTACCTGAAAGCGTTGGAGGCGGAGACGTGGCCGCTCGCGGAACAGTTGGCGACCGCCGTACTTGATGATTTCAATAACGAGCTGATCCCGCGCTGGATTCGCGTTAGCGCGACTCGGCACGAGAAAAGCGACTTCTACCATGTCGTTATTGAAGATCGGCAGCCCGAATGGAACAATCCCGCGCTGTTGTCCCGGCTTGCGGCGGCTTTACCCGCCGCTTAGACGATTGCCGGTTATTCCACCGCTAACCAGGTTGCCTCACGGCCCTTGGCGGCTTCCAGCACCTTCATGCGGACATATTGCCCGGCTTCGACCCGGTCCAGACCGCAGCGGCGCAGCACGCTTTTATGGATGAAGATGTCCCTGCCGCCATCCTGCGGCGTGGCGAAACCAAAGCCCTTATCGGCTTTGAACCATTTGACGGTCCCCACCATATCAATCGTCGGTCCGGTCGGAGCCGTGGCGGCTGCGGTGCCGGCATCGATCACTTCGAGCAGGCGGGTGACCTGCGGTCCCTTGGTCCCGGCGGCGATTTCGCAGAGGATGGTCGCGCCCTCGGCCAACTCGTGCAATCCGGCGCGGTTGAGCACCGAGATATGGAGAAAAGCCTCCGGGGAGCCATCGGCCGGGGCAACAAAACCAAAGCCCTTGGCAATGTTGAACCACTTGACTTGAGCTTTGAGCTGGACGCCGTCATCAACCGGCGTTGCATCGTTCCGGGAGAATTGAGACACCGTGTTCCGACCTTTGACAGAGGCGCTGCGCGCGAATACCATGGCGGTCCCCGTCGGCGGTCGATTACCGCTCATGGGGTTCAACTTTTATAATACCCGCAGAAGAATTCCAGGTACCAGTGAATTTTTCTTTCCGGAGAACAAACCTCCCGGTCCGATAAGCGAGGAAAGCCATGGTTGACACCGTTACAGCGTCGGAATCCTATCCTTGGCTTGCGCACTACCCGGCCGGCGTTGACTGGCATGCCGAACTGCCCGCCTGTTCATTGCCGGAGCTGTTTGAACAGGCGGTGACGCGCTTCGGCAGCGGCCGCTTTCTGGACTTCATGGACAAGCACACCACGTACCGCGAGGCCGGACGCGAGGTTGACCGGCTGGCCGAAGGCTTGCAGAAGCTCGGCATCGGCAAGGGCGATCATGTCGGCTTGTTCCTGCCCAATACGCCTTATTACGTGATTGCCTTTTTCGCGATTCTCAAAGCTGGCGCGACCGTGGTTAATTTCAACCCGTTATATGCCGAGCGCGAATTGGCGCACCAGATCGACGATAGCGGCACCGCGATCATGTTTACGCTCGATTTGTCGGTGCTGTACGACAAGCTGGCGCCGCTGCTTGAAAAGACGGCGCTGCGGCGGATCGTGGTCTGTCGGATGGCCGATTGCCTGCCTTTTCCCAAAAGCATGATGTTCCCGGTGGTCAAGCGCGCCGAAATGGCGCATGTGCCCCATGACGAGCATCATCTCAGTTATTCCGGCCTGACCGCGAATTCCGGGCGGCCGAAGCCGGTTGAGATCGATCCGGTCGAGGATATTGCGGTGCTGCAATATACCGGCGGCACCACCGGCACGCCCAAAGGTGCGATGCTGAGCCATGCCGCCTTGACCACGAATGCATATCAGTGCGTCTCCTGGTTTCCGGGGGCCAATCCCGGCCACGAGCGCATGTTGGCGGTGTTACCGTTTTTCCACGTCTTTGCCATGACGGTTGCACTGAACTCCGCGGTCGTGCTCGGGTGCGAGATCGTGTTGGTGCCCCGTTTCACGCTCGATGAAGTGTTGGAGCTGATCGATCGCAAGAAGCCGAGCTTTTTTCCGGCGGTTCCGACCATTTATACGGCGCTCAATGCTCATCCCGAGCGCGCGAACCACGATTTATCCTCGATCAAATACTGTATCTCGGGCGGGGCGCCGCTGCCGCTTGATGTGCGCCGGCAATTCGAAGGTCATGCCGGCTGCGTGCTGATCGAAGGCTATGGTTTGTCGGAATGCTCGCCGGTTGCCTGCATCAACCCGCCGGGCGGGCCGTACAAGGAGGGCTCGGTCGGTTTGCCGGTGCCGGGGGCCGTCGTCGAAATCGTCAGCCTGGATGATGACGAAACGGTTTTACCGCCGGGAGAGCGGGGCCAAATCTGTATTCGCGGGCCGCAACTGATGAAGGGCTATTGGAACCGGCCGGAAGACACGGCCAAAATCTTGCGCAATGGCCGACTTTACACCGGCGATGTCGGGATCATGGATGAAGACGGCTTTACCTATATTGTCGACCGGCTGAAGGACTTGATCCTGTGCGGCGGGTTCAACGTCTATCCGCGCACGGTCGAGGAGGCGATCTATCTGCACCCCGCGGTTGAAGAGGTCGTGGTTGCCGGCCTGCCCGACGATTATCGCGGCCAGACCGTGAAAGCTTACATCAAGCTTGGCGATGATTCGACCTTAACCGAGGCGGAATTATTGGCATTTCTCAAGGACAAGCTGTCCCCGATCGAGATGCCGAAGCTGGTTGAATTCCGCGATGAATTGCCCAAAACCATGATCGGCAAGCTGTCACGCAAGGATTTGCTGGATGAGGAAAAGCGGCGGTCCGAACAGACGTGAGTTTAACGTTCCGGGGGCGGCTCAAAACCGGCGGAGCCGCTCATGCCGGCCACCAGTTCGTCGGTTGGTCCGATCAGATCGCCGAATACGGTGACGGTCTGGCTGATCGGGTCAATCTGTGCGCCCAGCCGGGTAATTCGCCCCTTGTAGCCTTTTTTGGTTTCGTCGACATCGAGGGTGAAAGTCCGGCCGGGCTTCAGCCAGACCAGCCAACCGGCCGGCACCACCAGCGAAACCTCAAGATCAGTGTCGGCCAGCACCGTCAGTAGCGGCGTGTTTTGGGCGGTGCTTTCAAAGGCGTGAATTTTTTGCTCGATCACCCGCCCGTTGAACGGCGCAAAAATAACGCAGCGATCGACCGTAATCGAAGCCAGTTTCAGGTCGGCCCGGGCTTTTTCCGCGTCGGCCCGGGCGGCCGCCAGATCCATGGCGCCGGCCGAACGCAGCGCGGCCATCGATTGAAGCCCGTCCAACTTGGCCTCGGCATGGTTAAAAGCGGCTCGGGCGGATTGCTGACTGGCCATGTACCAATTACAATCAAATTCAACCAGTTTGTCGCCTTTACGGAATGATTCGCCCTCGCGCACCGGCATCTTAAGCACGCGGCCGGCAATTTCACTTGATAAGGTTGCCTGAAACTTGGATCGGATCAGCGCGCGCGCCTGGGTTGCCGGTGCATTGCCGACCGGCGCCGGATCGGCAGCAGAAGCGGGACCGGCACAAAGCGCCGACAGCATTAGCGTTAACAGCCCGGCCAGCGCCCGGTGCGGAAATCTCGTCTTCACCATGCTTATCCGTGAGTCACCCTGTCAGGGTTGGTGGATACCGAGGGGGTCGGTTTCGGCGGCTCGGTTGGCGCCTGTGGCGCCTTTAAATCGGCCGGCTTCGGCGCCGCCCTGAGACTTGATAACACCTGTTTCAAAGCCGACCCGTCGGCCCAACCCGCCAGATTCTTGTGGATCGCTTGTGCCAGCGTCGGCAATTTGTAGTCGTTGACCGCGTCGGGCATCGGATCGGCGCCGACCGCGACCAGAATTG
>JBAWVF010000040.1:0-26055 GCA_037147415.1 Rhodospirillaceae bacterium | reverse complement strand
ATTGCTTCTCGGAATTGGGCTGTTGCATGAAGACTTTTTGCGGTTGGTATGATACCAGTGACAGAGGCGGACGCCCGCGCTGGCGGTGAGGCCGGAGTGGGGCAACCACAGCGTGCCGAGCCAGTGCTTGGCCTGGGTGCCTTGCCAGGGCAGCTGGTCGGGGCCGACATAATCGGCGTTAGCGAACTCGGCGATGCCGAGCAACTGGCTCCACTGCTTCCAGCCGACGATGGCATAACGCTGACCATCGTCCGGGACGTCGGCCGCGCCCAGCATTTCGAACGCGGTCAAAACCTTGTCCTTGGTCAGGCCGTCGGTGTTGGCGCCGGCAAAGTTGGTGTTGGTGTTAAGCTGGGTGATAATCAGCTCGTCGGTCTTGCGGCCCAGCGCATACGCGCCGGCATTGGCGATAACGCTGCGTTCATCAAGATTGGTTTTGAGTTCGTCGAGCCGGTCAACCCAATCACCGGCATAATAATCGGCCAGCGTGCATTCGATCGGGGTGTGGTCGAGATTCATCACCGGGACCGCGCCATGGCGCGATTTGGTGCTGGCGGTGCCTTTGCCGACCTTCTGGAACACGGTGGAGGCGCCGATTACGCTCGATTTCGAACGCACGGTCGAACGCAGCTTCGATCCCAGACGCTGATAGGCTTGGTGTACTTCGCTTTCGAATTGCTTGATGAAAGATTGCGGGATAGAGGTGGACATCGGGGGTAACCCTTCGCTTCGGTTGCGGGGTGAAATCGGGGCGAAAGCGCCGGGCCGCTCCCGGTTATCGGTCGGATTGCTGTCTTATAAAGGACAAGTATCCATAACCGGCCGTGGGCACGCGCAAAGAAAAGGGCGGGCCGCCGGGCCGGATACGACAATGTGTCTCCGGTTATCCAGGCAACCCGCCCTAAGTTTGGTCAGTCAGGGAGGAAACTTCAGACTCAACGGAGCGGCGGGTTCAAGGCGCAGCTCGGGTGTTGATAGGATCGTTGTATGATGATAATCCTATGACGTCAAGCGAAAAATACAGTCTGTGTTTCGGACCTTGCGGACCGGCGGATACCTCCTGTCACACTGTTGCGATTGTCACTCTTGTAACCCGTGGTTTTCTAACCATATTTGCGACGGCATTCTTCCGGAGCGCAGTTTCATGGATTTCGAAAAATTTACCGAACGCTCTCGTGGGTTCATTCAGGCGGCGCAGGGATTGGCGCAGCGGAGCGGCCATCAGCAGCTTGTGCCCTTGCACCTTTTGAAGTGTTTGCTGGATGACAAGGAAGGCTTGGCCGCCGAGCTAATTCGGACCGCAGGCGGCAATCCCGACGAGGCTCTATCGGCCTGTGACGCGGAACTCGATCGCCTGCCGAAAGTCGAGGGCGCCGGAGCCGGTCAGACTTATCTGAGCGCAGAACTGGTTCGTCTGTTCGAGCAGGCTGAAAAGCTCGGTCAAAAGGCCGGTGACAGCTTTGTCACGGTCGAGACCTTGCTCTTGGCGCTGGCGCTGGCTCATGGCTCGCCCGGTCAACGAGTGTTGGCGGGAGCGGGGGTAAAGCCTCAAGCGCTGAATAAGGCGATCATCGATCTGCGCAAGGGCCGCACCGCCGATAGCGCCACCGCCGAGCAAGGCTATGATGCGCTGAAGAAATATGCGCGCGATCTGACCCGGGCCGCACGAGACGGTAAACTTGACCCGGTGATCGGGCGGGATGAAGAAATTCGGCGTTGCATTCAAGTTTTAGCGCGGCGGACCAAGAACAATCCCGTGCTGATCGGGGAGCCCGGCGTCGGTAAGACCGCAATCGTTGAAGGATTGGCGCAGCGTATTGTCAATGGCGACGTGCCAGAAGGGCTGAAGAAGCGCAAGTTATTGTCGCTTGATCTCGGTGCTCTGGTCGCGGGCGCTAAGTTTCGTGGCGAGTTCGAGGAAAGGCTGAAAGCGGTTCTTCAGGAAATCCAGGCCGCGGCCGGCGAAATTATCGTCTTTATCGATGAACTGCACACCCTGGTCGGGGCCGGCAAGGCGGAAGGCGCCATGGACGCCTCCAACATGCTGAAGCCGGCTTTGGCGCGCGGCGAGCTTCATTGCGTAGGCGCAACGACTTTGGACGAATACCGAAAGCATGTCGAAAAAGACGCGGCGCTGGCCCGGCGATTCCAGCCGGTGTTCGTGGCCGAGCCCGGTGTCGAGGACACCATATCGATTTTGCGCGGTCTGAAGGAGAAATATGAGCTGCATCATGGCGTCCGCATCACGGACAGCGCCATCGTTTCGGCTGCGACATTATCTCATCGCTACATCACCGACCGTTTTCTGCCCGACAAGGCGATTGATCTGATCGACGAGGCGGGCTCTCGCTTGCGCATGGTGGTCGACAGCAAACCCGAAGAAATCGACGAACTTGACCGCCGCATTATACAGCTTAAAATTGAACGCGAGGCGCTGAAAAAGGAAAGCGACATTGCCTCCCGCGATCGACTGATTCGGCTCGAGAGTGAATTGGAGGAGTTGGAGCGAAAATCAGGTGCCCTGACAGAACGTTGGCAAGCCGAAAAGACCCAGTTAAACAGCGCGCAAAAGACCAAGGAGCAGTTGGAGCAAGCCCGGGCGACGCTAGAACAGGCGCAACGGGTTGGCGACTGGGCCAAGGCCGGCGAGTTGACCTATGGGGTCATTCCGGACCTGGAACAAAAGCTTAAATCCGCGGAACAGGCGGCCGAGCACCGCATGCTCAACGAAGAGGTGCGTGATAGCGATATTGCCGCGGTGGTCAGTCGTTGGACCGGCATTCCGGTTGACAAGATGCTGGCGGGCGAGCGGGAAAAGCTGCTGCAAATGGAACAACGACTCGGCCGCCGCGTGGTCGGGCAGGAAGATGCGATCGCGGCGGTTTCCGATGCGGTGCGCCGGGCACGGGCCGGGTTACAGGATCCGAATCGGCCGATCGGATCGTTCATGTTTCTCGGGCCGACCGGGGTCGGCAAGACCGAACTGACCAAGGCTTTGGCGGAATTTTTGTTCGATGACGAGCAGGCGATGGTCCGGCTCGATATGTCGGAATATATGGAAAAACATTCCGTTTCCAGAATGATCGGCGCTCCGCCCGGCTATGTCGGTTATGACGAGGGCGGTGCGCTGACTGAAGCGGTGCGGCGTCGGCCTTATCAAGTCGTGCTGTTCGACGAGATTGAAAAGGCGCATTCCGATGTTTTCAACGTGCTGCTCCAGGTGCTTGACGATGGCCGCTTGACCGACGGTCAGGGACGCACGGTCGATTTCCGGAACTGCCTGATTGTGATGACGTCTAATCTCGGCAGTGAAATTCTGGCAAGTCAGACCGAAGGACAGGACTCGGCCTTGGTCCGAGAGGCGGTGATGGACGTCGTGCGCCAAGCCTGTCGGCCGGAGTTCCTGAATCGGATCGATGATATTCTGTTATTCCATCGCTTAACTCGGGCCCAGATGACTCGCATTGTCGAGATTCAACTGGCACAGCTGCACAAAATGCTGTCTAGCCGGAACATCACACTTCAAATTGATGATGCCGCGCTGACTTGGCTTGGCGATGCCGGGTATGATCCGGTCTACGGCGCCCGTCCCTTGAAACGGGTTATTCAACGCGAGTTGCAGAATCCGCTTGCGACGCGCATTCTTTCGGGTGTGATTGAAGATGGTCGCACCGTGCCGGTGACTGTCGGCCCGGATGGATTGTTGATCGGTTGAAAGCGCTGCCGGAAGCGGGTGCGGTCTTGAAACCGGTCGGAGGGACCGGGATGCAGTTGCGACGGTTGGGTCATATTATCTTCGGGATGGGTTACTTGGCCTTGGCGGCGGTGACCGCCTTGCTGCTAGTCGTGTTTCGACCGAAAATCGATACCGTGGTCGTGATTCTGGCCGCGGGGCAGGTGGTTCTCGCCGGCGGCTTGCTTCACGAGGTGGTAGCCCGCCTTTCCGCCGAGCGCAAAAACACGGAGCGGTTGGTTCGCATGCGGCAGGCTTATGAAGAGCTTGTTGAAATGGTTCTGCATACGCGCCAACAACTTAAGCACCGACCCGACCCGGCTTCAAACGGGCATGACACCGCTGAAGTTCATTCACAGGTTCACGGTCGGGCAATGGCCCCGGATCCTGCGATATATACACCCGCTCACCCGGTGCAATCGGCCGTCATGTCACCCGACACGGCGGCAATAGCGGTCGAAGACGATAGTGATATGGTCTCGATATTACGCGCTGCGCTTAACGACCGACGGGTTGAATGCTTTTTACAGCCTGTGGTTAGTTTGCCCGGCCGCAAGCACCGAGGCTATGAAGCTTTGTCACGGATCCGCCAGCAAGATGGTTCTTTGATCTTGCCGGACCGCTACTTAGCGATTGCCGAGCGGGAACAACTGATAACAGCGCTTGATCTCATGATGATCAATAGTGTTATTTCGTTAATTCGAGAGACGGATCGCCGTCATCATGCGGTTAATTTCTTTTGCAATCTTTCTGCCCGAACTTTGAGCGACCAGAGCTTTCTGAATCGGTTTCTTGGTGGTGATTCGCAAAACCTTCATGGTAAGCTGGTGTTCGAACTGAGCCAGACCGATCTTCTGCCTGAATTGCAGGCAGCGGTCGGCGTTGTTTCAGAACTCGGGAATAGCGGCTTTCGGTTTTCCATGGATCGGGTCGAACATTTCGACATGGATGCGGCCCTATTGCATGAGCACAAGATCAAGTTCGTTAAACTCAAAGTCGCTCATTTATCTTCGGCCGAGCGAAGCGCCGGCATGCTTGACCTGACCCGGCGACCGGGCGGACATTCAGTGGAACTTATTGCCGAAAAGATTGAGACCGAGCAACAGCTTCACGAGGCCGAGGCGCTCGGGATTACGTCAGCTCAGGGCTTTTTGTTCGGTGAACCCCGGCTGAGTCGTCGCCTCGTATGATTATTCCCGGCCTATCCACCCTGACCGGCCGTTATGACGGCTATATTTTGGATTTGTGGGGGGTGCTTCACGATGGCGAGCGGCCTTATCCGGGGGCGCTGGACTGTCTTGAGCGGCTCCGTGCTGCCGGCAAACGCATCTGTCTGCTGTCGAACGCGCCGCGCCGAATCGGATCGGTGGCGCGGTTGCTGGCTGAAATGGGCATTTCGTCGGCCCATTATCATCACTTGATGACTTCGGGCGAGGCGACGTACGAGGCGCTATCCCGGCCGTCCGACCCGTGGCATGCCCGGCTTGGCACCACCTGCCTGCATCTCGGTCCTGAGCGCGATCGGGAAGTGTTCAGCGACTTGCCCCGGATTGACCGGGTTGATGATCCGGAGCGGGCCGCCTTTATCTTGAACACCGGGCCGTCGACCTATGACGACACGCCGCTTGATTACGGGCCGGTGCTGGAGGCTTGCGTCCGGCGCAGTCTGCCGATGGTTTGCGCCAATCCCGATATTGAGGTGATGATCGGCACCCGGGTCGTCACCTGTGCGGGCGCGGTGGCGCAGCGCTATCGGGAATTGGGCGGCGAGGTGCGCTACCACGGCAAGCCACACGCTTCGGTTTATCAGCGCTGCTTCGATTTGCTCGGGATTGCCGATCGACGGCGGATCGTTGCGCTCGGCGATACGTTGCACACCGATGTCAGCGGGGCGATCGGGGCCGGTATCGATGCGGTGCTGGTCTCCGGCGGGATTCTGTGCAGCCGGTTGGGCAGTCGTTGGGGCGAACCGCCCGACCCAGGGCGGCTGGCCGAAGTTCTTGCCGGCGCCGAGGCCAGCCCCATCGCGGTGCTGCCTCGACTGGCGTGGTAATCGGGGGTCCGAAGCCCGTTATCACTTATCAAACCAAACAAAACCGAGCAGCGCGGCGTTGGTCAGGCGCCGGCTCGACTTGCGGAACACCCCGATGCCTTCACGGGAGCCGGCGGTGTTGGTGTTGCCCTCGATGGTGTCGAGTACGGTATCGGTGCGGGAGATTACCAGTCCGGCATGACCGAAGCCGCCGCCGGTACTGAGGAAAAACACCATGCCGGGTTCGATCAGCCCCGGATTGGCGCATGCTTCGGCGGCGGTGACTCTGGTGAAGCCTTCCTCACCGGCCTTATTCCACAACTGGATTACACTGGCGGTTCTCGGCAACGGGTTATGAACGTCGCGTGCTTCGGCCGCCTGCTCAAAACACCAATAGATGAAGGCGACACACCAGGCGTAACCATCCGTGCCATTGCCCGCCGGATCCAGGCCGACCGCCCTCAAGTAAGCGTCAACTTGCGGTCCCCGGTTGGAGCCGGGCGGTTGCTCGCTAACCCCGATCTGGCTACGGGCCACTTCGAGGGCATCGGTGCACAAATCGCCGCGCTCCGTCGTCGTGTTCGCGTCCGGGGTGGAGGTCGAACGACCGAACAAGGCTTGCCAGGTATTCAGGCCGACCAACCCGTCGACCGTTAACTCGCGATCATCCACATCATCGAAGCGGGATTGAAAGAGCTTGACCGCATTTTCCGTATCGGACCCGAACCGGCCATCGGTCTCAATCGGGCCGCACCCGGTCGCGTTCAGGCGGTCTTGAACCGCCTTGACGGAGTCGCTCAATTTTGAGCCCTGACGAATGACCCGGCCGGGATAGGGCGGCGGTGCTTCATTCTTCGAAACCGGCTCGGAAGCGGGGGCTGACGCAGGCTGCGCCGGTGCGGCGGTTGAGGTGGTTGAGACGGTTGAGGCTTCAAGCGCGACAATGCCGCGCTCGATCATCCGGCGCAACAGGACCATAAAGCCGCATTGGTTGCTGATCGCGGTGTCGGACCACACACCGTCTTTGACGAATTTACCGCTGCGGTAATTGTTGCTGAAGCTCCACAGATACGGGGTCCAGACATTGTGTTTACGATAGCCCCAGCCGTTATAGCGCTCGGCCGAAAAAGCCATCGCGGCCAGTGTCCATTTTTCCTGCTTTGCGATTTCGGTCAGCGCGTCGGCGGCGCTGTCGTCCCAGTCCATGGTAGCCGGATCCCAGTTCTTCGGGCGACCGGCCGGAACATTGACGGTTTTGGCTGACAGCGGATCCCCGTTGTGCAGATGCTTTTTGAAGCTCAGGCCGCATTCCATATTATGCAGCATGGCGATCAGCGGCCAGGGTATCCCGGTTCTCAGGCTTAATTTTTCATAACGGGCCTGGTTTTTAATGATGGCATTAACCAGGGCGTCAGCCTCCGGCTGTTTTTCCGCCCGTATCACCATTCCGGCCCACAGAGTATCGTACTCGTCGGACAGTTCGGGTGTAAGCGTGCTCGACGCGCGTTCCATCATGGCCTCTGTATGGTCGGGAGGGGATGGACGCCACTATACATAATAATTGAACAGGTTCAATCAAATACTAATGTTTAAGCATGGTTTGGGGAGCTGACTGCGATTGCATGCACAGGCGGCGGTGCATACAACATTATCAAACTGAGACCTTTTCCCGTAGCGTTACGAATTCTTCGGCGGCAGAGGGATGAAGCCCGATGGTCCGGTCAAAATCCGCTTTGGTCGCGCCGCAGTTCAGCGCCACCGCCAAGCCCTGCACGATTTCGGGGCCGTCATTGCCGAGCATGTGACAGCCAAGCACGCGCTCGGACCCCTGTTCAACCACCAGCTTGATCAGCACCCGCTCCTCCCGGCCCGATAAGGTGTGTTTCATCGGGCGGAAGCCGGTGCGGTAGATGTCGATTTTCAAGCCGCGCGCGCGCGCCTGCTGCTCGGACAGGCCGACGGTGCCGATTGCCGGGGTACTGAACACCGCGGTCGGGACATTGTCGTAATTGACCTGCATCGGGTTGGCGTTGAACAGGGTTTCGGCCAACGCGCGGCCTTCGGCGATCGCAACCGGGGTCAAATTCATGCGGTTGGTGACGTCGCCGACCGCGTAAATGCCGGGGACCGACGTGCGTGAACCCTCGCCGACGATGATCGCACCGTCCCGGGTGGTGGCAACGCCCGCCTGGTCCAAGCCCAGCCCGGCGATATTCGGATGACGCCCGGTCGCACACAACACCTGATCCGCGTCGAATATCTGTCCTTTGCGCCCGGTCAGGCGCAGGCCGCCCCGGCCGAGCTTTTCCAGCGCCATCGGATGAATCCCGGAGTGAGTCACGATCCCGCGGCGGCGCATTTCGACCTCCAGCGCCGTTCGGATATCATCATCGAAGCCGTTCAGAATGTGCTCGCCCCGGATCACGATTTCGACTTCGGCTCCCATGGCCCGGCAGATCGAGGCGAACTCGATTCCGATATAGCCGCCGCCGATCACCAGTAACCGTCCCGGTAGTGTGGGCAGCTCCAGCAAGTCGTCGGAGGTGATGGCATGCTCGATCCCGGGGATCGGCAGTTTGGTCGGACGGCCACCGGTCGCAATTAAAATGGTTTTGGCACGATAAAGCGTGCCGCCGGCCTCGACGGTACCGGGCCCGACCAGCCGGGCGCGGTGCTGCACCAGAGTGACTCCGGCCTTGCCCAGCATGTCGATATAAATACCGTTCAGCCGGTCGATCTCGGCATTCTTGCGTGCAATCAGGGTCGGCCAGTTGAAGGCGGGCGTCTCCCCCAGCGTCCAGCCATAACCGCCGGCATCTTCAAAGAAATCGCGAAATTGGCCGCCATACATCAACAGCTTTTTCGGGACGCAGCCGCGGATGACACAAGTGCCGCCCACTCGACTGTCTTCGAAGATCGCGACCTTGGCGCCGTAAGAGGCGGCTCGGCGGCTGGAGGCGACCCCGCCCGAACCGGCGCCGATGGTGATCATGTCGAAATCGAGTTGCTCGGTCATGGGGCCTCATCGCCGAAAAGTTCGGCCAATTTCGTGTCGTCGAACGTGTAACGGGCGTTACAAAACTCACAGGTTACGACCACTTCGCCATTGTCGCGCAGCGATTCAACCTCGGCCCGGTCGAGCGAGCGCAGCACGGTGGACACCCGCTCGTACGAACAGCGGCAGCCGGCAACCAAACCGTTGGTGTGAAAGACTCTGACGCCGTCCTCATGGAACAGACGAAAGAGTAGATCCTCCCCAGGCAGGGCAGGATCAAGCATTTCCGCCGGGGTCAGCGTGCTCATCAGCACCATGGCGCGGCGCCAGTCATCTTCCCGGCTATCGCTTTCCAAGATGGTTTCATCATTTGCCGAGGGCAGGCGTTGCAACAGCAGAGCCGTGCCCGACCAGCCGTCGGTGTCGCCGATCGCCACGATGATTCCGGTCGGAAGCTGCTCCGATTGATTGAAATAGTGGCGCACGCAATCGGCCAGGGACTCGCCGGACAGAGCGACGATGCCTTGATAGCGCTCGGTATCCGGTCCCTGATCGACCGTAAAGGCAAGCCAGCCTTCTCCGATCAGGGCAAGCCCGGACTCCGATGCGGCCTCGGCCAAAGCGTCTTCGTCATAGCGGGCATAACCGCGAATGGTTCGGATGGTGGAGTCGCTGTGGCCAACCACATCGGCGACAATCAGATTGATCGGGCCGTCGCCTTTGATCTGGAGCGTGAAGACGCCATCATATTTAAGGATTGCGGCCAGCGCGGCCGCCAGCGTCACGGTTTCGGCAAGCAGTCGGCGCACCGGCTCGGGGTAGTCGTGACGGCCGAGAATTTCATCCAGCAACGGGCCGAGACGGACCAGACGGCCGCGCAGATGCGAGGATTCGGTCTGAAACGGGAGAACGTGATCAGACATCCCTATTCCGCCAAACACCAGGCCAGAATCGCCTTTTGAATATGGAGCCGATTTTCGGCTTCGTCCCAGACCACCGAGTGCGGCCCGTCGATCACCCCGTCCGTGACCTCTTCACCGCGATGGGCGGGCAGGCAGTGCATGAACAGAGCGTCGGGCTTGGCCAAGGCCATCAACGCCCCGTCAACGCGGTAGGGCGCTAAGATATCGATACGGCGGCTGCGGTCTTGATGATTCATCGAAACCCAGGTGTCGGTAACCACGCAGTCGGCATCGCGCACCGCGCTTTGCGGGTCGGGCATGAACGAAACCCTGGCGCCTTCGGCCCGTGCCCGGTCAACCAGGACTTGCAGCGGCATCAGACTGTCGGGGCAGGCCAGCCGCAATTCGAAATCGAACCGGGCTGCGGCCTGAATCCAGCTATTGGCGACATTGTTGCCGTCGCCGCTCCAGGCGATGACCCGGCCGGTAATCGAGCCCCGATGCTCTTCGAAAGTCATGATATCGGCCATGATCTGGCACGGGTGGGTCCGATCGGTCAGGCCGTTGATGATCGGAATATTGCCATGTTCAACCAACTCGTTCAGCTTGGCGGCATCGTCGGTGCGGATCATGATGGCATCGACATAGCGGGATAATACCCGCGCCGTGTCGCCGACCGTCTCGCCGCGTCCGAGCTGCGAGCCATGGGAATCAAGCACGACCACATCGCCGCCAAGCTGGCGCATGCCGATTTCGAACGAGACCCGGGTTCGGGTCGAGGGTTTCTCGAAAATCAGCGCCAGCGTTTTGTCGATCAACGGCCGCCCGGTCAGCTGTTTGCGCTTATAGGCGAGCCCATTATCCAGGATCCGGCGCAGCGTCGCCTTGTCCAGAAGATCAATGTCGAGGAAGTGGCGCAGGTTCCCGGTCATGACGCCTGCCCTTTGGTCATCTCGCTCGCGGTGCGATCGAGGATTTCGACCGCAGCCTCGATTTCCGCCGGCCCGACGATCAGCGGCGGCAGCATGCGGACGACATTGTCGCTGGCCGGAACCAACAGCAGGCCGTTCGCGCGCAAGGCATCGATCACGAGGTTGTTGGGCGGCAGCACTTTAAGGCCGCGCATCAGGCCGATGCCGCGCACTTCTTCATCAAAGACTGTCGGGTGACGGCCGACCAGGGACTCGAGCCGCCGGGCGAGTAAGTTCCCCGCCTCGACCACATGCGCCAGGAACCCCGGCTCCAGCACGACATCAAGCACGGCGTTGGCGACCGCCATGGCCAGCGCATTGCCGCCGAAGGTGGAGCCATGGGTGCCGGGTCCCATGCCGAGCGCGGCGCGTTCGGTGGCAAGGCAGGCGCCGACCGGAAAGCCGCCGCCCAGGCCCTTGGCCAGACACATCACGTCGGGCGCAATGCCGGCATGCTCATAGGCAAACAAGGTGCCGGTGCGGCCGATGCCGGTTTGCACCTCGTCGAAATAAAGCAGCAGGCCGAATTCATCGGCGGTGGCGCGCAGCCCGCGCAGATACTCGAGGTCGCCGACATGGATGCCGCCTTCGCCCTGCACCGGCTCGACACAAATGGCCGCGGTTTCATCGGTGATGGCGGCGCGAAGCTCATTCAGATTGCCGAACGGCACCTGATCAAAGCCCTCGAGCAGCGGGCCGAAGCCCTTGACCAGCTTTTCCTGACGCGCGGCCGAGATCGCCGCCATGGTCCGGCCGTGAAAGCCGCCGCCACAGGTGATCACCCGATAGCGTCCCGGCTCTCCGCTGTCGTGGAAGTATTTACGGATAAGTTTAAGCCCGCATTCCCAGGCTTCCGCCCCGGAATTACAGAAGAACGCCGTGTCGGCAAAGCTGTTTTCGACCAGTCGCGCGGCCAGTTTCTCTTGCCCGGCGCTGCGGAACAGGTTGGAGGTATGCCAGACCTTGCCCGCTTGTTCGGTCAGGGCGGCAAGCAAGCGGGGATGAGCATGTCCAAGCGAATTCACCGCGACGCCGCCATGGAAATCCAGGTAACGCCGGCCGGAGGAATCGAATAAATACGCCCCCTCGCCCCGCTCGAAAACGACGTCGGCGCGGGCGTAGGTAGGCATCACCGCTGAAATCACGAACACCGCTCCCCTGAAAGGCCCCGGGGCCATCGCCAGCAAAGGGCCGTCGAGAAAAAGGCACACTATCAAGGCCGAATGCGCGACTGTCAACCGGTCTTCCGCGCAAATTCCTGAAATCCCCGACAATAAGGGCCTTGCGGCTGCGCTTGACAGTTCCGTTCCCGGGGAGTTTGATGGGCGGTGCGCGGTGTCTACAGCCGCGCCGGGGTGTGAGAACCCTGCTACGCGCGGCCGGCGCCGTCCGAAACGGTGCCGCACTCCCGTCATGGGTCATGACCGGGAGGCGGCATTGTATGTCCAGGCCTTCCCGGCCAAAGAGTGCCGCAGTCGTTCGCGTAGCGACTTCTCACCTCCCGGTCGCCAGCGCGGTGCTGGCGACCGTCCGTGCGGGGGAGATAAGCCGATGAACATGCTGACAGGGATCGCGGGGCTGCTTGCGGTCGGGATGATCGCGGCCGGACCGTCATCGGTTCGTGCCGAAAATACCGACCGGCCGGTGGTGCATTTGCGCGACGAGGCGCCCTATACCGTCGTGTGCTGGCAAAACGGCCGTGAAATCCTGAATGAACGGGACGTGCAGAGCATCGAGACCGTCGGTCCGGTCACGCGCCTGCACTCGGGCACCGGTCTGCGTTCCATCGTGTTTGCCGGCTTCGGCGGGGACGCGGTTTGCACGGCCTATTCGGCCCCCGGCGTTCCGCCCCGGCCCGATCGGTCGCATTGACAGGCTGCGGCCGGCGGAGGATACTTCTGCGAGACTACGCGGAGAGCGACCATGGACGATGAATTGCGCGCCGTGCTCGGCAGTATGGCCTCCAAACTGGACGAGGTGCTGACCACGCAACGAGAGCACGGCCGGCGGCTGGACCGGATCGAGCAGCGGCTTGACGGGGTTGAACAGCGGCTTGACCGGATGGAGCCACGGCTTGACCGGATGGAACCGACACTCGACCGGGTCGCCGGAGAACAGCAGCAGGTCAAGGAAATGCTCGCCGGCGTTCGCTTGCGGGAAATCGGTCGTCTTGATGGCCGGATCGATCAACTGGCTCAGGATGTCGGGTTTGCGCGCCGTGCCTCGTGACGGCTGCCATGCCGCACGCTGATTTCATCCATCTGCGCGTTCATTCGGCCTATTCGCTCTCCGAAGGCGCGATCAAGACCAAAGAGCTGGTTAAGCTCTGCCAAAAACACGCGATGCCGGCGGTTGCGGTCACCGATTCCGGCAATATGTTCGGCGCGCTGGAATTCTCGCTGGCGGCGGCCGATGCCGGGGTTCAGCCGATCATCGGTTGCCAGCTCAATATTCGCAACGCCGATGCGCGCCAGGGGTCGGGTCCGGCGGTCGGCAAGCCGGCCCTACCCGATCATCTGGTGTTACTGGTCCAGAACGAGACCGGCTACGCCAATCTCATGAAACTGGTCTCCAAGGCCTATATCGATACTGTCGGCACCGAGACGCCGCAGGTATCCTTGCGCGATCTGGAAGGGTGCTCGGACGGGCTGATTGCCCTGACCGGCGGACCGGCCGGGCCGGTCGGCCGGGCGCTGGCGGCCGGGCAGGCGCCGGAAGCGCGCAAAGCTTTGGAGAGGTTGATCGCGCTCTTCCCCGGCCGGCTTTATGTCGAACTGATGCGCCACGGCGAGGGCGGAGACGATATCAGCGGCCTCGGCGCGTTGGAGGACCGGATCGAGCCGGCAGTGATCGAGCTGGCCTATGAATTCGACCTGCCGCTGGTTGCCACCAACGATTGCTTTTTCTCAGACGCCGCAATGTTCGAGGCGCACGACGCGCTGCTGTGCATCGCCGAAAGCCGCTATGTGGCCGAGACCGAGCGCCGCCGGGTCACGGTCGATCATCGCTTCAAGTCGGCGGCCGAGATGCGCGCGCTGTTCGCCGATCTGCCCGAGGCGGTCGATAATACCCTGGTGATCGCGCAGCGCTGCTCTTATTTGCTGAAACCGATCAAGCCGATTTTGCCACCATTTCCCGATGCGGTCGCGTCCGGCCGCGGCGAGGCGGAGGAGTTGCGTTTGCGTGCTCGGGCCGGGCTTGAGGCCCGCCTTGAAAAACTTGATCTTATACCGGAACGATTAAAGGAATACAGGGATCGTCTCGATTTCGAATTAAACGTGATCGAGACGATGAAATTCCCCGGCTACTTTTTGATCGTGGCCGACTTCATCAAATGGACGAAGGATCAAGGGATTCCGGTCGGGCCGGGACGCGGTTCGGGCGCCGGCTCGGTGGTGGCGTGGGCGCTGACCATTACCGATCTCGATCCGCTGCGCTTCGGATTGCTGTTCGAGCGGTTTTTGAATCCCGAGCGCGTGTCGATGCCCGACTTTGACATCGACTTTTGCCAGGACCGCCGCGACGAAGTCATTCGCTATGTTCAGCACCGTTATGGCAAGGAGCGGGTGGCCCAGATCATCACCTTTGGTAAGTTGCAGGCCCGTGCGGTGCTGCGCGATGTCGGGCGCGTGCTGCAATTGCCGCTCGGTCAGGTTGATCGGATTTGCAAGCTGGTACCCAATAATCCGGCCAATCCGGTCACGCTGAAAGAGGCGATCGACGGCGAGCCGCAGCTTCAATCTCACCGAGACGATGATCCCAACGTCGCCCGCATGATGGCGATCGCGATGAAGCTGGAGGGGCTTTATCGCCATGCCTCGACCCATGCCGCCGGCGTGGTGATCGGCGATCGCCCGCTTGAACAACTGGTGCCGCTCTATCGCGACCCGCGCTCCGACATGCCGGTGACCCAGTTCAACATGAAATATGTCGAACAGGCCGGGCTGGTTAAATATGACTTTCTTGGCTTGAAGACCTTGACCGTGATTCAAAAGGCGGTCGAGTTCACCGGGCAGGCGATCGATATCTCGACCCTGCCGTTCGACGACAAGAAAACCTACGACATGCTGAGCCGGGCTGAATCGACCGGCGTGTTCCAGTTGGAAAGTTCGGGCATGCGCGACGTGCTGCGCCGGCTCAAGCCTAATCGGTTCGAGGACATCATCGCGCTGGTCGCGCTCTATCGGCCCGGCCCGATGGACAATATTCCGAAATACATCAAGGTTAAAAACGGAGAGGAAGCGCCCGATTATCTGCACCCCTCGCTCGAAGGTATTTTGAAAGAAACCTTCGGCATCATGATTTATCAGGAACAGGTGATGCAGATTGCACAGGTGTTGTCGGGCTATACGCTCGGCGGTGCCGATTTGCTGCGCCGGGCGATGGGTAAGAAGATTCAGTCCGAGATGGATGCCCAACGCCAACTGTTCGTTGATGGCGCTAAGAAATCCCATGATGTCGAGCCGGGCAAGGCCGGCATGATCTTTGATCAGGTCAACAAGTTCGCCGGCTATGGGTTCAACAAAAGCCATGCCGCCGCCTATGCCCTGGTCGCCTATCAGACCGCGTGGCTAAAGGCCAATCATCCGGTCGCCTTCATGGCGGCGTCGATGACGCTCGATCTCGGCAATACCGATAAGCTTAACGTGTTTCGGCAAGAATTGATGCGGCTCGGGATCAAGCTTTTGCCGCCCGATATCAATAAATCAACCGATATCTTCTCGGTCGAAACTCTGCCCGGCGGTGAGCGCGCGATCCGGTATGCGCTGGCCGCGGTTAAGGGGGTAGGGGCGGTGGCGATGAAGGCGCTGGTTGAAGAACGTACGCGCAATGGCCTCTATAAAGACCTTTACGATTTCGCCCGTCGTTGCGATACCAAACAGGTCAACAAGCGTCAGTTGGAAACCCTGACCCGGGCCGGCGCCTTCGACGCGCTGGAGTCGGACCGGGCGCGTATGGTCGCCTCGATCGAAACCTTGATGCGCTATGGCCAAACCGTCACCGCCGAACGGGACAGCGGTCAGACCAGTCTGTTCGGCGCGCTCGGTGGTCCGGCCCTGAAAGAACCGGAACTTGCGAAGGGTGTGACGCGCTGGGATCCGCTGGAGAAGCTGAAGCATGAATTCGATGCCATCGGTTTTTACCTGTCGGCCCACCCGCTCGATGCCTATGCCGCGCCGCTGCGCCGGCTCGACGTGGTGCGGATTGCCGACCTGCCGTCTAAGCTCAACCGTGGCAGTATTACGCGCTATCGCATGGCCGGGATCGTCATAAATCGGCAGGAGCGCACGGCCAGAAGTGGCAACCGTTTTGCTTTCGCTCAATTATCGGATGCCAGCGGCGTGTTCGAAGTCACGCTGTTTCAAGAGGTTCTGGCCGGTGCACGCGAACTGATGGAGGCCGGCAAGGCGGTGCTGCTCTCGGTCGATGTTCAGCGCCAGGGCGAAGAGCTGCGTCTGACCTGTCAGGAGGTCAAATCACTGGAGGAGGAAGCGGCCAAGGAGGCCGAAGGTATCCGTATTCTGGTGCGCGAGGCCGAACCGCTGGTGGCGTTGAAGACAATACTTGACGGACTCGGCCGTGGCAAAGGCAAGATTAGCATTCTGGTCGAAACGGCAGCGTTCCGGGAAGTCGAAATCGCGGTGCCCGGCAGTTATGCGCTGACTCCGAAAATGCGTACGACGTTAAAAAATCTTTCCGGTGTCGTTGAAATTCATGATGTTTGAGCCGGGGATTGGCTGCCATGTCCGCTAAGCCGCTTTATCGTCGCATGTTCTTGCCTGCTTTGTTGTGGACGGTGTCGACCGTGTTGGCCTTGCCGCCGATGTTGACCGGGCTTGAAAACCGCTGGTTGAGTGACGGTTCGCGGCTTTTGCTGCATGAGGGCGCGGCGACGGTAAGCTGGCTGGTCGCGGCCTGGGTCGGGGCTCGGCTGTTCCGGTTGGCGGTCAATCATGGCGATCGGCCGGTGCCGCGCCTGCTCAGCGACATGGTGGCGATCAGCCTGTTCGGCGCTGCGATTATAATTATCGTGGCGACCGTATTTGACCAACCGGTCGGCGTTCTGATCACCACCTCCGGGATGTTGGTTGCGGTACTGGGTTTTTCATTAAGAGAGTTGATCAGCGATGTGTTCGCCGGAATCTGTATCAATATGGAGCGGCCGTTTACTCTGGGGGACTGGTTGGAGGTTCCGCCGGTAAAAGATCTCGGTAAAGTAACCGAGATCAACTGGCGGGCCACGCGGTTGGTCACGACGGACGGTATTACGGTCGTTGTGCCCAACGGAATAATTGCACACAGTCGGTTTCTTAATTACAGCAAACCACAGCGCCATTTTCGAGTTTCGGTGCCGGTGGTCCTTGACTACGAGGTGCCGGCCGAGCGCGCCCGCTATTTGTTGTTTTCGGCATTACGGGCGACGCCCGGTGTGTTGGCCGAGCCCGCGCCGATTGTTCATGTTGACGCTTACACAGAACATGGGCTGCGGTATCTCGCCCGTTTTTGGGTTGCCGATGGCGAGCACATGATGCCGGTGCGCAGCCAAGTGGTTACCACCATTCACCGGCATCTTTGGCTGGGCGGCGTCCAGTTGCGCCATGGTCGCAGCGATTTAATGCTGGCGCGGGCGGGGGTGGTCGGGACCGATCTTGATCAGCGTCGAGTCGGGGTGTTGGGTCAGGTTACGCTGTTCCGTGCGCTCAATGCCGAGGATTTGGACGAGCTGGCCGGCAATCTGGAGGTGCGCCATGTCCATCATGAAGCGGTGGTGGTCGAGGCCGGTGCCGCCGGGCGCTCGCTGTTCGTGGTGGTCGAGGGCGTGCTCGAAGTGCGCGGCGAGGACGGCATTCTTGCAACGCTGGCCGCCGGTGATGTCTTCGGCGAAATGTCGCTGCTGACCGGGGCGCCGCGCAGTGCGACCGTGGTGGCCGCAACTGAATCCACTCTGTTCGAGATTTCAGATCGGGAGCTGGCGCCGATCCTGCGCCGCCGGCCGGAGCTGGCCGATGGCTTGGGAGCGATCATCGAGCAACGCCGGCGCGCTAACCGGGCGCGTTGCGACGGTGGGGACGATCCGGGGGTTACTTCGTCCGGTCCACCGCTGTTCAGCTTGATCCGAGAGTTTTTCGGGATATCTCGATAGTTATACGCCAAAAGTAAGCGCTGGACTTGAACTGTTATTCAGGTAGAATGTCAAGCGGGCGTATCCGAGTGCGCCCGTATCGTCCTTTGACAACGAAACCGGCCCGAGACCATGTTGCAGTGCCGAATTATTCTTTTGCTTCTGCTGATCATACTGACCGGACGGCCGGCTCCATGCGCCGCGGCCGGGACGGATGCTGACACGCTGGAGCAATTCAATAAAGCAATGCACGATTTTAATCAAAAATATACTGTTTCTTCGGCAAACGGGGCCAGCCGGTTCTTTTCGGAAACTATTCCGGAGGGGGTCCGTCACGGTGTCATTAACTTCTTTTCGAATCTTAGCGAACCGGTGGTGGCGGTCAGCAGTTTAGTCCGCGGTGATGTCGATAACGCCGGGATTGCGGCCAAGCGGTTTGGGTATAATCTGGTTTTCGGCTTTGGCGGCGTGTTCGACCGCGCAACCGAGGCGGGCGTCATTGCCGAACCGCGCGACCTGGGCGAAACGATCTGTTCGTCCGGTTTGGTGCCCGACGGGCCTTATCTGGTGCTGCCGTTTTACGGGCCTTCGACCGTGGGCGACATGGTCGGCTCGGCGCTGCCGATGTTGGCCGGATATGTCGCCCTGGGTGAGGCGTTCTGGGTCATTCGCGCCAGCAGCCGCGTCGCCTCCTATATGGATGACAAAGACCTTCCCCCGAAGGAAGCCGGCGGTGACGCCGAAAGCGATGCCGGCCGGCAGGGCCGGATAGATTTGGCGTATCGGTTGGATAAAGAGCGCTATTTGGCCGCGCGCGAGGCGCTGTGCCACAAACCCGCATCCCCTCCCGCCGATGGCGGCGATGCCGCAGCCGTGCTGGCCGCGGTGCCGCTTAAATAAGCCGGTGTAATCATTATGCGGTTTCTGTTTTGGAACACGTTGAATAACGATGTATATCCGCACTTAGCAAAAGTCGCGGCGACAATGGATGTCGAGCTGATCGGGCTGGCCGAGTCACAATTTCCACCAAGTTATATCATCGACGAGTTGAATAAAGGACGCAGCGGGATCAGTAGGTTTAGGTCACTTTACGCTGATGACGCTCAGGGCTTGCATTTGGTCGGTACGCTGCCGAACATGTTTGTTAAGCTCTTGGTCGAAGAAAAGCGGTTTGTGATATTTGAAGTCAAGCCGCCGGGGCAAACGCCAGTGATCGCTTGCCTGCTTCACTTGCCGAGCAAGCTTCATGCTTCGGCAGGCAAGCAGCGAGACATGGCCGAGAATGTGGTTGAGCGAATTGAAGAGGCTGAGCGGGCATCCGGCCACGCAAGAACAGTGATCTTCGGAGACTTCAACATGAACCCGTTTGAGGACGGCATGATGAGTTTCCGGGCCTTTAATAGCACGATCCATGTTGATGTTATCGAGCGGCTTTCGGGGCAACGAACTTTGAATAGTAAAAAACGGAGCATGTTTTATAATCCGATGGCCAAGGCATCGTTTCGTGATGGCGCTGCCCGTGGTACCTATTATTATCATGACAACGATGATGTGGTGCATTACTGGAATTTGTTCGATCAGGCGCTCGTTCGCCCCGAACTCAGTCCGCTGTTGGTCAAGGACGATGTCCGGATCATCGATAAAATCGGCGGGGTAAGCTTGCTAACTGCCAAAGGTATTCCCGACTCGAAAATATCCGACCATTTACCGATCATGTTCGGTTTCAATCTTAACTGAGAGGAGTGTACGTCAATGAGTGAAAATTTGTGGGGCATGGAACCGATAGAGCCATTGTCCGAGGAATCCCCGAGAAAGATCGTTGCCGATCAGGCCGCACTGCTGCAAAAAATTACCGGAGGGGCTGTCTTTGGAACTGTTGAGAATGCAGATAAGAAAGAATTGCCCTTCCCATTTAATCAAAAAGATTTCTTGTTAGCTTTAACCGTATTTTCCCCAAAACTAGATGGCTATTCGAAAAGGTTTTTTTGTTTCGGCTACGGTATTGACATGTATTCAGTCGATTTTACCAATATAATTGGCTGCAATCCTACTTTTATAAAGTCTTGTGCCAATGAACAGGAGCTTAAAACGTTTCTTAAACAAATATTTTCTTCTGACGCGGTCCGAAAACTAATCAGTGCAATGATAACGCAGGTCCGCGAACTCGAAGATTTTAAAGCCGCCGGATAATCCCCTCTCCGCTAACAAAGCGGAGAGGGGGATGTCGCAAAAAATCAGCGCGGAAGTTCGGAGCTGCCCATCAGGAACTCGTCAACCGAGCGGGCGGCCTGACGGCCTTCACGAATTGCCCATACCACCAGCGATTGCCCGCGTCGCATGTCACCGGCGACAAACACCTTATCAACCGAGGTGCGATAGTTGCCGGTATTCGCCTTGACGTTGCCGTTGCGCTCCAGCGTAACGCCAAGCTGGCTTAACAGGCCCTCGCGGATCGGGTGAATAAAGCCCATCGCCAGCAGGACAAGATCAGCCTTCAGGCTGAACTCGCTACCGGCGATTTCGACCGGCTTGCCGGTACTCCAGTCGAGCCGAATGCCGTTAAGCGCGTTCAGCTTTCCATTGCTACAACCGAACGACTTGGTGGCGACCGCCCAATCCCTGGCGCAGCCCTCCTCGTGCGAGGTCGAGGTGCGCAGCTTGTTGGGCCAGCGCGGCCATGTCAGCTGCCGGTCTTCCTTTTCGGGCGGTCTCGGCATGATTTCAAGCTGGGTTACCGAAGCCGCGCCCTGCCGAATCGAGGTGCCGATGCAATCGGACCCGGTGTCGCCGCCGCCGATCACGATCACATGCTTTCCGCGCGCGGTAATGCGCTGGTCGGTCGGCACGGTGTCGCCGGCATTGCGCTTATTCTGTTGGGTCAGGAACTCCATCGCGAAGTGGACGCCGGTCAACTCCCGTCCGGGAACCGGCAAGTCGCGCGGATGTTCCGAGCCGCCGGCCAGTACCACCGCGTCGAAGCCCTTCAGCAATTCGGCCGCCGGTAGGTCGACTCCGACATTGATGCCGGGCCGGAAAGTCACGCCCTCCGCCTGCATCTGCGCCATGCGGCGATCGATCACGCCCTTGTCGAGCTTGAAATCGGGGATGCCATAACGGAGCAAGCCGCCGATGCGGTCGGCCTTTTCAAACAGGGTCACGGCATGACCGGCGCGGGCCAGTTGCTGTGCTGCGGCCAAGCCGGCCGGACCGGAGCCGATCACGGCAACGGTCTTCCCGGTCTTGTGCGCCGCCGGTTCGGGCTTTATCCAGCCTTCTTCCCAGCCCTTATCAATGATGGCGCACTCGATCGACTTGATGGTAACCGCATCGTCGTTGATGTTGAGCGTGCACGAGGCTTCGCACGGCGCCGGACAAATGCGCCCGGTAAATTCCGGGAAGTTGTTGGTCGAATGGAGCGTTAGCAACGCCTCATACCATTGGCCGCGGTAAACCAGATCGTTCCAGTCGGGGATTAGATTATTGACCGGACAGCCATTGTGGCAGAACGGGATGCCGCAGGCCATGCAGCGGGCGCCTTGCTCACGCATGGTGGCGTCGGGCAGCGGTTGAATGAATTCGCGGTAATGCTCGACTCGGTCCGAAACCGGCAGCGGGTCGCGGTTACGGCGGCGAATTTCCAGGAACCCGGTTGGCTTACCCATGGACCGCCTCCAGCGTCTTGGTGGTGCCCTTTACGGCGGCTGCGGCGGTTGCCTGGAGTTCCTTGACGGCTCGACGATAATCGATAGGCATGATCTTCACGAATTTGGGCAGGTAATCATCCCAGTGCGCCAGGATCTGTTTTGCCCGCGCACTGTTGGTGTAATGGAGATGCCGTTCGATCAGCAGGCGCAGACGGGCGGCGTCGAAGCGAAGCGGGTCGGTCATGACTTCGCTAACCGATCCGAGCGGTTCGGAGACGGCGGAGATTTTCTCCAGTTCGACCATCGCCTTGTTGCATTTCAGCTCGAAGTCACCGCGCTCGTCGAGCACATAGGCGATGCCGCCGCTCATGCCCGCGGCAAAGTTGCGGCCGGTGTCCCCGAGTACGACGACACAGCCGCCGGTCATGTACTCGCAGCCATGATCGCCGACACCCTCGACCACCGCAAGTGCGCCGGAGTTGCGCACCGCAAAGCGTTCGCCGGCAACGCCGCTGAAGTAGCATTCACCGCTGATTGCGCCGTAAAGCACGGTGTTGCCGATCAGAATATTATGCAGCGGCTCCAATCCCGATTCGGGCGGGAAGTAAATCGCAATCCGTCCGCCTGAAAGGCCCTTGCCGACATAGTCGTTTGCGGTGCCCCTCAACTCGATGCTGATGCCGCGTGCCAGAAACGCGCCGAAGCTCTGGCCACCGGTTCCGGTCGCCTTGATCGCAATCGTGTCTTCGGGCAGGCCGGCATGACCGTACCGTTTGGCCACCTCGCCCGACAGCATGGCGCCGACCGTGCGGTTGACGTTGCGAACTTTTAGAGGAATCCGGACCGGCTGGCGCTTTTCCAGGGCGGGCTGTGCCGCCGGAATCAGCTCTTTATGGTCGAGATTGTCGAGATCGTGCGCCTGGGACTCGCAGTTATGAGTGGCAATCCCCGGCCGAGCTTGCGCCTTGGCCAGCAGTCGAGAATAGTCGAGGCCGCGCGCCTTCCAGTGTTCGATCGCCCGACGGATATCAAGCCGGTCGCTCTGTCCGATCATGTCGCTGAATTTGCGGAAGCCAAGCTCGGCCATCAGCTGTCGGACTTCTTCGGCGACAAAGAAGAAATAGTTGATGACATGCTCGGGCTGGCCGGCAAAACGGCGGCGTAACTCGGGGTTCTGGGTGGCGACACCGACCGGGCACGTATTGAGATGGCACTTGCGCATCATGATGCAGCCCGATGCGATCAGCGGGGCGGTGGCAAAGCCGAATTCGTCGGCCCCGAGCATGGCGCCGATCACGACGTCCCGCCCGGTGCGCATGCCGCCATCGACCTGAACCGCGATTCGGCCGCGCAAGCGGTTGCGCACCAGGGTCTGATGGGTTTCGGCCAAGCCGATTTCCCACGGGCTGCCGGCATGAATGATTGAACTCATCGGGCTGGCGCCGGTGCCGCCTTCGAAGCCGGAGATCGTGACATGGTCGGCCTTGGCCTTGGCGACGCCCGCGGCAATCGTGCCGACGCCGACTTCGGAAACCAGCTTGACGCTGATTCGCGCTTTCGGATTGACGTTTTTCAGATCGTGAATCAGCTGGGCCAGATCCTCGATCGAATAAATATCGTGATGCGGCGGGGGGCTGATCAGGGTCACGCCGGGAGTCGAGTGCCGAACCTTGGCAATCGGTGCCGCGACCTTGTGGCCGGGGAGCTGACCGCCTTCGCCGGGCTTGGCGCCCTGTGCCATTTTGATCTGAATATCGTCGGCATTGACCAGATATTCGGCGGTAACACCGAAGCGGCCCGAGGCGACCTGTTTAATTGCCGAGCGCAGCGAATCACCGTTGGGCAGACGTATGAAGCGCTCCGGCTCCTCTCCGCCCTCGCCCGTGTTCGACTTGGCGCCCATGCGGTTCATGGCGATCGCCAGGTTTTGATGGGCTTCTTTCGAGATCGAGCCGAACGACATCGCCCCGGTGGCAAAGCGCTTGACGATCTCGGCCGCGGATTCAACCTCGTCCAGCGGTACCGGAGCGCCGGTTTTGCGGAACTCCATCAGACCGCGCAGCATTAACAGCCGTTCCGACTGGTCGTTGACCGCGCGCGAGAACGCTTCATAACTCTCAAGGGCGCCGGCCCGCACCGCATGCTGAAGCATCGAGACGGTCTCGGGAGTCCAGACATGCTCTTCGCCGCGAATCCGATAGCCGTATTGGCCGCCGACATCGAGCGCGTTCCGATAGATCGGATTATTGCCGAAGGCCAGACGGTGACGCCGCACCGTCTCCTCGGCCACCTCGGCCAGTCCGATACCTTCGATCCGGCTGGCGGTGCCGGTGAAGTAGCGGTCGACAAAGGGCGTGGCGAGGCCGATGGCGTCGAAAATCTGGGCGCCGCAATAGGATTGATACGTCGAGATGCCCATTTTGGACATCACCTTGAGCAAACCCTTGCCCACCGCCTTGATGAAGTTCTTTTGCGCCTTTTCGACCGACTGCCCGGTTTGCTTGGCCCGGTCGGCCAGGGACTCGAACGCGAGATAGGGATTGATCGCTTCGGCGCCATAACCGGCCAGCAGAGCGAAGTGATGGACCTCTCGAGCTTCGCCGGTTTCGACCACCAGACCGGTCGAGGTGCGTAACCCTTCGCGGATCAGGTGATGATGAACGGCGGCGGTTGCCAACAGCGCCGGAATCGCGATGCGGTCATCCGAAACCAACCGATCCGACAGCACCAGGATGTTGTGGCCGCTTTTGACCGCGTCGACCGCTTCGGAGCAGAGCCGGTCCAGCGCCGGCCCCATTCCGGCCGCACCTTCCGCAGCTGGATAAGTGATGCACAGCGTCGTGGTCTCGAAGCTTGCAACATGCTCGGCAATATTGCGGATCTTGGCTAAGTCGCCGTCGGTCAGCACCGGCTGTTGCGCCTTGAGCCGCTTCGGCGGATCATCCTGTTCAATAGCCAGCAGATTGGGTCGCGGTCCGATCAGGGAAACCAGCGACATCACCAGTTCTTCGCGAATGGGATCGATCGGCGGGTTGGTAACCTGCGCAAAGCACTGCTTGAAATACGTGTAAAGCAGCTTTGTTTTGTCAGACAATACCGACAATGGCGTGTCCGCTCCCATCGAGCCCACCGGTTCTTCACCGTTGGCGCTCATCGGGTCGAGGATCATCGCCAGATCTTCTTGGGTATAACCGAATGCCTGCTGCCGGTCGAGCAGGCTTGCCGTCTCCGGACGCGGCGGAGCCGCCGCCATCGGACGCGCCGGCAATTCCTCCAATATAAACTCGGAGCGAGCCAGCCACTCACGGTACGGCTTGGCCTTAGCCATGCCGGCCTTCAGTTCGGCATCGTCGATGATTCGACCTTCCTGCAAATCGACCAGGAACATCTTACCCGGTTGCAGACGCCAACGCTTCTTGACGCGGTCTTCGGGAATCGGCAACACCCCGGTTTCCGAGGCCATCACCACCAGATCATCGTCGGTCACCAGATAGCGCGCCGGACGCAGGCCGTTGCGGTCGAGCGTCGCGCCGATTTGACGCCCGTCGGTAAAGCAGATCGCAGCCGGGCCGTCCCACGGTTCCATCAGCCCCGCATGGTACTGATAGAATGCGCGGCGTTCTTCGTCCATCAGCGGGTTGCCGGCCCATGCTTCGGGGATCAGCATCATCATGGCGTGCGCCATGGAATAACCGGCCGCCACCAGCAACTCGAGCGCATTGTCGAAGCACGCGGTGTCGCTTTGGCCTTCGGGAATCAGCGGGAACAGCTTTTGAAGATCATCGCCCAGCAATCTGGACTTCATGCCCTGCTTGCGCGCGGCCATCCAGTTGACGTTACCGCGTACCGTGTTGATTTCGCCATTATGGCAGATCATGCGGTAGGGATGGGCCAAGCGCCAGGATGGAAACGTATTGGTCGAAAAGCGCTGATGCACCAATGCCAGCGCCGAAACCACCCGTTCGTCTTTAAGGTCGAGATAATATTGTCCGACCTGACCGGCCAATAGCATGCCTTTGTAGACGACGGTGCGCGACGACATCGACGGGATATAGAAATCGCGGATGCCGTCGACCTTGGTTGACGGCGTGGCCAATGCGCGATTGCCGACCAGTTTGCGAATGATGAACAGCTTGCGCTCGAACGTGTCGATATCCGGCGTCTCGGGGCTGCGACCGATGAAAACCTGGCGCGAGAGCGGCTCGACTTCCCGGACACTGTCGCCCAGACCGCGGTTGTCAACCGGGACATCGCGCCAGCCGAGCACGGTTTGGCCTTCTTCGGCAACAAACTGCTCGATCCATTCCTCGCAAATGCGCCGGCCTGACTCGGAGCGCGGCAGGAACACCTGCCCTACGCCATAGTCGCCGGGAGGCGGCAGCTTTACGCCGGCCGCCGCCATTTCCGCACGGAAGAAGGCGTCGGGCACCTGAAGCAGGATGCCGGCCCCGTCACTCTCCAACGGATCGGCGCCGACCGCGCCACGATGGTCGAGATTTTCCAGAATCTTGAGACCCTGGTTGATGATGTCATGGCTTTTCACGCCCTTGATATGGGCTATAAAGCCCACGCCACAGGAATCGTGTTCATAACCGGGGTCATAGAGACCCGAACTTACCGGCCCCACCATCCCGTCATCACTCCCCTAGAGTCAC
>JBAWVF010000039.1:0-26464 GCA_037147415.1 Rhodospirillaceae bacterium | reverse complement strand
GGCGCCCCGCCCGCATAATTCAGGGCATTGGACGCTCGACGCCTGCGCCACCAGCCAGTTCGAACAGTTGGTCCGCGCCGTTTGCGGCCTGCCGCTCGGCCCAACCGAACAATTATGCGACGCCGTCATGGAAAACCTGATCGGTTTTGAGGTCGAGCGCTGGCACGACCTGATCGCCCGCCCCGACGCCCGGTTGCATCTTTACGGCAAGCGCGAAACCCGCCCCGGCCGTAAAATGGGCCATGTGACCTGGTTAAGATAAAGCTGGGGGTTGAAATAAAAACCCCTCCCCCGGCCAAACCGGAAGAGGGGTTTTCAGTAAACTTCGACCGATCAGACGCTTGCCGACTTAAATCAGCCGTTATCTTTGCTGACACTGCGCCCGTTCGGACCCATGCCGCGGCCGGTGGTGCGCTCGGTGATACGCGCGGACTTGCCGCGCAGATCGCGCAGATAATAAAGCTTGGCCCGGCGCACATCGCCCTTGCGTATCAACTCGATGCTGTCGATGCGCGGGCTATAGAGCGGAAACACGCGCTCGACCCCTTCACCATAGCTGATCTTGCGCACGGTGAAGGCGGAATTCAAACCGGCATTCTTGCGCGCGATGCACACGCCTTCATAGGCCTGAACACGCTCGCGCGTGCCCTCGATCACCTTGACGTTGACGCGCACGGTATCGCCCGGGGAGAACTCGGGGATCGTGGTGTTGGCGGTCAGCTTCTCGACCTGAGCCTGATTGAACTTTTCCAGTAGATTCATGACACCTGTCCCTCGGACTTATCCCCGGACCGGACCGTATCGCCGGTCCCGCCGTCCACTTTCCCGTTGCGCCTCCGCCGGCTGCGTCGTGCAGCCAGACGATCCCATTCCGCTTGATGCGCTTCGGCATAGCGTGACCACAGATCGGGCCGTCGTGCCCGGGTGATCCGCTCCGCCTCGGCAAGCCGCCAAGCATCAACTTTCTCGTGGTGCCCGGAGAGTAAAACCTCCGGCACCGCCCGCGTTTGCCCCCGACCGTCGGTCCAGAGCGCGGGCCGCGTATAGTGGGGATATTCCAGCAATCCCCGCTCGAAACTTTCCTCGCCTGCGGTCTCGGCGTTGCCCATCACCCCCGGCAACAACCGCACGCAAGCATCAATCAAAACCAGCGCCGCCGGCTCGCCCCCCGAAAGGACGAAGTCACCAAGACTGACTTCCTCCAACCGCTGAGCCTCGATCACCCGCTCATCGACCCCCTCGTAGCGACCGCACAGCAGCGTCACCCGCGGTTCGGCCGCCAGCTCCCGCACCAGTTCCCGATCCAGCACCCGCCCGCGCGGCGACAGGTAGAGCACCCGGCCCCGCTCCGGAGACTCCGGATCGCCGGCCGCGGCCACCAACGCCGCTTCCAGCACGTCCGGACGCATCACCATCCCCGGCCCGCCCCCGAAGGGCGTATCGTCGACGGAACGGTGTTTATCGCGCGCAAAGCCGCGGATGTCCACCGTTTCCAGCGCCCAGACACCGTTTTCCAGCGCCTTTCCGGCCAAGCTCACCCCGAGCGGCCCCGGAAACATCTCCGGAAACAGGGTCAGAACCCGAACCGTCCACACAGTCACCACTCGATCTCCACCGGCGGATCGACCACCAGCCGTCCGCCCGCGATATCGACCACCGGCACCACCGCCAAGGTAAAGGGCAAAGTCATGCTTTGTCCCTCCGCCGACAGCACCTCTATCACGGGACCGCCGCCGAAATCATGAACTGCGGTCACGGTGCCCAACACGCCCCGACCGTCCGCCAATTCAGCACGCAGACCGATCAGATCGACATGGTAGAACTCTTCCTCGTCCGGCGGGGGCAACACCGACCGTTCAACATAAAGCTTGGTCCGCCGCAAAGCCTCGGCCCCGGTCCGGTCGGTCACGCCCTCGACGCTGGCGAGCCAACCATCCTTTGCCGCCGACAAAAGCCGAACCACAAACCTCCGCCCGCGCTCGTCTTCGAGCGGACCATAGGCGGTAACCGCCGCCGGATCCTCGGTGAAGCTGCGCAGCCGCACCAAACCCCGAATACCGTGCGCCCCGGCAATCTCGCCGACACAAACCTTTGAGCCGACCGCCACGAACTCAGCCGCCCGCCGCTTTGGCCTTCAGCTCCGCTTCCTGCTTGATGCGCTCCTGAGCCTTGGCCTTGGGCGCAGACTTCTTCGGAGTCTCGACCCGCTCCGGCATCGGCACCAGCCCGGCGCGACCGAAGAACAGGACGACCCGGTCCGTCGGCACCGCACCGACCGACAGCCAATGCTTGGCGCGCTCGCCGTTGATCTGGACACGCTGGGCGTGATCCTTGACCAGCATCGGATTATAGGTGCCGATCTTTTCGATGAAGCGGCCATCACGCGGGCTGCGCGAATCGGCGACAACGATGCTGTAGAACGGGCGCTTCTTGGCGCCGCCACGGGACAACCGAATCTTAAGGGACATCCTTGTCGTGCTTTCCTTGGTTGGAGAAGTTAATCTAAAAACTATTCTGTCGGGTTAGCGCCGCGGCATCAGGCTTTGCATGCCGTGACGCATCAGCCCCTTTTGCCCGAGCTTCTTGACCTGCTTCATCATACCCTGCATGTCCTGATAGCTCTTCAGCAGACGGTTGACGTCCTGCACGCTGGTGCCCGAGCCGCTGGCAATGCGCCGACGCCGCGAAGCATTCAGCAGCTTCACGTCGCGCCGCTCGGCCTTGGTCATCGACGAAATAATCGCTTCCTGACGGACCAACATCTTTTCGTCGATATTGGCTTCCTTCAACTGATTCTTGATTTTGCCGACACCCGGCAACAGGCCCATGATCCCCGACATTCCGCCCATCTTGCGAATCTGCCGGAATTGAGCCGCCATGTCGTCAAGGGTAAAGCCGCCTTTTTGCAGTTTTTCGGCCAGCTTTTCCGCTTCTTCGCGGTCGATGGTCTCGGCGGCCTTCTCGACCAGACTGACCACATCGCCCATGCCGAGAATTCGCCCGGCGATCCGATCCGGGTGAAAATCCTCCAGCGCGTCTACTTTTTCGCCGACACCGAGCAGCTTGATCGGCTTGCCGGTGACCTGCCGCATCGAGAGCGCGGCGCCGCCGCGAGCGTCACCGTCGATCCGGGTCAAAACGATGCCGGTGACCCCGACCCGCTGTTCGAAATTGGTGGCGACGACAACCGCATCCTGGCCGGTCATGGCATCGACCACCAGCAAGGTCTCGACCGGCTTGGCCGCGTCCCTGACCGCGGCCACCTCGGCCATCAGTTCTTCATCGATAGAGAGCCGGCCCGCGGTATCAAGCAGAACGACGTCGTAGCCTTCCTGGCGGCCGACCTGGATCGCCCGCTTGGCGATGTCGACCGGCTGCTGACCGGCGATAATCGGCAAGGTCGCGACATCGACCTGCTCGCCCAGCACCTTCAGCTGTTCCTGTGCCGCCGGCCGCCGCACGTCGAGCGAGGCCATCAGGACTTTTTTGCGCTCCCGCGTCTTGAGACGAAGCGCAATCTTGGCGGTGGTCGTGGTTTTGCCCGAGCCCTGCAAACCGACCATCAGGATCGGCACCGGGGGCACGGCGTTGAGGTTAATGGTCTCGGTCTCGGCCCCCAGCATCTCGATCAAGTGATCATGAACGATCTTGATCACCATCTGGCCGGGCGTTACCGAGCGCAACACCTCGTGCCCGATCGCCCGCTCCTTGACCCCGGCGATAAAGGTCTTGACCACCGGCAGCGCAACGTCGGCTTCCAACAACGCGATCCGAACTTCGCGGAGCGCAGCATTGACGTCATCTTCACTGAGCGCCCCGCGCTTGCGCAGGCGGTCGAAGATATCGCCAAGTTTGCCGGTCAGCCCCTCGAACATTCCGTGCACGCTCCAAACAAAAAGACACCCAAACGAAAAGATGGCCCAAACGACAAGTCACCGGTGCGCGACACTCGCGGACCGGTGAGCGGAGACCGACCAAAGCGGCCCCGGATCGAACGACGCGACATTAAGGCGACCGAACCCCGGTGTCAACCTTGAACACGTTTCCGGCACGAACGGGACTCCGGGAGGGATGGCAATTTTGCGCCATATCCTTTAGAAACGGGAGCCCGCCCTTCTCACCGACGTAGGTACCATGGTTGATTTTCCGGTTGATTTCCCGCCCGACCTGATCGTTGCCGTGCTGGTGCCCTGTTATAACGAAGCAACGGCCATAGAAACCGTCGTACGGGACTTTCGTAAAGCCCTGCCGAACGCCACGGTCTATGTCTATGATAATAATTCCAAAGACGACACGGTTCAAGTCGCCCGCGCGGCCGGAGCGATCGTGCGAACAGAGCCGCTGCAAGGCAAGGGTAATGTTGTTCGACGCATGTTCGCCGACATCGAGGCCGATATCTATGTTCTGGTCGATGGCGACGATACTTATGACGCGGCCAGCGCACCCCGGCTGATTTCGCGCCTGGTTGACGAACAACTGGACATGGTCAACGGCGCCCGGGTCACCGAAATCGTCGCCGCCTATCGGCCCGGCCACCGCTTCGGCAATATTTTGCTCACCACCCTGGTTGCACGAATTTTCGGGGACCGCATCGGCGACATGCTGTCGGGCTATCGGGCATTTTCGCGGCGCTTCGTCAAATCCTTTCCAGCGCTGTCCAGCGGCTTTGAGATTGAAACCGAGTTAACCGTTCATGCGCTGGAGCTGGACATGCCGCTGGCCGAGGTCAAAACCCCGTACAAGGACCGCCCGGTCGGCTCAACCAGTAAACTGCGCACGTTTCACGACGGCTTCCGTATCTTGCGCATGATTCTGGTACTGGTAAAAGAAGAACGGCCACTGCTGTTCTTTTCCGTTTTATTTGCCCTGCTGGTCGGGGCTTCGCTGGTTCTGGCGTGGCCCGTGATCGTCACGTATCTGAGCACCGGATTAGTGCCGCGGGTGCCGACCGCCATTTTGGCCACCGGCATCATGATTCTGGCGTTCCTCAGTCTGGTTTGCGGCTTGATCCTGGACACCGTCACCCGGGGGCGCAAGGAAATGAAACGCTTACGCTATCTGGAAATTCCGGCGCCGTCCCCGGTGTCGTTTTCCCGAAGGCCGGCACCGTGACCATCGCCGGGATTCGGCGCCTGACGGAAAGCCGACTCGGCCGGTTGACGGTGCAATTCGGCAAGTTCGGCCTGGTCGGCATCGTCGGCTTGTGCGTCGATATCGCCGTGCTCTACGGCTTGATGAGCGGGTTGGGCGTCGGCCCTTATCTGGCCCGAATCGGCTCTTTCCTGGCCGCCGCCAGCGCCACCTGGGCGCTCAACCGGGTTTTCACGTTTCGCGGCCGGCATGAAGGCTCGATGCTGCGCCAATGGGGCCGATTCATCGCCGCCAACGCTTTCGGCGGCGTGATCAACTATGCGATTTATGCAAGCCTGATCGCCGCCACCGACACGGTTGCGCACCATCCGTTTCTCGGAGTCGCCGCCGGTTCGATCGCCGGCATGTTCTTCAACTTCGCCGCCTCGAAGAAGCTGGTTTTCCGTGCGGTATGAGCGGCGCGGGGGCGCGATCCTCTTATTCGGCTTCTTAACGGTGTCGATGACCGGCCCGGCCGTGGCCGAGTACCGCTACAGTCTGCAACTGAGCGATCCGGGCGTGGTGATCCGAACCGAGAGCGAGACGGGCGCCACCGTCCTGTGTCGCTCGACTCCGCACGGCCCCCGGTGCCCGCCGAGCGACTCCGAGTGCCGTAAATTGCTCGAAGCCGTGCTGTCGGCCCCGGCCAGCCCCGCGCCGCCGATTGACGAAGCCGCCGCGTTATGGTGTCTCGACCATGCTCCCCCGGTTTCGGAGAAACAGGGCGATTGACTTTCAGGTTTGAGCCGTTAGGCTCCACGCCGAATTGCTGATGACCCCCGGCGGGAAAGTTCGGCGGGCCGGCGAACCACCTTTGTCGGAGCCCCGATCGTGAGCGACACGCCCGATACCTCGTTGCTGAGAACGCCCCTCTACGCCCTGCACCGCGAGTTGGGCGGCAAGCTGGTTCCGTTTGCCGGCTATGAGATGCCGGTGCAATACCCGGCCGGCATCCTGAAGGAACATCTGCATACCCGCGCCAAGGCCGGATTGTTCGACGTCTCCCACATGGGTCAGGTCCGTCTGCGCGGCACCAATCCGGCGGCGGCGCTGGAAACCCTGGTTCCCGGTGAAATTCAGGGGCTTGCGCCGTTCCGCATCCGTTACAGCCTGTTTCTGAACGAACGGGGCGGCATTCTCGACGATTTGATGATCACCAACGCCGGCGATCACCTGTTCCTGGTGGTCAATGCCGGCTGTAAGCACGCCGATATCGCTCATATGCGCGCCCGCCTGCCCGCCGGAATCGCGGTCGAGTATCTGGAAGACCGCGCACTGCTGGCGCTTCAGGGACCGGCCGCCGCCGCGGTGATGGCGCGGCACATCCCCGCCGCCGCGACCATGCCGTTCATGAGCTATGCCGAGGGCTCGATTGCCGGAATGCCGGTGCTGTTCACCCGCTCCGGCTACACCGGCGAGGATGGCTACGAGATTTCCGTGCATAATGACCAGGCCGAGGCGCTGGCCCGGCTGCTGCTGGCGGAGCCGGAGGTCGAGCCGATCGGTCTGGGCGCTCGCGACTCGCTGCGGCTGGAAGCCGGGCTCTGCCTGTACGGCCACGAGATCGACGAGACCACGACCCCGGTCGAAGCCGGGCTGGTTTGGGCGCTCGGCAAACGGCGCCGGGCCGAGGGCGGCTTTCCCGGCTGGTCCCTTATCAGCACTCAGCTGGCCGAAGGACCGAGCCGACGCCGGGTCGGAATTCGCCCCGACGGCCGCGCTCCGGCCCGCGACGGCACCGAAATTGTGGACGCCGCCGGGAACAGGCTCGGCCTTGTCACCAGCGGCGGCTTCGGCCCGACCGTCAACGGCCCGATCGCGATCGGTTATGTCCCGACCGCGTTCGCGGCCGAGGGCACCGCCGTTGCCCTGGTGGTGCGCGGGAAGCCGCTCGCCGCCCGAATCGTCGGGCTCCCCTTTGTCAAACAGAACTATTATCGTGGAGGATCCGCGGCATGAGCCGGATTAAATTCACTAAAGACCATGAATGGATTCGGGTCGAGGACGGCATCGGTGTCGTCGGCATTACCGAATACGCGCAACACGCGCTCGGCGATATCGTATTCGTCGAATTGCCCGATCTCGGTAAAGACGTGACGCAGGGCGGCAACGCCGCGGTCGTCGAGTCGGTGAAAGCCGCCAGCGAAGTCTATGCCCCGGTCGGCGGCGAAGTGACCGCGATTAACGCCGAGTTGGCCGAAGAGCCGGCCCGGGTCAATACCGACCCGCTCGGCACCGGCTGGTTCTTCAAGCTCCGTATTGCCAACCCGGCCGAGCTTGACGGCCTGATGGATTCGGACGCTTATCAGACCTATCTGGAGAGGCTCGCTTGATGCGCTACCTGCCCCTGACCGAGGCGGATCGCGGAGCCATGCTTGCCGAAATCGGCGTGGCTTCGGTGGATGACCTGTATAAGGACGTACCGGCGGCGGCGCGTCTGGCCGGACCGATCGCCGGCCTGCCCGGCCATCGCGGCGAGCTGGAGGTTGAACGCGCGCTCTCGGCCATGGCGGCGAAGAATGTCGCGGCCGGCAGCGTGCCGAACTTTCTCGGCGGCGGCGCCTATCGCCATCATGTCCCGGCCACCGTCGACTCGATGATCCAGCGCGGCGAGTTCCTCACTTCCTATACGCCGTATCAGCCGGAAATCAGTCAGGGCACGCTGCAATATCTGTTCGAATTTCAGTCTCAAGTCGCCCTGCTGACCGGGATGGAGGTCGCCAACGCCTCGATGTATGACGGGGCAACCGCCTGCGCCGAAGCGGTGATGATGGCAAACCGGGTGACCAAGCGCAGCCGCGCGCTGTTGGCCGGCAATGTGCACCCGCATTATCGCGACACCACCGCCACGCTCGCCCGCTTCACCGGCTTCGAGGCCGACGCCGGGCCGCCCGACCCGAGCGGGCGTGAAAGCCTGGTCGACCGCATCGACGAGACGGTGTCTTGCGTCGTCGTGCAAACGCCCGACGTGTTCGGTCATGTCCATGATCTGACCGCGCTGTCCGCCGCTTGCAAGGCCAAGGGCGCCTTGCTGATCGCGGTGGTGACCGAGGCGGTCTCGCTCGGCCTGCTCACTCCGCCCGGTGCGATGGGCGCCGATATCGTCGCGGCCGAGGGCCAATCGCTCGGCAATCCTTTGAATTTCGGCGGGCCTCATCTCGGCTTGTTTGCGGTTCGGGAAAAGCTGGTGCGCCAGATGCCCGGCCGGTTGGTCGGTCAAACCACCGATGCCGACGGGCGGCGCGGCTGGGTGCTGACGCTTTCGACCCGCGAACAGCACATCCGGCGCGAGAAGGCGACCAGCAACATTTGCACCAACTCCGGGTTGTGTGCGCTGGCTTTCACCATTCATTTGACCCTGCTCGGCGAGGCCGGCTTCACCCGACTGGCGCAGCTCAACCACGCCAAGGCGGTGCAGCTGGCCGAAAAGCTGGGTGATATCCACGGCGTGCGCCTGCTGAACGATAGTTTCTTTAACGAATTCACCCTGCGCCTGCCGCGCCGGGCGAACAAGGTGGTCAACAAGCTGGCCAAGCGCGGCATTCTGGCCGGCGTACCGGCGCCCCGCCTGTTCCCCGACACCGACGGTTTGTCGGATTTGCTGGTGGTTGCCGCCACCGAATGCACGAGCGAAGCGGACATGGATGCCTTGTGTCGCGGCCTGGGGGAGGTTCTGTGAGATGACCGAAACGATTTCCGGCCACCGCGGCCTCGAAATGGACGAGCCGCTGATTTTCGAACTGGATTCCCCAGGTCAAAGCGGCGTCGACCTGCCGGCCCCGCCCGCGGTCAAATCGCGCCTGGGCGCGGTTAAGCCGCGCGGCGCCATCGGTCTGCCCGGCCTGTCCGAGCCCGAGGTGGTGCGCCACTACACCCGCCTGTCGCGCAAGAACTACGCGATCGACGCCGGCTTTTATCCGCTCGGCTCGTGCACGATGAAGCACAACCCGCGGCTGAACGAGCGTATGGCCCGCCTGCCCGGCTTTGCCGATCTGCACCCGTTACAACCGCTTGCGACCGTGCAAGGCGCGCTGGAACTGATCGACACCCTGGCCGATTGGCTGAAAAGCCTGACCGGGATGGCTGCGGTCGCGATGACTCCGGCCGCTGGCGCCCATGGCGAAATGTGCGGCATGATGGCGATCCGCGCCGCCCATGATCATCACGGCGGCCCGCCGCGCAAGCGCGTGCTGGTGCCCGAATCGGCGCACGGCACCAATCCGGCCACCGCCGCCGCGCTCGGCTTCACGGTCGAGGCGATTCCGGCGACCGAAGACGGACGGGTCGATCTGGCCGCACTGAAGGCGAAACTCGGCTTCGATGTCGCCGCGGTGATGCTGACCAACCCCAACACCTGCGGCCTGTTCGAGCGTGATATCCTCGCCATCGCCGAGGCGGTTCACCAAGCCGGGGCCTATCTTTATTGCGACGGCGCCAACTTCAACGCCATTGTCGGGCGGGTGCGCCCGGCCGATCTCGGCGTCGATGCCATGCATATCAACTTGCATAAGACCTTCTCGACTCCGCATGGCGGCGGCGGACCGGGCAGCGGGCCGGTGGTGTTCTCCAAGGCGCTGGCGCCGTTCGTGCCGTTGCCGCAAGTGGTCGATGACGGCGGTGATTTCCATCTGGCCGAGGCGCGCGACGACGACGACGGCACCGCACTCGCTTATGGCCGGATGAAGGCGTTTCACGGCCAGATTGGCATGTTCGTGCGCGCGCTCACCTACAGCCTCAGCCACGGCGCCGACGGCTTGCGTCAGGCTTCGGCCGACGCCGTGCTCTCGGCCAATTACGTGCTGGCCAAGCTGAAGGGCGATCTCAATGCGCCGTTCGAGGGTCCGTGCATGCACGAGGCCCTGTTCGACGACAAGAGCCTGAAGGGCACCGGCGTGACCACGCTCGACCTCGCCAAGGCGCTGATCGACGAGGGCTTCCACCCGATGACGGTCTATTTCCCGCTGGTGGTTCACGGCGCCATGCTGATCGAGCCGACCGAGAGCGAAAGCAAGCGCGCGATCGACCAGTTCATCGCCACCATGAAGGGCCTAGTCGCGCGCGCCAAGGGTGGCGAGGCCGAGTGGTTCCACGCCTCGCCCCGTCTGGCGCCGCGCCGCCGGCTCGACGAGACCGCCGCCGCCCGCAAACCGGTGCTGAAATGGGTGAAAGCGTAAAGCGTATCGTTTGAGGGAAACGCCGGGAGGGGTTCGGGAACAAGCCTGTCCCGGCGGTTATTGTTTACAAATAAAAGTCAAACGTCCTGGCTTCCCTCAAGACCATGCCATGGCGACAACTTAATCAGTATCTGAATAATCTCCACAACCACACCCAGGTCAGTCGGAGTAAAAGTGATGTCGAAGTCACCATGAGCTGCGACGCTTCTTTGACGCCCGATGCCCCTCATCTGATCCGCTTCATTTGGAGTAATGTAGCCGTCGGATGCAAGTATTTCTATAAGACGTGCCGGCGACTGAGGTTTCCGTAAGCTCTCCGGTACCAAAGACCGTGCCACCGCCTCGAAAGCAGCCCATGCCGTTAGAAGTGCCGGAACCGGACCGGCTTCTTCCATAATCCTCGGAAGCCGGTGCAGTGTTTCTATCACAACCTCTTTTGAAGGGGTCTTGATCGGCATGTCTTGCGTTAGGGGGGGGGCATAAATGATTCGAAGTTGCCACTCCGGGTGCGCTGAAAACAGCGCACTCAGTTTTTCGCGCTTAACACCACCTCCGGGCGATTCGGCCATGACCTCAATCGCAATTTTTTCATTCGGCTTGACAGCAATCGCATCCGGACGCCAAGGCTGCATGAATGGCGGCAATAACGCACGAGAAGGGTGCAGGAACACCTGAAATCCCTCCGCCTCAAGATTAGGCACCAGACATTCTAATACGGCGGTTTCACGCTGATTGCCTATAGAAGACATCATAGGGCTCCCTCTGCCGGATCGTCGGATAATTTTACGTAGAGGACTGGTTTAATTCCGTCGAGTGCTTTAGATAAAACAACCGATGGAGATTTAAACCGAAATCCTTCTTCCGGCTTAAATTTCTGTATTAAAATTCGTTCCACCTGATTATCATCAGCATAGATATGATTCTTTAACGCATCCAAAATCGGCTTGATGATATTATCGATATCCGCGCTTACATCGGTTTCAGGGAAATAAAATAACGTTACAGATATCGGTGCATTCGTCGAAAAATGCCCTTCCGGAAGCGCCGCGCAACTGGCCTCTTTTACTCGTCCTTTCCAAGCGATAATTGAATCCCGCCGTTTAGCTTGCACCGAAACCGGGGTTCCAAGCACAATAAATTCAAGAGGAAATTCGATCTCAACGCTCATGCCTTCGCTCGAAATATCGGGACTTGGGTGGTAGATTTTACCCCAACCCGGCCTGTAATGCTCGCTCTTTTCATACCCCCCGCAAGCGCCGGGCTTCCGACAGGAAATGCTCGAAAGCGGTACGATCGGCAAAGGCGCCGGGCGACACGACATAGGCCGAGGCCGCCCCGACGAAGAAAAACACCCGCTCCCCGTCACTCTCGATGCGCTCGACCGCGGTCCAGCCCACCCGCGCTTGAGAATGAGCCGTGACCCGCTCGATTCCGTCGGCCGAGACCACCAACCGGGTCGGACCGATCAACGGCAGATTGCGCCCGGTCCCGAGTTGCTGCCGCACCCGCTCCGCCATCGCCTGATCGTAGCGATTCCACAACAAGGGCGTGAAGACGACGGTCGCCATCGCGATCAGCCCGAAAACCAGCGGATCGGCGCCCGCCACCGCCCACCAAACAGCCGCCGCCCCGATGGCGATCACCGGGTAGGCCGCCCGGACAGTCCAACGCTGCCAGCGTGCGGTCGAGGACTCTCGCAGCAGGAATTTGCTTAAAGCAACCGGATCATCAAGGGTCTGCTCAAACGAAACCTCTAAAGCACCTTCGGTCATATCCTTGCCCCGGCTTGACCTGTTGGCCCATGCATTGTAATAAATCATAATAACTGCCGACAAGGCAGCAATTTTCTGTCCAATGAGGGAGGGTATCCCGTGAAGCTGCCGTCGAATTTTTATAAGCCGCTCGCCATCGGCGCGCCGGAACCGCTGCGTGAATTGCCGGTACGCTTGGAACGCATGCTGCACTTCTTCCCGCCGCACCTGGAGAAAATGCGCGCCAAGCTGCCCGAAATCGCCAAACAAGTCGATGTCGTGGTCGGTAATCTGGAAGACGCCATCCCGGCCGATGCCAAGGAAGCCGCTCGCGCCGGCTTTATCGAAGCGGCGAGCAAGACCGATTTCGGACAAACCGGATTGTGGGTTCGCATTAACTCGCTGAACAGTCCATGGGTACTTGACGATTTAATCCAGGTGGTCGGCACGGTCGGGCAAAAGCTTGATGTGGTCATGCTGCCCAAGGTCGAAGGCGCCTGGGATATTCACTATCTCGACCAAATCCTGGCCCAGCTTGAGGCCCGCAACGAGGTCAAGAAGCCGATCCTGATCCACGCCATTCTGGAAACCGCCCAAGGGGTCAAGAATGTTGACGACATCGCCGCAGCCAGCCCACGCATGCATGGCATGAGCCTGGGCCCGGCCGATCTGTCGGCCTCGCGCGGCATGAAAACGACCCGGGTCGGCGGCGGTCACCCGTTCTATGGCGTGCTCGAAGACCCCAAGGCCGATGGCGCCGCCCGCGGCTTCTTTCAACAGGATTTGTGGCATTACACGGTCGGCCGCATGGTCGATGCCTGCATGTCGAACGGCTTGCGCGCATTCTACGGCCCGTTCGGCGATTTTCAGGACGATGCCGCGTGCGAGGCCCAGTTCCGCAACGCCTTCCTTCAGGGCTGCGTCGGCGCATGGTCGTTGCACCCGAACCAAATTGCGATTGCCAAACGGGTATTCAGCCCCGATGTTGCTGAAGTCAAATTCGCCAAGCGCATCATCGATGCCATGCCCGACGGCACCGGCGCCGTGATGATCGACGGCAAAATGCAGGATGACGCAACCTGGAAACAGGCCAAGGTCATCTTCGATCTGGCCAAGTTGGTTGCGACCAAAGACCCGGCGCTGGCGGCTCAGTACGGCTTGTAATATCGGTGGCACGAGGGGCGGCAACGCCCCTCGGCCCTCGGCAAAGACTATCTTTCGCCCTTGGCCGGATCGAGCATCCGGTGCATATGGACGATAAAGTACCGCATATGAGCGTTATCGACCGTCGCTCCGGTCACACCGCGCCATGCCTTTAAAGCCTCGGCATAATTCGGAAAGATGCCGACGACATGAATCTTGCTCGGATCAACAAAATCGGTTGAGTCGGGGGACTTCAGTTCACCACCGAACACCAGATGCAGCAGTTGCTTGCTTTCCATGTGCTTTCCCGTAGATCAAGACTGTTAAAGGAAACCGGTGACCACTTAGATGCCAGCCGCAATCAACTTATCGTAGGCTGGCACGGTCAAAAATTCAACAAAACACTCGGACTCGACCAGTTCGCGGAACAGTTCCGCCGCATCACCGAACCGGCCGAGCAGATACGACTCCGCACCGACCCGTACGCGCGCGCTGTCGAGTTCTTCGCGTAAAATCGCTCGAATCAAGGCACGGGTCACCGGCTTTCCGTCATCCAGAACCGCAGCATGATGCAGCCATTGCCAAACCTGAGCCCGCGCGATTTCGGCGGTCGCGGCATCTTCCATCAGATTGAACAGCGGCACGCAGCCGATGCCGCGCAACCACGCTTCCAGATAGCCGATCCCGACCGCAATGTTGTTGCGTAAGCCCGCCTCGGTGATCGGCCCGGTCGGCACCCGAACCAGTTCCGCCGCGGTGACCGCCGCGCCGTCCGGCATCCGGTCGATTTGATTGGCCCCCGGCATCAAGCGGTCGAACACCTCGCGCGCCACCGGTACCAGATCGGGATGGGCAACCCAGGTGCCGTCATGCCCGGCCAGCGCCTCGCGTTCCTTATCGGCACGAACCCGGTCGAGCGCCGCCTTCGTGGCTTCGGAGTCTCCCTTAACCGGAATGAAGGCCGACATGCCGCCGATCGCGGGCGCCTTGCGCCGATGGCAGGTTGCGATCGCCAGCCGGCTGTAAGCCTCCAGGAACGGCGTCGCCATCGTGATGGTATTGCGGTCGGGCAGCACCGCGCCCGGATGCTTGTGAAAGGTCTTGATAAAGCTGAAGATATAGTCCCAGCGCCCGCAATTCAGACCGGCCGAGTGGTTGCGCAGCTCATAGAGAATTTCGTCCATTTCGAAGGCGGCGGGCAGCGTCTCGATCAGTACGGTCGCCTTGATCGTGCCTTCGGGCAGCCCCAGCGCGCCTTCCAACAACAGGAACACTTCGCGCCACAGTCGAGCCTCATGGTGCGACTCAATCTTAGGCAGATAGAGATATGGCCCCGAGCCGCGCTGCACCAGCTCTCGCGCATTATGATGGAAAAACAGCGCAACATCAAACACCGTGGCCGAAATCGGATGCCCTTCCATCCGGACATGCTTTTCGGTCAGATGCCAGCCGCGCGGCCGCATGGTCAACACCGCGGTCTTTTCATTCAGCCGATAATGCTTGCCACCGACCGGATCGGTCCAGGTCAGGGTGCGCCGCACCGCTTCGCAAAGATTGATCTGGCCTTGGATCAAATTATCCCAGCTCGGCGCCGTGGCATCCTCGAAGTCCGCCATAAAAACCTGCGCCCCCGAATTCAGGGCGTTGATCACGGTCTTGCGGTCGGTCGGGCCGGTAATTTCGACTCGGCGGTCGCGTAAATCGGCGGGTAGCGGCGCAATCGTCCACCCGCCCGCGCGCACCCGCGCGGTTTCCTCGGGAAAAGCAAAGCACAGCCCGGCCTCAAGCAACGCCCGCCGTTTGCGCCGAACATCAAGCAACCGCTGCCGCTCGTCATCGAATCGGCGCTCCAACTCGGCCACCAGTTCCAGCGCCTCCGGCGACAACAACTCCTCATAGCCGTGCTTAAGAGGTGCCAGAATCGTCAGCCCTGAAATCGTCGTGGCAGTCATGTCACTTCCTCACCGGCGGCCCCACCCTTCTCTTAGCACAGAGACGGGGCTCGACCAATGCTGCTGAAGCCCGACCAGAACTGTACCGCTTTTCTCTAAAACTCCTTCCACTCGTCACCGCCCGCGCCCGCGGCATGGCGTAGCGCACCGCCCGCGGCTTTTTTCTGAGTCAGTTTATGTGGAGCCTTGGTCGCCGGCCGCGAAACCGGTCTGGTCGGAACCACCGCGCGTGCCGACGCGCCATGACGATGATCACCGCCGCCGAGCCCGGGAGCCGGGGACTGAGCCCGGCCGTCGGTCTTAAAGAACGCCATCAGGGTGCGCAATTCGGAGGCCTGCCCCGACATCGACTGAGCCGCCGCCGAGGTCTCTTCGACCAGCGCCGCATTCTTTTGCGTCATTTCGTCCATCGACGCGACCGCCGAATTGATCTCGTCGAGCGCCGAAGCCTGTTCCGCGCTGGCCCCGGCAATCTCGCCGATTAAGGCGGCAACTTGCTGAACCCCCTGGACGATACCGTTCAGCGAGTCGCCGGCCTTCCTGACCATCTCGACGCCATCCCGAACCTGATTATCGCTGTTCAAAATCAACGCCTTGATTTCCTTGGACGCCTGGGCCGAGCGCTGCGCCAACACCCGCACCTCTTGCGCCACCACCGCAAAGCCTTTACCGGCATCGCCCGCACGCGCCGCCTCGACCGCGGCATTGAGCGCCAACAAATTGGTTTGGAAGGCGATTTCGTCGATGACGCCGATAATATCGGTAATTTTGCGCGATGCCTCGGCAATCGATTTCATGGCATCAATGGCGGAGGCGGCAACAATGCCACCCTGTTCACCGGCTCCGCGCGCATCGCCGGCCATCCGATTGGCCCGTTGCGCATTTTCAGCACTGGTTCGCACGGTGGCGCCCAATTCTTCCATCGACGCCGCGGTTTCTTCCAAACTGGAGGCCTGCTGCTCGGTCCGTTCGGCCAGATCGCCGCTCCCGGCCGAGACCTCGTTTGCCGCTTGCGACATGGCCTCGGTCGCCTCGCCGATCTGGCCGACGATCTCCCCGAGCTTGCTCGAGGTGGCGTTGACGTCGCTCTTCAGTCGGTCGAAAGCGCCCTGATACTCCTTGGTGATCCGCTGACTGAGATCACCCTCGGCCAAGGCACCCAACACCCAGGCGATATCGATGATTGCGGCCTGAACCGTGTCGGTCAAACGATTGATACCTGCGCTCATCGTCCGATAGAATCCGTCCTTGTCGTCAAGATCGAGCCGCGAATCCAGATCGCCCTTGGATACGGCCTCGATCAACGTGGCGATTTCCTTGCCGACAACCAATTCGCGCTGCCGTTGCGCCTCGACCGCTTGGCGTTCGGCCTCGAGTCGCTGCTTTTCGGCCTCATCCATCCGCACTTTTTCAACGGCATTCTTTTTGAAGACCTCGACCGCTTGCGCCATACGGCCGATTTCATCCTTGTGTCCAAGTGCCGGGACGTCGACCCCGAGGTTTCCCGCCGCAAGCCGGGTCATGGTTTCAGTCATCGACACCACCGGACCGGTTATGCTGCGCGCGATCAGCCAAGCGAAGACCAATCCGAACACCAGAGCCCCGGCGGCAATCCAGGTTTCCAGCGACACCGCCAGCCCCATCGTCGACTCGGACTCGGCCGCCGCCGCCTGCATGGCGTTACGCTGTGAGTCACCAAGCTTTGCAGCCTCTTGGGCAAATTGCTTGGCACGGCCGGATAGTTTGATGTTGATCAAATCGTCGGCCGTCAAAATGACCGCGACGGCATCCTCGAACCGGGCCAGATACTTTTCGGCATTGGCATCAACCTCGTCGGCCAGCCGCTTTTGGGCCGGGTCGACGAATCGGTTACTTAAACCGTTGGTGCTTTTTACAAACGCATCGGTATCCGCCTTGAGTTGCGGCACGATCTTCGCGTCCGGCGAGCCCAGGAACTTGACGATGGCATAACGGAGCCGCAGCAGGCTCTCGGCCACCAACCCGGCCTTATTCCCCGCCTCGAAATCCCTGGTCTCGCTTGCATCGCGCATCAGTTTGCGCAGAGCATCCGACATCGCCGATCCGATCGGAACCAATTCTTTATTAACGATTTTGTCACGTTCGCGGCGCGCCTCCACCGCCTTGGCAAAATCGGCCCGATAACCCGCAAACTGCCCATTCATGTTTTGAATCAGCAACTTATGCGTCGGATCGGTGGTCTTATCCGCCAAGCTGCCGAGCGTGTCCGCAATCACCTTCATGTTTTCATGAGCGGTCGCAAGGTATTGTTCCTCACCGGTCATGCCGTACAATCGGACATTCCGCCGCATATTGGCGACATCGCGCTGAATTTCCAACCCGCGCGCCAGATTTTCCGCAATAGCCTCATATCGGCCCGAGGTTATATCGACGCTGCCGAAGCCCCGAATGCCGATCACCGCAACCAGCGCCAGCAAGATAAGAACAACCGCAAATCCAGTGTAAATGCGTGTCCCGACCATGAAGCGACCGGCGAAACTTGTCTTGCCCATGACTTTTACGACCCCCGATGCCCGACGCTATCGACCGGCCACATATTAACACAAATCCGGTCGCACGGGAGTACGAATCATTACCTATCAATATGTTAATCCAGGTTACAAATCTACCGAGTCAACTCCGGCCGGGTCACACTTCAATGTCACATAAAAAGCGAATCACGTGATCATCATCCATACGTTCCGGCACCGCTCCGATCCCGAGCAGCCCGCTGCCGACCAACCGGGTTGAATCCCGACGCAGTAAAATCGGCGCCCCCCCTCCGGTTCTGATATAAGTCCCGTTGGAACTATGGTCGGTTAGAACGAAGCTTTCCCGACTAAATTCTAGCGCACCGTGCTGGCGCGATGCCTGCCGGGATAATATAATAATGTGTGAGTCTTCACTTCGTCCGATCGTAACCTTCGGTTTATCGTGGCTGACCACGACTCCCTTGCCCAAATACACCAGCCGTAGCGTCAATATCGCCGACATCCCCGGATTCATCAGGGCGCTCGGAACCACGGTCCGTTCAGACGTATCGTCGTCGATCGCATGCTTGCGCCGCAGTTTATAAATCCGAATCGGAACCGATTTGCCCTTTACCGTGGTGGTGTCGACAAACTGGCATCGATCGCGAACAGACATGCTCAATCGGGCCACGACTTCATCGGTCAGTAGAATTTCACCGGGGCTGGCCAAGCTCTCCACTCGGGCGGCGACATTGATCGCATCGCCGAACACGTCCGATTCCCGCTCGACCACGCTGCCGAAATGAAGACCGATTCGAAACCGAACCGGATTTGGCGTCGTCACCTCCAAGGCATCTGCGGCGATATCTTCGGCGGCGGCGGCGCCATGGTCGGGAGCTTGAAAGACGCACATCAAGCCGTCACCCAGATTTTTAATCACCCGCCCCTTTTGACCGAGTACGGTCCGATGGATCCGTTGCAAGGCCCCCTGAATAATAGCCGTGGCTTCGACATTCCCACGCGCCTCATAAATGCGGGTACTATCGCAGACATCGATAAACAAAATCGTAAATTCGACTTCCATGACAGGGTGCCCATCCGGCTTTCTCTGCGCGTTCCCGAGAATAGCATATCCCTCGGCATCGGTCACCCGCCCCGCAAATAGGCGTGGTGCGATCGGTATGGAGAATTGCCTCGCCTCCATCCGGATAATAAGATGTATTCCGACCCATAGCGGCGGAACGGCCCGGAGTATAGCGAAGGAACGGCCCCGGAGCATAGCGAAGGAACGACGATGACGCGAGCGGCGAAAACAAACTACGCCCGATGGACGGCTTTGTGCCTTGCTACCCTGGCGTGGTGGCTCGGACCTGCGGGTGTTGCCCGGGCCGAAGATAACCAAAGGGTCGCGTGGCATCTGGTGCGAACGCCGTCGCCCGGCCACACCAAGGTCATCGGCGGCTATGCCCATGGCTGTCTGGCCGGCGGCATGGCCATACCGCTCGAAGGGACGGGATACCAAATAATGCGAACGGCGCGACGCCGTTATTTCGGCCATCCGAGCTTGATCGATTACCTGCAAGGACTGGGCAAGCGCGCCGCAAGCGCCGGCATCGGCATTGTCGCGATCGGCGACCTGTCCCAGCCACGCGGCGGCCCGACCGATTTCGGCCATGCCAGTCACCAAAACGGGCTGGATGTCGATATCTGGCTCCGCCTCGACCTGCCCGAACTCCCGCGCGAGCGCCGGGACACGCTTAAAGAAGTGACGGTGATGAATCGCGACACCTTGCGCCTGACCCGCCCCGCCTGGTCGGCCGCTCAGGCCACTCTGATCAAGCTTGCCGCCAAAGACCCCAGAGTTTCCCGGCTTTTCGTCAATCCGGCCATCAAGATCGAGCTGTGCAAGCAGGCCGGCAACGACCGTGAATGGCTGCACAAGGTCCGCCCCTGGTACGGACATGATGATCATCTCCATGTTCGTCTGAGCTGCCCGGCCGACAGCCCGCAATGCGAACCGCAAAGGGCGTTGCCGCCCGGCGAGGGGTGTGATTCCGAACTGGAATCCTGGCTGTCCGCCGCCCGCCCGGCCGACCCGAACAAAAAACGGGTATCCCGCCGTCCGCCCAACCCGACCTTGCCGCAGGCCTGCTATCATCTGAACCTTGCCGCAGGGGAAGGCCGAAACACGGTTGAATAGAAGTCTTATCTTCGTAGCAAAAGGGAATCTGTAACCCTCGCACCTTTCGTGCTATTATCATGGTGCAGGCGTGTCCTTGCCTGCTGTTTTTCGATTGAACATACGATATAGCCCGCCCCATGAGCACAGCGCCCGACAAAGATAAAAAAGACCCGACACCCGAGAGCGACGCGAATGCGCCGCCCACCTTGTCGCTCAAAACGCAGTTCAAAGCGTGGTGGGAGGGTTATGATCTGTCGGGCCTAAAGCGACGGAACAAGGGTGATAGCGACGCCGACGCAAACGATGGCTCAGCCGGAGGGCAGAAAAAACAAGCCGGCCTGAACCGCCACGGCAAGCCGCTGTGGACCGCCACGCGGATTGAAGTCGCGGAAAAAATCTGGGGTACCGGCTTCGTCCAGCCGGGCGGCGCCGATTTGATCGATACCCTGACCAAGCCGCTCGGCCTCAACCCGGCCATGACCGTGCTCGAACTCGGCTGTGGCCTCGGCGGCGCGACCCGGGCCATGGCCAGCCTGAAGGGCTGTTACGTCACCGGCCTGGAATCCTCGCCCTATCTGGTCGAACAGGGCATGCAGCGGTCCACGAAAGCGGGTTTGGCCAAACAAGCACCGGTTCAGCTTTTTGACCCCGAGAATCTGTCTTTTGGAAAACGAGTCGACGCGGTCTTTGCCAAAGATGCTTTTTTTACGATCCAGAATAAAACTCAGCTGTTTGATACAATCGAGTCAATCCTCAAACCACGCGGCCACTTTTTGATTACCGACTATATTGTCGAACCCGACGCTCGGAATTCAAAGGCGCTGCAATCCTGGAGTAATCGCGAGCCGCTTGAGCCGCAATTATGGACGCTGGACGGCGCGCTTAATGCCTTTGCCCAATGCAATTTCGACCTGCGGGTCCATGAGGACATTACGCAGTCTCACCGCCATCAAATCGTACTGGCGATCCGGGCGCTGACTGAACATTTGGAAAAGCACCAACTCGATAATGACACCAAGGTCAATGTCATCGACGAGGTTGAAACCTGGGCGCAACGGGTTGCCGCACTGGGCTCGGGCCTGAAATGCTATCGGTTCTATGCCCTGAAACCGCCGGAAGCGTAAACCGCCGGAAGCGTAAATCGCCGGAAGCGTAAGCGGCAGCGGATATTTTCCGCCGCCGCCCGCACTCTTCCTGTTTCCTTATTTCCCGACCAACTCCAACAAAGCTTTGATTGCATTGTCGGCGCCATCGGCAATCTCGGCAATCGTCGACTCGAGCATATAGCACGGCGAAGTAACAATTTTTTGCTTGCGATCAACCACGATCTCGGCGCCCCGAGTCACCGTATGGTGAGCCCCGAGTTTTTCGAGAGCCGCCGCGGTCCCGGCGTCCTGCCCGATGGTCAGCTCGACATTGCCCAGCACTTTAGCGAGTAGCGCCGGAGCGATGCACAACGCAGCGATCGGTTTTCCGGCTGCGGCCATCGCCTTAATCGCTGCGACGACAGACTCGTTCACGGTGCAGTCGGGACCGGCAAAGGCAAAGCTCGATAAATTCTTTGCCGCCCCGAAACCGCCGGGAAACACCACAGCGTCAACCTTCGTGACATCGAACTGCGCGAGGTCCGTGATGTGCCCGCGCGCAATTCGGGCCGACTCGAGAAGGACGTTCCGAACCTCGCCCGTGGCCTCTGTGCCGGTCAGATGATTGATCACGTGATGCTGATTGATATTGGGCGCAAAGCAAACCGCCTCGGCGCCGTGCCGACTGATCGCCAGCAGCGTGAGCACGGCTTCATGGATTTCGGCGCCGTCATAGACGCCGCATCCCGACAACACGACCGCGATTTTAATCTTTCCGCCGCTCATGCCATCCTCCCTCAGCACGCCGTCTTACGTTCCCGCAAGAATTGGAAGAACTCGACCCCTTCGCGCAGACGCCGCCGCATCATCTCCGGGCTGCGGATCATTTCACCGACAATCGAGGCAATCTTGCTCGACCGGAAATAAAAACGCTTATAGAACACCTCAACCGACTCAAAGATTTCGGTGTGCGACAAATGCGGATAGTGCAGCGGCGCAATCTGCACACCGCGTTCGTCGATCAATTCGGCATGCGCGGTATCGAGCCAGCCGTTTTCAACCGCTTCTTTGTAAAGCCGGGTGCCGGGATAAGGCGCCGCCAGCGAAACTTGAATGGTATGCGGATTGATTTCGGTTGCGTACCGAATCGTTTCTTCAATGGTCTCGCGGGTCTCGCCCGGCAGCCCCAGCACGAAGGTGCCATGAATGCCGATACCCAACTCGCGGCAGTCCTTGGTGAACTTCTTGGCGACCTCGATCAGCAGACCCTTGCGGATATTGTGCAGGATTTGCTGATTGCCCGACTCATAGCCGACCAACAGCAACCGCAAGCCGTTATCCTTCAACACCTTCAGCGTTTCACGCGGCACATTGGCCTTGGCGTTGCAGGACCAGGTCACGCCCAACTTGCCGAGCTTGCGCGCAATCTCTTCGGCGCGCGGCAAATTGTCGGTAAAGGTGTCGTCGTCGAAAAAGAATTCCCGCACCTGCGGAAACGCCTTTTGCGCATAGGCGATTTCGGCAACGACATGATCGGCGCTGCGCACCCGATACCGATGACCGCCGACCGTCTGGGGCCACAAGCAGAAAGTGCACTGAGACTTGCAGCCGCGCCCGGTATAAAAAGAAATATAGGGATGACGCAGATAGCCGATGAAGTAATCTTCAATCTTCAGATCGCGCTTATAAACTTCCGACACGAACGGCAACTGATCCATGTCTTCCAGGATCGCCCGTTCCGGGTTGTGAACGATCACACCCTCGCCGTTACGGAAGCTGAGCCCGTCGATATCCTTGTACGAGCGGCCCTCGGCCACTTCCTTCAGGGTAAAGTCGAACTCGTTGCGACCGACGAAATCGATGACCGGAGCCTGTTCCAGACTGCCGCCGGGATCGACCGCCACCTTGGCGCCGACCAACCCGACCTTCAACGACGGATTGCGTTCCTTCAGCGCGGCCGCCACCTTGACGTCGTTGGCAAACGAGGGCTGCGAGGTGTGCATCACCACCAGCTCGTAATCACGCGCCAGCGGCAGCACGGCATCAAGGCCGAGCCGCGCCGGGGGCGCATCGATCAGCTTGCTGCCGGGTACCAGAGCCGCCGGTTGCGCCAGCCAAGTCGGGTACCAAAACGACCGAATCTCCCGCCGCGCCTGATACCGGGAGCCGGCACCGCCGTCGAAGCCCTCAAACGAGGGCGGCTGGAGAAACAAGGTCTTCATCATGGGCGGATATCTCCGTCGAGGGTCATTTGGCCGTCGGGTTCAACGCGAAATTTCTGTTCTCGCCAAGTCACGCCGCTGCCGCAGAAACTGGCGATCAGCACCGAAACCGAAAGCAGGTCGCGGAGCGGCGCCAACCAGGGCTGTGAGGCCGGCAAGCCGAGCGCTGCATCCGTGACCCTGTTATAAACTATCCGGACAGCCAAAACCGCAGCAAATATTGCGACGCCGTAACTTGCAAAGCCGCTGCCGATCAGCACCAAGGTCGCCGGCAACAGCGGATGCGTGATGATCGACGCGCCGAAGCCTGCGGGCTCGATCGAGCGCAGGGTCCGAGCCCAGCGCAATTCATGCCGAACCAACCCGGGCAGGTCGGGCTCGTTAACCCCGGTGGCGATCACATGGGGCGACAACTCGACGCGCAAGCCCAGCGCCCGCACTGCGGCGCCCAGCGCATAATCGTCGGCCAGCTTATCCTTAAACGCCTCGAACCCGCCGACCTGATCCAACACGTCGCGCCGCAACGCCATGGTTGCGCCGAAACAACCGTCATTAGCACCGACCAGGCGACCGACCAGCACCTGCGCCAAAAAACCATGATTGATGAACATCGCGCCGAGTTCGGACCACAGCCCGCGGCTGCCCTCCGGCGTGGTCGGCACCCCCCGATATAAACACGTCACCAAGCCGACTGAAGAATTCAACAACGGTCCGACCACGGCATCAAGATAACCGGGACCGACCTGCATGTCGCTATCGGCCAGCACCAGCAGATCATGCTTGGCCTTTGCCATGATATTAATGACATTGCTGATTTTAAGATTGGTGCCATAGACTCGACTGTCAACCACCAGCGCGATATCGAGATCCGGCAGATCGGCTTTCAAGCGTTCGACCACGGCAATCGCCGGATCGGCACTGTTCCGTACACCGAACACGACCTGGAGCCCCGGCCAGCTGCGGTCGCAAAAGGAGCGTAGGTTGTCGTAAAGATCAGGCTCTTCGCCGCACAACGGCTTCAGCACCGTTACCGGCGGGCGCCGCTCCGGTTGAACCGAGGCCAGCGCCGCGAATCGGCGAACCGCGCACACGGCCACGACAAGATAGACCACACCCGCCGCCGTCGCGAGCATCAACACGTTGAGCGAAAGATCAAAAACCGTCATCTTTGCGATACACTCATAATGCGGGGCAGCTATGACAAGCACCGCACCATGACCCGGGACGCTCGACGGGTCAAGGCGGCGCTTTTTTTTGAGAAGTTTTTGACGAAGACCATGGCAACAATACACACCCCCGCTTTACGCTCCGGTTGGACCACCGGGGCCTGCGCCACCGCCGCCGCCACCGCCGCCACCCGGGCGCTGCTGACCGGAGACTTTCCCGACCCGGTAACGATTGCACTGCCCGAGGGCCGCAAGCCGTCTTTTCCGCTCGCTCACCGGGAACTCGGCCGCGGCTACGCCGAAGCGGGCGTGATCAAGGATGCCGGCGACGATCCCGACGTCACGCACGGCGCGCTGGTCATTGCCGGCGTGCGCCGATTGCCGCCGGGCAGCGGTCTGGTGTTTCGCGCCGGACACGGGGTCGGCACGGTCACCCGGCCGGGGCTGCCGCTGGCGCCCGGCGAGCCTGCGATCAATCCGGGACCGCGCGCCATGATTCGCGACAATCTCGCGGCACTCCTGCCCTGTCTCGACCTTGAGGTCACGATTTCAATTCCGGACGGCGCCGAGCGCGCTGAAAAAACCCTGAACGGCCGGCTCGGCATTGTCGGCGGGCTGTCGATTCTGGGAACCACCGGGGTGGTGGTGCCCTATTCCTGCTCGGCCTGGGTTCATTCGATTCACGCCGCGGTCGATGTCGCCCGCGCCGCCGGCCTGACCCGACTCGCGGCGGTGACCGGAAAAGCCTCCGAGCACGGTGTACGCACGCTTTACCCCGAGCTTACCGATCTCGCCCTGATCGATGTCGGCGACTTCATGGGCGGGTTGTTCAAATATCTGCGCCGCCATCCGGTCGCCGGCCTGACCGTCGCCGGCGGCTTCGCCAAGCTGTCGAAACTGGCCGCCGGTCATCTCAATCTGCATTCCGGCCGCAGCGAGGTCGATCTCAACCACTTGGCCGAGCTGCTTCACGCGGTCGGCGGCACCGTCGGACACGTCAACGCTGTCCGAAACGCCGGCACCGCGCTCGAAGTGCTGGAAATCGCCCGCGCCGCCGGGCTACCCTTGGCCAACGCCATCGCCGCCAAAGCACAAGCCGTGGTCAGCCGGGCCGTTAATGGCCGGGTTCCGATTGAAATCGCCGTGTTCGACCGCAGCGGCGGCCTGGTCGGACGCAGCAAGCAAGGGTAACTGAAAATGTCCGAGCCGACCCGCCTGCTGCTGCTTGGTGGCACGACCGAATCGCTGGCGCTGGCCGAGTGCCTAGCCACCGATGCGCGATTCGAAGTGATCACGTCGCTGGCCGGGCGCACGGTGGCGCACCGATTGCCGCCGGGGACCGTCCGGGTCGGCGGCTTCGGCGGGGCGGAAGGGATGGCTGCCTATCTGAAGTCCGAGCGGATCGGCGTGGTGATCGACGCCACCCATCCCTTTGCCGCCAAAATTTCCGTCAACACCGCCGCCGCCTGCGACCGGACCGGGATTCCACGGCTGCAACTGCTGCGCCCGGCTTGGACGCCGCAAACCGGGGACCGCTGGCTTCCCGTTCCCGACATCACCGCCGCAGCGGCGGCGCTACCGGGGCTTGGCGACACCGTGTTTCTGGCGATCGGCCGGCAGGAGTTGGCGCCCTTCGCCGCGGTGCGCGGCGTGCGCTTTATCCTGCGCATGATCGAGTTACCGGCCGAGCCGCTGCCGTTCACCGACTCCGCCGTCATTCTCGCCCGCGGCCCGTTCCGCCCGGAAGACGAAACCGCCCTGTTCACACAGCACGCCGTCAAAGTCTTGGTCAGCAAGAACAGCGGCGGCGAGGCGACCGCGGCCAAACTGAGCGCCGCCCGCGTGCTCGGGTTTCCGGTGGTGATGATCGAGCGCCCGCCTCACCCGCCCGGCCCGCGCGCCGCCACGGTGGACGAAGCCCTGACGTGGTTGCAGACTTAAGAAAATACGTCCGTGTCCGTCATTCCGTTCTCTCTGACCCGTCTTTCCCGCCTTCTCTGACTCGTCATTCCCGCCTTCTCTAACCCGTCTTTCCCGCGAAAGCGGGAATCCAGGCTGTCCCGCCTCGAATCCGAACCTTGCTGCTCTGGACCCCCGCTTTCGCGGGGGTGACGAAATTCTAAGGGGTGACAAAGTTCCGACCCGTCATTCCCGCCTTCTCTGACTCGTC
>JBAWVF010000038.1:0-26957 GCA_037147415.1 Rhodospirillaceae bacterium | reverse complement strand
TTTCTGGAAAATACTATATCTAGTGGGTGTGTGCGTCAAGCCGATAGGCATGAATGAATCAGCTACCAATCTGGGGGGTGATGAGGGCGTGAAGTGCAACAGTATCTATGCGAAGGCTCATCGCAGCCATGTTATTATTGTCTGTTGAGAGACGATATGCTAAGTAAGCGCTCACTTTGAAATACATCGCGCATGCGGCCTTCGGCGTGACGCTTGGTTATTATATATCCAGTTGTACTTATGGCCCAACCAGCCAAGTTAGTGTCGCCATTTAACTGGTCTGCATGATTACCATAAGGGGTTCTTGAGTATGAAGGAAAAATTTGCAATCATCGGTCTAGGCTATGTCGGCTTACCGATTGCGCTGGCGTTCGCCGCCCTTCACCCCGACACTGTAGGTTTCGACATAAATAAGATGCGCGTGGCCCGACTACGACAGGGCTGCGACGATACGCGTGAAATAGAGTCTGAGGTGCTGCGTCGGACATCGCTGTCGATCACTGATAACCCTGAAGAACTCGCTGGGTCCAATTTCTTCATTGTTACTGTGCCGACGCCAATCGATGTCAACCGTCAGCCGGACTTGTCTGCGGTGCTATCCGCCTGCGACACTGTGGGGCGCGTACTTAGACCAGGCGGCGTGGTTGTATTCGAATCCACCGTATACCCAGGTGTCACTGAAGACATTTGTGGGCCGCGTTTGGCGCGCGCTTCGGGCCTAGAGCGTCACCAGTTCCGTCTTGGCTACTCACCAGAGCGGATTAATCCAGGTGACCGAGAGCACACCCTTGAGCGCATTGTCAAGGTGGTCTCCGGAGAAGATGCTCCAACCATAGACAGGGTTGCCGATGCCTATTCCTCTATTGTGCCAGCTGGGGTTCATCGTGCATCTTCAATCCAGGTTGCTGAGGCAGCTAAAGTCATCGAAAATACTCAACGCGATCTTAATATAGCGCTAATGAATGAGTTGGCATTGATTTTCGATCGGCTCGGTATTTCAACGCGGGACGTATTGGCGGCGGCCGGAACAAAATGGAATTTCCTGCGCTTCACTCCTGGGTTAGTCGGTGGTCACTGCATAGGTGTAGACCCTTATTATCTCACAGCTAAGGCGGAAAGTGTTGGCTATCACCCACAGGTCATTCTTGCGGGGCGCCGAATAAACGACAGTATGGGTGCCTATATAGCCCAAAAGACGATTAAGCTGTTGATTGAGGCGGATATCCCTGTGAAAGGCGCTCGTGTTGGCTTGTTTGGTCTCACCTTCAAGGAAAATGTACCCGATCTGCGTAACAGCCGTATCCCGGATATAATTTGCGAATTAAAGCAGTACGGTATCCAGCCGATGGTCCATGATCCTTTGGCGAACGTTACCGAGGCACAGCATGAGTACGCAATTGAGCTGATGCCGCTGGGTCAGATGGTGGCTTTGGACGCAATGATCTTGGCGGTTGCTCATCGCACCTATTGCGACATGTTGCCAGCTGACCTTTATGCACGAGTAAGGCACGGAGGCGTTGTCGTCGACGTTAAGGCTATGCTAGTTGATCAAGGATTGCCTGAGAATATTATTTACTGGGGGCTTTGACTCAAGATTTCTAACTCAGCACGCCGTGCCCATCGAATGATTTGCATGGTGTGTTTGATTTGACTATAAAGAGGTGAGGTAGTGAAGATGAATATTCTTATGGTTGCTGCCGTAGACCCGGTTGAACCGAATGCATCAGTGCTGCACATCAGCTCCTTAGCTGAGGCGTTTGCTGTTGCCGGTCATCATGTAGAAGTCGTGTTGCCGGCACCACCACAAGGAATGAAGCCTGCAATAAGCGGTGAAAGTGGTTACTCTCTCTGGTTCTGCTCGTATAGTGCTATGCTGCGTATGCCTCGTGTGCTGTCACCGATACTGTTCGCGCCTATGATTGTCTGGCACGCTTGGTGTACACGGGTTGATTTGATATATGTTCGCTCAGCTACCATGACGTGGTTTCTGACTTTGCTTTGTCGCTTAATGACGCGAGCTTTTGTGATAACAGAGCATAACGGCTGGATTCACGATGAAATCATTAGTCTGACTGCCAGCGGAGCCACTGTTGCTCGCTGTGCATCTTTATTTCAAACTATTGATGCCGGCGCGTCGCACGGAGTGCGCGCTGTCACGGCTGGGTTGGCGGAGGTACTGGCTGAAAAGGGTGTTAACCGCAACCGTATCTCGGTGATCGGCAACGGGACAAACATCCACCGTTTTTTTCCGATGGCACGAACAGTGGCGCTGGCAAAGCGGAGTTTACCGGACGATGCATTTTATCTCGGGTTTATCGGTAATTTGGCGCCGTGGCAGGGCGTTGATTTGGTGATTGAGGCGTTACCGGCTATTCGCGCGATCCATCCCGCAGTCCGCTTGATTATTGCCGGAAGTGGGCCGGAACTGACAAAATTGAAGGAAAAAGCTGCCGCATTGGGGATAGCCGAAGCTGTGATCTTCTTCGGCAGCGTGCCTCTGTCGGAAGCAAACATGGTGGTCAATTGTTTTGATCTGGCTGTTGCCCCGTTCACCACGGGACGGAACTGCCGTATCGGGTTATCACCGTTAAAGATTCGTGATTATGCCGCAGCAGGCCGCGCCATTCTGGCGGCTGACATTGCGGGCATTTCCACTTTGGATCGCGAGCCGTGGCTGGCCCTTTTTGCTCCGGAATCAGTTGCTGATTTTGCCTCTCGGGCTATAGAGTTGATCCGTGACCCCGATCACCTGACAAGGCTTGGCCTTGCCGCGCGCCGCCATGCCGAACAGGAGTTCGATTGGTCTTGTATCGCCGCAAAAATTTTGTTAATGCTTCGTCCGAAAATGAGCGATTAAGCCGAGGAGGATCGCCGGGGTCCGTTGCGCAAACGACGACGTTGAAGTGGGGATTGGATTGCTGTGAAACAGTTTGCATTAATCGGTGCCGCTGGCTACATCGCACCGCGCCACATGAAGGCTATCAAGGACACCGGGAATGTCCTGGTGGCGAGCCTGGATCCCAGTGACAATGTCGGGATTATGGACAGTTATTTTCCCGATGCGGACTTCTTTACTGAGTTTGAGCGCTTCGATCGCCATCTCGATAAACGGCGTCGTCGGGGAGAAGGTGTCGAGTATATCTCGATAGCGTCGCCTAATTACCTGCACGACGCGCACATCAGATTTGCTTTACGAAGTGGCTGTCACGCGATCTGCGAAAAGCCGCTGGTGCTCAATCCTTGGAACGTTGATGCTCTTGCTGAAATAGAGCGAGAGTCGGAACGGCGGATTTACAATATTCTTCAGCTTCGGCACCATGACGCGATTAAAGCTTTGCGAGACAAAGTTGCGGCCGGTCCGCCCGGCAAGGTCTATGATGTCGACCTCACTTACCTTACTTCACGCGGACACTGGTACCATGTGAGCTGGAAGGGTAATGTTGAGCGTTCCGGTGGTATCGCAACCAATATTGGCGTTCACTTTTTCGACATGCTGGCTTGGGTGTTCGGTCCCCGGTCGCGAAGTGTTGTGAATATTCACGAGCGCGACGTTGCTGCCGGTTATCTTGAATTTGAACGAGCGCGTGTTCGCTGGTTTCTGTCGATCAATGCGGATCATTTGCCGACCAAAGCTAAAGCTGCCGGTAAGCGTACCTTACGCTCCATTCTGATCGATGGTGAGGAATTGGAGTTTAGTGAAGGCTTCACCGAGCTTCATACTATTACTTATGCTGATATCCTTGCGGGTGGCGGGTATGGGCTCGAGGATGCCCGGACCGCTATCGAGACGGTGTACGATATTCGCCGGAGCCCCCCCGTTGGACTTAAAGGAGACTATCACCCCTTCTGCACGGCCGTCGAACGGAAGATTGAACCGGTGGTGGCGTGATGGCTGTATCCGACTTTACCGTACACGCCACCGCTATCGTTGACCCTGGAGCAGTGATCGGGGCACGCACGCGCATCTGGCATTGGACTCACGTCTGTGGCGGCGCCGTAATCGGAGATGACTGCTCGCTCGGTCAAAATGTGTTTGTCGGCAATCGGGTGCGTATCGGTAACATCGTAAAGATCCAAAATAATGTTTCAGTCTATGATAATGTAGTCTTAGAAGATGGTGTTTTTTGCGGACCGTCCTGCGTTTTTACGAATGTCTTCAATCCTCGTTCTGAAGTGTCCCGTAAGGACGAATACAGGAATACGCTAATTTGTCGCGGAGCGACGCTGGGTGCCAACTGTACGATTGTGTGCGGTATTACCATTGGGGAATATGCCTTTATCGGAGCTGGCGCGGTGGTGACATACAATGTTCCAGCCTTTGCGCTGATGATGGGTGTGCCGGCTCGGCGGGTTGGCTGGATGAGCCATTTTGGCGAACGACTCGGTGCGGATTTGGTTTGTCCTGGGAGCGGAAGGAGCTATCATCAGGTCGCTGAGGACCGGATTGAGGAGATCTCGTGATGGCGCAAGCCATGGCTCCAATCGCCTTTATTGATTTAGCCGCGCAGCGCCACCGCCTTGGCGAGCGCATCGACCAAGCGCTTATGCGGGTGCTCGATCATGGTGGCTACATTATGGGCCCTGAAGTTGGGCAGTTCGAGGCCGATCTTGCGGCTTTCAGCGGTGCGAAACACGTTATCACCTGCTCCAATGGAACCGACGCTTTGGTATTGCCGCTCCGTGCGAAGGGCGTGGGTCCGGGCGATGCGGTGTTTTGCCCTTCTTTTACCTTCGCTGCTACCGCGGAGGTAGTGGCTTGGGTCGGAGCAAAGCCTGTATTTGTTGATATTAAGCCCGATAACTTTAATATGGATGCCGACAGTTTGCGTGCGGCAATACACACCGCGCGTCGTGACGGGTTGCGGCCGGTGGCGGTCATTGCGGTCGATCTGTTCGGGCAACCCGCCGACTACGATAAGATTGAGCCGATTTGCGCACAGGAAGGTCTATGGTTGTTGGTCGATTCGGCGCAAGGCTTTGGTTCGGTATACCGAGGGAGGCGCTCCGGTACGATCGGCCTTGCAACCACAACAAGCTTCTTCCCTGCTAAACCGCTTGGCTGCTATGGTGACGGAGGTGCGGTCTTTACCGATGACGATGAACTGGCCGCTGCGATGCGCAGCCTGCGGGTGCATGGTCAAGGCTCCGACAAATACGATAACGTCCGCATCGGTATGAATGCACGACTCGACACGATTCAGGCCGCTATACTTATCGAAAAGCTAAAAATCTTTCCCGACGAAATCGTGGCTCGCAACCGAGTCGCATGTCGCTACGGTGAGGCGCTGGCCGGTGTCGTTACAGTGCCCTCGGTTCCGTCTGATTTATCTTCAGTATGGGCACAGTACACGCTGCGTCTCCCGGTTGGCCATCGTGATGCCGTCGCTGCTGCTCTTAAGGTTGCACAGGTGCCGACAGCGATTTACTATCCGAAACCTCTCCACAAGCAAACTGCCTATCGCCGTTTCCCGGTTGCCGAAGGGGGGTTGCCGGTTAGTGAACTCATTGCAGGGGAGGTTCTAAGCTTGCCAATGCATCCTTATCTCCACGAACCGTTGCAGGATCGAATTATTTCCGTTTTACATGAAGTACTGAGACAGTTCTAAAACATCACACGCGAGCTAGGGGCAATTTGATGGATATTCATGGAAAAAGGTTCGTCGTTATCGGTGGTGCGGGCCTAATCGGGTCGCATACAGTCGATGCTTTGACCCGCGAGGATGTAAAGGAAATTATCGTTTACGATAATTTTGTTAGAGGAACGACAGAAAACCTTTGCGAAGCGCTTAAAGATACTAGAGTCAAAATATTTGATATCGGAGGAGATATTTGCCAGACAGATATATTGAAGTCGGCCTTGACTGGTGTTGATGGTGTGTTTCACTTTGCTGCGCTTTGGTTGCTTCAATGTCATGAGTTCCCGCGTTCGGCATTCGACGTCAATATCCGGGGCACGTTTAACGTACTGGAAGCATGTGTTGAAAATGGTGTAAAGCGGCTTGTCTATTCTTCATCGGCCTCGGTTTACGGCGATGCCGTGCTTGAACCGATGGACGAAGACCATCCTTTCAACAACAAGAACTTTTACGGGGCGACTAAAATTGCCGGCGAAGCAATGGCGCGTGCCTACCATCATCGCTACGGTCTGCCGCTGGTTGGTTTACGCTATATGAATGTTTACGGTCCGCGTCAAGATTACTATGGTGCATATATCGCCGTGATTATGAAGATGCTTGATGCAATCGATCGCGGAGATGGGCCGACTATCCTGGGTGATGGTTCCGAAGCATTTGACTTTGTGGCGGTAGAGGATTGCGCAAAGGCCAATATCTGCGCAATGAAAGCCGATACTGTTGATCGTTTTTACAACGTCGGCACCGGTAAACGCACTTCACTAAAGGAACTGGCGGAGAAGGTTATAACACTGACCGGGTGCGAGAAGACCATTTCTTACGCTCCCAGAAGTCAGGCAACATTAGTTCGCAACCGTATCGGGTGCCCGCTGCGCGCAAGAAATGAAATTGCTTTTGACGCAACCATTGATTTAAATGATGGTTTGCGGCGGCTGATTGAGTGGCGGGCTAGCCACAAAGCCGAGGTTTTTGCACGCCGGGCCAAAAGTCGAGGCTGAAGGTCAACTTGCGGTCGGTTGCCCGGTCAATCAATTCCCGTTAGTTGAGAGTGGCGCTTTTATGTGCGGAATTGCAGGCATCCTCAATCTTGACGGCGCTCCGGCTTCAGCCGTCGAGTTGCAACGTATGACCGCAAGCATCGCCCATCGCGGGCCGGACGGCGAGGGGCATTGGTGCGAAGGCCCGGTGGGCCTGGGGCATCGACGCTTAGCCATTCTCGATCTATCACCCGCAGGGCACCAGCCCATGCAGTCGCCAAACGGGAGGTTTATCCTTACTTACAATGGAGAAGTGTATAATTTTGAGCTGTTGCGTTCGGAGCTTGAAGCAAAAGGTCACCAATTTAATTCGCGCTCTGATACGGAAGTTTTGCTTCACCTCCTGGCTGAATACGGGCCGGAGGTTCTGCCACGCTTAAACGGGATGTTCGCCTTTGCGCTGTGGGATCGCCGTGAGCAATCCCTGTTGCTGGCGCGAGACCGGTTTGGCATCAAACCATTATACTACGCCCGCGCCGGTAAAGCCTTTGTTTTTGGCTCCGAGATAAAGGCGCTCCTTGCTCATGGGGACATTCAGGCAAAAATGGATCTACCGGGATTATTGGAGTATTTTACATTCCAGAATTTTTTTACTGACCGAACTCTATTTAATGATGTTCATTTACTTCCCGCGGGCAATACCCTTCAGATCAATTTCAAGCACGGCACACCAACGCCTGACATTAAAACCTACTGGGATTATGAATTTCAGGAACCGACCGTAACACGCACCGATGATGATTATTTGGAAGAGCTTGACTATTTATTTCAGCAGGCCGTTAACCGGCAACTGGTTAGCGACGTGCCGGTCGGGTCTTATCTGTCCGGCGGAATGGATTCCGGTTCGATCACCGCTTTGGCGGCACGCCAATTGCCATATATGCGGACATTCACTTGCGGTTTCGACCTCAACTCCGCATCTGGGGTTGAGTTGAACTTCGATGAACGGATCGCTGCCGAGCGCATGTCTTACCTTTTCAAGACCGAGCATTATGAAATGGTTTTGAAAGCGGGTGATATGGAACGAGCGATGATCCCTTTAGTTCGGCACCTAGAGGAGCCACGGGTAGGCCAAAGCTATCCGAATTTTTATATTTCTCAGCTTGCCAGTAAATTTAATAAAGTTGTTCTTGCCGGAACCGGGGGCGACGAATTGTTCGGCGGCTATCCATGGCGTTATTATCGCGCGGTCGTTAATGATGATTTCGAACATTATATTGATAAATACTATGCTTATTGGCAACGACTTATCCCGAATTCTCAAATTAAGAAAGTATTTAATCCAGTTTGGGACCACGTCAAGGATGTTTGGACTCGGGATATCTTTAGTAATGTTTTTAGCCATCACGCTGCCAATCTATCGCGGCCCGAAGACTATGTAAATCATAGTCTATATTTTGAGGCGAAGACATTTTTACATGGTCTGTTGGTGGTCGAAGATAAATTATCAATGGCGCATTCTCTTGAAAACAGAGTGCCGTTCCTTGACAATGACTTGGTAAATTTTGCAATGAAGGTTCCTTGCCGGCTCAAACTTGGGATGCTGAATGAAGTAGTGAGCCTTAATGAAAATGAGCCGGGCGCTAAAACGGCTAAATATTTCCAAAAAACTCGGGATGGAAAGCTATTGTTACGTAGAATGATGTCTCGCTACATTCCGCCGGATGTAGCTGATCGCGAAAAACAAGGCTTTTCGGCTCCTGATGCTTCTTGGTTTAAGGGTGAAAGTATTGAGTATGTTCGCCGGTTACTTTTTAATGATCAGGCTCGCATTTATAACTTTTTGGATCGTAAAGTTATACAAGATTTGGTGGGAGAGCACCTGCGAGGAGAGCAAAATCGCCGCTTGTTAATTTGGTCTTTGCTCCATGTTGAGAATATGTGCAGAGTATTTTTCGAATAGCTTGGTTGGGGGCAGTCAATGGTTAGTATTATCGACTTTCGCGGCCACATATGCGCATTGATTAATGTTTTTTCTGATATCAGGCGACACAGACGGCTAATTGTCGTTCTTGCTCGCCGTGAATTGTACGAACCCCACGCCGGGCAAATGCTGGGCCGATTTTGGGCTTGGGGGCATCCTTTGTTTTTGTTGGCCGTTTATGCATTTGTCTTTGATATGATCTTTCGCGCAAAAGTGGGCGGAAGTGCTGACTTGCCGCTTAATTATACGTCCTATGTCCTGAGCGGTCTGGTGCCCTGGATGACGTTTCAGCAATCGATGGGACGCGGCACTTCTTCAATTTCTTCAAATGTCAGTCTGGTTAAGCAGATTGTTTTTCCAGTTGAAGTACTTCCGATTCGCTCAGCACTTTCCAGCATGATTATTCTTGGACTTGGCTGCTTATTTATTTTGATTTATAATTTTATTGTGCAGGGAGCTATATTTTGGACGTATTTAATGATTGTACCGCTTGCAACAATACAGTTAATAGCCATGATCGGTATATCACTGACTCTTTCTGCAACTAGTGTTTTTTTAAGAGATATTCGTGAGTTTATTCAATTACTTTGTATTATTAATATATATATGATGCCGGCTGTTTATTTGCCATCGATGGTGCCACCTGAATTTCGATTGTTTCTTTATTTTAACCCTTTTAGCTATATGGTCTGGTGCTATCAAGATGTGCTCTACTTCGGACGTTTTGAGCATCCTTTAGCGTGGCTGGTCTTCGGCGCGGGCAGTTTGCTTGCACTGGCGTTTGGCTACCGCATCTTCCGCAAACTTAAGCCCATGTTTGGAAATGCACTATGAACACGCCTGTTATCCAGGTCGACACTGTGTCCAAATCTTTTGCCATGTATAACAATCCGGCACAAATATTGCGGGAGTTTTTATGGCGAAAGGTTTATCATGATGTTTTCTGGGCATTGCGTAATGTAACGCTTACAGTCAATGAAGGCGATCGGGTCGGCATAATCGGTCCCAACGGGGCCGGAAAATCAACGCTCCTTAAGTTGATTGCCGGCTGTCTCACTCCGACCAGCGGAACAATTACGATACATGGCTCGATTTCTTCCATGCTGTCCTTGAATTCTTTTCTTAACGACCAAGAGACAGGCTTGGAAAATATTCGATTTAACCTTCAGATGATGGGTGTTCCGCAACGAGATATTATCGGAATGACGGAGGAAATTATTGACTTTACCGAGTTGGGCAGCTTCATTCATGCTCCGGTTAAGACCTATTCATCCGGTATGAATGCCAGATTGGCTTTTGCGCTCACAACAGCGCTTACACCGGATATTCTGATTGTTGACGAGGTACTGGGAGTTGGTGACGGGTATTTCGTCGGCAAAGCAATGGCTCGTATGATCGAGTTGTGCCGACGGGGACGAGCGTTGCTGTACGTCAGCCATGGGCTCAGTTCGGTCGAGATGCTGTGCAATCGCGCCATTTGGATTGATAAGGGCGGCATCAGGATGGATGGACTTACCAGAGATGTTCTTAAGGCCTATGAAGAGGATTACAGGAGACAGGAAGATCAAGTAACTCGGTCCGGCAATTCAGAACACGCTCATCAAACATTTTTTCTTTCAACCATAGATGATATGCGCGACAGTTCTGAGTATTGGTGCTTACGTATTAGGCCGGACACCGGCAAGGTATTTCGCGATATCCATTATGTGAGCATGATTGATGTGAGAGTTGCAGAAATTCAAATGTCGGCATCGCTGGAACTGGGGAATTCAACTGATATTCGGTTGGATATTCTCGGCACTGAGTGGGGACGCTACTACGAGCATCGCGGGCGTCCATGCCGTGTGTTGTCTGCAACAGCCGATAAACGCAAAGGTGGGCACCTATCGGTGCGCAAACCGAGGGATATTGTTGATGGTACGCCCGTAACAGTTGAACTCACCACGCAATCCGCCGCTAATCTCGAATATCTGATTATCGAAATTCTCGATGAAAAGACCGGCGATTGGCTTGCTTGCGCCAGTCGGGAAGTTTCTTGTGATCAGGAAGGCTGGCGAACTATCGAAGCCAGGGGATATCTGCCTGTTGCAGATGAGGAAGTGCGGCTACGTGTCGCTCAGAAGATTGCTCGTACTCTTCAGCCGGATGTGGTGATAGAATCAGCGGAGATGATTGTCAATGACGAGCCGTGCTTACAAGTTGGTGAGAATAAGCCTTTTCAGATTAAGGTTCAAGCATTAGTTTTGCGCCCAGTCCTGGCTCTCGATATCGGAATACGCATTATTCGGAATGATGGAGTTTATGTCTTTTGGCAGTCAAGCGGACAAAGTAGCGGAAATATTCAAGTTGATTCAGGGCGTGTCGAAATTATATTTCACTTTGATTGCAACTTTTTGGCGGGCGGTCAATACAACTTGAGCGTTTACGCTGCAAACGGTTGGGACGTTGAAAATAACTATCCGTATTCAGAAGTATTCAGTCGAAAAGTTAGTGTCATAAACTTTTCTGTTATGCGCGAGTTTGCCATGATAGATTTTGGCGCTTTGAATTGCAAGGTCAGAACCACAGTTGCCGTGACTAAGGAGGCATAAAATGTTTGATTTGTTTTCTGTTCAACGTCGAAATTTACGCATTAATGAGGCTCAAGAATTTTATATCGAGAAATTGTTGACTGATTCGGCTTTTATTTCTGAGCAGGCGCAACATCCACGCCATGCCTGTCTATCGACTTGGCTGAAGCCAGAGACCGGGCGCCGCGTCCTGGAACTCGGATGCGGTCCGGGCCGTTATGTCGCTCTCCTCAGTTCTCTTGGCTTCGAAGTGACCGGAGTGGATCCTATAGAATTTAAGCAATGGCCGAAATTGCGTGAACAACCCAATATTAAGCTTTATTCGGGTGTCTATGCTGAAGAGTTGCCGTTTGAAGACGGTACTTTTGATCACGTTTCTTGCCTCGGCGCTCTTTTGTATTTCAATGATCCGGTTAAGGCGATTAGGGAGATGGGCCGAGTTATGCGCAAGGATGGAAAAATTATATTGCGTACGGTTAACCGCAACAATTGCTACACGCGACGTACCGGAAATAAACTTGATCCTGCTTCAAAGAATCTTTACACGCTTTCAGAGCTGATTAGTTTGCTGGATGCTAACGGATTTCGTGTTCATGACAGCTTTCAGTATGGGTACTGGCCTTCGATTTTGCCTGATTTATACTGGTATTTTGTGAATGTGCACATCCCGTTTTTTATTGAGGAGGGGCTGAGCAACCTCCTGCCGGCCGAGCGGCGTGTGAACAATATCGTTCATGCCACAAAAGCATGAACTGGACAGTTGTCGATGCCGCCATCCCGGCCGAGGACGTTATCCGCCATCATATTCGGCTGTTCGGGTATCGGGACGATTGGCACATCCGCTTTTTAAAGACGCTTGATTTAACCGAACCGAACACGGGTGCCGGCGTTACCGTTGTTTTGAACCCTACGCCCGATATTTGTCTGGCACTTGGTGTGCTTGCTGAAATGGAGCATACCGTTCCTCTCTGCCTTGATAGCGTCACGAAAACCGATTGCCCTGCGCGATTGAGAACATTGCATGCCTCGCTTCGTTTAACCTGCGCGGATGGCGAAGCGATTGTTCGCCATCCGGATGGTAGCCCTGCATGGTTGTGGATTCCGCGCAACCAAGGTGGCGTACTCGTGATCGGCACCGATTTAGCCGGCGACTTGGTACGCTACCGACAGGGCGACCCGGCCCAGGCCGGTTACCGGGAAGAATCAGCCAGTTGGGGTTTTGAGTTCGAACGGCCGAATTACCTGTATTTACCCCAGTGTGGCAACGAAGCTCCCGGCGAGCGTCATGCCGATCAGTGGGCAATGTTAGCGGCAAAAACACTTGCTCGATACACCGGAACGATGCTTGAACCGCTCCTTCCGGGCGGCGCACCCGGTGCTGTGGTTGTAACCGGCGACGACGATCAGGCTTTTCTGGAAAAATACGTAACCCAGTTAGCAGAACTTAATGGCTTGCCGATCACCTACTTTCTTCATCCGCTTACGCGGCATAACCCGGCAAGTCTACGTCAAATGAACCGCCGACAGGGAAAGATTGAATTGGGATTGCATCCCGACGCACTTACTGAACCGCACCGCTACGGTCCCATTCTCGACGAACAGGCCAAATGGTTTGCTGACTTGACCGGGCGGCGCGCCACTGGCGTTCGCAACCACGGTTATCTGAATGACGGCTATTGGGGGCACCTGCCCCATTGGCAACGAAACGGGTTAATGATCAGTTCCAATATTCCGGGGGTGGATGGACGGGTTGTGACCGGGTCATTACTTCCGGCGCGCGTGGTCTATGAGGGTGCTCTGACCAAACACTGGTCGATTGTTACTGTGATCGGTGACGGCGTGGTTTTTCTCAACCCTTTACAACAGAACATCGGAGAAGAATGCGTCTTCGCAACCGCGCAAGCCATTCGAGAATCCGGAATACCGGGGGTCATGGTGGTCAACCTTCATCCTCAGAATGTTTCGGAAGCGATCGGGATGCACCGGGCGATCATTGATGTCGTGCGCAGCGGTTTTCATGTCTGGACCTTGGGTGACTGTATCGCATGGTTTGCAGCACGGGACGACGGAAAACAGGGGGGCAGCGGGACCGGACCGGTGCCCCCCTGGACTGCCATGCGGCGATGGCTGTCGGCTTGGACCCGGGGAGGGGCGTTATGCTAGGTCGCAGTCCGGGGTTACGGATACGCCGGGCAACCCGCGATGATTTTTTTGCGGTGGAGGCTTGGATTAAGCGCGATTGCCGAGCCCTGATTTACCATTCGCCTATTTTCAGCCATTTTCTGAAAGCTTGTGTCGGCGGCGAGCCGGCTATGTGGCTTGCCGAGCGAAACGGAGAACTTCAGGGAGTTCTGCCCTGGTTTACCAAACGGCATCCGGATTTCGGCGCTGTGATCAACAGTTTGCCCTGGTATGGCAGTCATGGCGGCTGCCTCGCCGCCGATGATGATGCTCGCGCGGCATTGCTGGATATTTTCAGGAATGAGGCGGCCGCACCGGACGTGTTGTCGGCCACCCTAATTTTATCCCCTTATGAGCAGGATCGCCTGGAACTTTACGACAGGATACTGTCGCCGACCGTACTTGACCACCGCCTTGGTCAGATTTCGAGCTTGCCTGCGGCCGGGACAGACCTGGAACAGCGGCTGGAATGCATGATTTCCCAAAAGACTCGCAATCTTGTCCGAAAGTCGCTGAAACAAGGCTTCACCGAGGTCGTAACCGACGACGACGATGCATGGCGCTTCCTGCATCGAACCCATGTAGAAAACATGAGCGCCGTCGGCGGCCGGGCCAAGCCGTTCGATCATTTCGAAGCCTTGCAGGCGACTTTGCCCGATCGCCGGCTGTCGCTGGCCGTGCTTGACGGTGAACCGGTGGCGGCGCTTTTGCTGCTGCATTTTCATAGGACGGTCGAGTATATTGCTCCGGTAATCCGGGTCGAGCACCGCTCGCGTCAACCGCTGTCGTTTCTGATTTGGCAAGCGATGATCGATGCCGTAAACCGGAACTTCGCTTGGTGGAACTGGGGCGGTACCTGGGTTGAGCAAACGTCGCTACACCACTTTAAAGCGGGCTGGGGCGGCGTCGACCATCCTTATACTTATCTGGTCATAGCATCGAACAACGGCATCCACCGGCTTGAGCAAGGCGGCGACGAGGTCTTCGCCGCGTTTCCTTATTATTACATCTATCCGCGCTCGGCATTGCCGGCGCCCCCTGCGGCCTGGGAGGCCTGATGAACGAAAACGATCTGCGCCTGTCGAATTTCCGTAAGCCGCCCTCCACAGAGCAACGGCTGGCGGAAATGAATAAAATTTTGCAACCGCTGCAAGCCAGTTTTGAAACGGCGGTGTCTCCGCGGTTGCCGGTCTTGTTTATTATCGGTCCACCGCGCAGCGGTTCGACCTTGATGAGCCAGCTGATCGGGCAATCCGGACTTTTCGGCATTCTGAATAATTTCGTCGCCCGTTTCTGGCTGGCTCCGGCGGTCGGCGCCATGATCGACCGGGCAATCAGTTTCAGTGCCAGCTCCGGTGAAAGCTCGTTCCTGAACAAGCACGGGGTAACCGCAGGATGGTCGGAACCTCATGAATTCGGGTACTTCTGGGATCGCTGGTTTGATTTCGGCCAGGAAACCCACAATCTAACCGAAGAGGAGCGCGCTCAGGTCGATGTGGCGGGACTGCTGCGGGCACTCGCCTCGATTGAAAATGGTTTCGAAAAACCATTATCCTTTAAAAACAATACATGGTGTACGTTTCAGGCTGATTTTATCGCCCGATGCTTACCGAAAGCGCTGTTCGTGGTTTGCCGGCGGAATTCCCTGTTTATCGCCCAGTCTTTGATGGAAAGCCGGCGTGAACGTTACGGGCGGGATGATCTCTGGTGGTCATTGCGGCCATCGCGCTACCGGGAAATTCTGGCTTGCCCCTGCTGGGAGCAAGTCGCTTGGCAGGCTCTGGACGTTGAGCGCGAGATGGAGGAGTCCGTGGCACGGATCGATCCGGCGCGCGTCGTTGATGCCGGCTACAGCCGGCTGTGCAATACTCCGGGAGATATCATCGAAGAAATCCGGACGCGGTGCGCCGAGCTGGGTTCCCCGTTACCGGCCTCAGCGCCCCTTCCCGCAACGTTTCGAGCCACGGATCGCCAGCGGCTTTCCGATGAGGAATGGGCATGTTTGGTTGCCGCGATGGAAACCCACACCTCCCGGATGCCCGGTTAAGCTGGACCCCTTTCTCAATAGGCAGAGGACGGAACCGATAATGAATGAAGGCACGCAGAAAACCGCCCGGCATTACAGCAAGCAGTGGGGAGGAGAACTGGATTTTAAATCTTTTGTAAAGGCAAATCCTGATGCGGCGAAAGCCATGCCGTCGCGACAGCTTCCCTGGGGAGAGTTGTTCGAGCGCATAAGGCTGGAGGCCGCAAAGCGCATTGTCACGGTATACGATGCGGCTTGCGGCTTCGGAGATGTGCTTCAGCAACTGACTGCGGAGCCGAACCCGCGTGGACTCAAGTATCTCGGCTGCGATATCCACGATGCGCTCGGTACTATCGAACGGCCTGAAAATGCAGAGTTCATGCAATGGGATATCACCGGCATACTGCCGGGCCAACGAACGTTCGACTTCATTATCTGCCGCGCGGCAATCCATCACACGCCTGATCCGGAAGCGACGTTCCGCGTTCTTGCATCACAGCTTGCGCCGGGCGGCACCATTGCCATTACAGCTTATGCAAAAAAGTCACTGATTCGCGAGTCGGTCGATGAGACATTGCGCAATCATATCGTGCCGATGACAACAGATGATGCTTTTACAATAGCGAACCAGTTTACCAAGCTTGGGCGCGATCTACAATCTTCGGATGGCTTTATCGTGATTGCTGAAGATTTACCTTTCCTCAGCATCAAAGCGGGGCGTTACCGGATACAGGAGTTCATTTATAAGTACTTTATTAAATGCTGGTACAATGAAGCATTCGATATCAGACACTGTGATTTAGTCAATTTTGATTGGTATCATCCTCCTTACGCCTATCGCTACGAGCCGGCAACGCTAGACCGGTGGGCGACGGGTCTTGGTCTTCACATTCTTAACCGCGCATCGATTGAAGCTCAGCACTACCTTGAAGCAGAGCGCCGGGATGAACAATCCGGAGTGGAGAATCTTCTTAATGAATGACGTTCTCGGCCCCCTGCGGCGCCGGGTCGCCCGGGAAATTATTGAGAATAGACGACCGGATATTTTGCGCCGGCTTGCGTGGGGCGGTTGTCCGCCCCGTGACGACTGGGCGAGTTTCGATGTCACGCCTTGGCAGCATCCCTGGCTCACCGTGGAAAACTTGGAGGCGATGCGGGAGCACGGCCGAAGGTTGCGTGCACGACTGGAGGCGAGGCACCTGTCTTATCCGAACTGGCGCTATGCTTTTGTCGGCAATATCGGCAATGCCATGTATACCCGGGCAGTTGCTCTACGGCGCCAGGGATTATCGATAGATTTGGTGCTCAATTCACAAGACCGGTACATCATGAGCCAACCGGTCTGGGAAGAGTTCGACGGAGAATTGACAGCGGGGGTGCCCGGTAGCCCGGAGGAATTTTTTACCGCGTTTCCGGAAGCTTTTCGGCCGGAAGGTATTGTCTGCGTACCCGAGGATACCGAATGGCACCGCAATCTGCTTGGGATCGGTCCCTATGCCCGCTGGCGCGACCTCATTCGCTGGACGCCTTATTTCGCTTATAGACCGACCTTCGACCGGCTCCAGGCCTATGACGCCATTCTGGCTACCCAATATCCATACTTAGCTTATTTTTCGGGGCGACCTTACATCGCGACGCAAGTCGGAGGCGACATCTGGTACGAGTGTTCCCGAGATGATGCCTTCGGCCGCCTTCAGCGTATGGCATTCGGCCGGGCGTCGGTATTCGGCGTAAGCAACCCCTGGAGCTTTGCATTCGCCCGGCGCTACGGCTTTCGACACATGACCCTGTTGCCTTTCATGCTCGACGATACGGTCTATAGCCCCGGGCCGTCGCGCTATCGGGACGATTGGAACCGCCGCAGCGGCGGCACATTCTTCGTGTTGTCCACCGCGCGGCTTGATGACTACTATAAAGGTTCCGGCATTGCTTTCGAGGGCTTCGCCGCCTTTGCCGCCCGCCACTCGGAGGCGCGTTTGGTCGTGATCGGCTGGGGTAAGGACAAGGACGCCTATATGGAAATGGCGGAACGGCTCGGGATCGCAGACAAGATACTGGCGCTGCCGCTAGCCGGCAAACGGCGGCTGATCGATTATCTGCGCTCAGCCGATGTTTTACTGGACCAGTTTGTATTGGGCTACTATGGTGCGACCGGGCTAGAAGCGATGGGTTGCGGGGTGCCGGTTATTATGCGGATCAACACAAGCCAGTACGGTGCAATGTGTGAAGGTGGAGCACCTCCGGTGCTGCATGCCGAAAGCGCCGGTAGCGTTGCCGGTCACCTGACCCGGCTGGCTGAAGATGCCGACGCGAGCCGCATCGCAAGAGTGGCAATTCGGCAGTGGTTTCTTGAGAATCACGGCTCAACACGGTGGGGCCCGGTCTATGCACAGATGCTGGCCGCAACCGCGCGGCATGAGCGCTTTGATTTTGCCAACTCGCCATTGAGGCTTCCCCTCGGCAAAGCGGAACGCGAGTACCACGCCGAGCAGATGGCGCGGGCGCCGAGCTTTCCCAATTACAGGTGATATCACCGGGGTTTAAACCACCATGCAGATTGCCGCACCCCACTTCGATGATGCCGAGATTGACGCGCTTCGTTTGTGTTTGGCCTCGGGATGGGTCACTCAGGGACCGATGACCCGAAAATTCGAGGATCTGATCGCCCGGCGCCATCAGGTCACTCATGCTCTGGCAACCACCTCATGTACGGCGGCCCTTCATCTGGCGACATTGGCCGCCAACCTCGGTCCCGGGGATGAAGTCGTCGTTCCGGCCTTCACCTGGATCACCTCGGCGAGTTGCGTTGAATATGTCGGGGCAAAGGTGGTGTTTGCCGACGTTGATCCGGCGACGTTCAACCTCGACCCGGCCGCATTCGAAGCCGCAATCACGCCGAAGACCCGAGCGGTGGTGGCCGTCCATTTGTTCGGTTTGGCTGCCTCGATGGATGAGATACTGGCGATTGCGCGGCGGCACGGCTTGCTGGTGATTGAGGATGCGGCTTGCGCCATTGGCACCTCGTATCAGGGACAGCCGGTGGGTGGTTTGGGCGATATGGGGTGTTTTTCCTTCCATCCGCGTAAGGTGATCACCACCGGCGAAGGCGGGGCGGTTACCACCGGTTCGGACAGCCTTGCCGACCGGATACAAAGCTTGCGCAACCATGGGGCCACCGGACTGCCACCGGCTGAACTCGAGCCGCACGGCCCCTGGACTATGGGCACATTCAACCGGCTCGGCTTTAATCTCCGCTTGTCCGACATTCAGGCCTCGGTCGGCGTTGCCCAGTTCGGCAAGCTTGATGCCCTGCTGGCCCACAGGCGTGCCTGTGCCCTGCGCTATTCGGAGCTGCTCGCCGATCTCGATGAACTGGTCCGGCCAACCGACGGCGTGGATTGTTCGGGCCACAGCTTCCAAAGTTATGTCGTGCGGTTGCTCGCTGGTGGGCGGACCCGCCGGAACGCCGTAATGGCGCAACTCACCGATGTCGGCATTCAGACCCGGCCCGGCACCCATGCCGTGCATCGTCTCGGCTATTACCGGGATAAGTACAGCTTGTTGCCGCAAAAATTTCCGGCGGCGGCGACTTGCGAAGATACCACGATTACTTTGCCGATTTTTCCCGGAATGTCGCCGGATGATCAAACGCGGGTTGTTGCCGTTATCAAGTCCGGACTTACCGGCTAACCCTGGCACCTGGATAGCCTGTTGTGGGAAATCTATACAAAAGGAGTATTTAAATGGTTGATCTGTCTGGATTGTCGGCTAAAATTAGAAATAGACTGCGGAGCTGGTTGCTGTGTCCGCCTCCTGAACCGGCACAACCGGTAGATGATGAACGAATTCAGTATTTACTGAACGAGGTTGGCGAACTCCGTCAGCTTGTTCGCATGCTTCTCGGCGAATCGCCGGCTTTTCACGCCTGGATGGAACAGACCCGGAGCAGTTTCGATACCCAGTGGGACATTCTTCCGGAAGGCGCCCACTTGATAACCGACGAGAATTTTGTTCTGAACGCCACGAAGTGGATTGAGGGTTATACCGGCATGCCGGCCTCGTGGTTTAAAGGAAAAAGCGTGCTTGATGCCGGCTGTGGTAATGGGCGCTGGGCTTATGTTCTGTCTAGTCTCGGGGCAAATGTAACGGCGGTTGATCAGTCGGATCATGGTCTCCGGAATGTTCGAAGGCTGTGCGCCGATTTTCCGGGTTTTCGCTCCCTTGCTGCTAACTTGTTGAATCCATTGCCGTTTACCGAGCCATTTGATTTTGTCTGGTCGTTCGGCGTGCTTCACCATACCGGCGATACCTACCGTTCCTTTTGCAATGTGCAAAAAATGGTCAAGCCGGGTGGATTATTTTTTCTGATGATTTACGGTGAACCGGTTCGGCCGGGTGAATTCACCGAAATTAATACCTATGTGAAGCACCGTCGGGCAACAACCGGCATGACCTTCCCCGAAAAAATAGAATATTTACGTGCTATTTATCCTGCAGAATTGATCCACGGCTATTTTGACGCCATTAGTCCGGTTATCAATGACTTGCACCGCTTCGACGAGCTGAAGGGATGGCTGATCGATGCCGGATTCATCGACGTAAAACAGACCTTCGACAACCGCAACATCTTTATGACCGCCGTTCGCAAAGCAGTATAGGCATGGATACGAGTTCCGACATTACCGGCACCGGAGTGACGATGGCCGTCGGCTTAAATAAAGCGGCGGCGTGGCTCAAGGTGTTTTGGGAGCGGTACGGGAGAGCTCCGCGGATTTTACACATTGGTAATATAGCGAATAATGCTTACATCAACGCGAAGATGCTCAATGAGATCGGCTATGACTGCGACGTGCTGTGTAATGACTACTATCATATCATGGGAGCGCCGGAATGGGAGGATGTCGATTTTTTTATCGGCCCCGCCGATCATAACTATCCGGACTGGACGCAGATAAACCTGGGCTCCTATTCGCGGCCACTCTGGTTTGCTCAAGGTCCGCTACAATTGTGTGCGGACTATCTGAAAGCGCGCCGAACCGGCCGCGAGCTTGAAGCAAGTCAATTATGGGGTGAATTGTCCACGATCAACCGGAGCGCTCCCGCCGGCTCGGTTCATCGTTTATCATTGCTGCGCCGGGTTCAATTAACGATTCGCAAGACACACGAATCGCTCGTATATCTCGGGCGGTTGACGCTACTGGGCACGCTCTATCGCTTGATCCGCAAAATAGTTCCGATTTCGCTGCCCACCGTACAAAGACGCTGGTTAAGTGTGCTCGCGCTTCCGGTTTGTGCGCTTCCGGCGCTGCTGCTTTACGGCGTGGCGCAGATTATGCGCGTCGGGATGTTTACGGCGCATCTGATGGACCGGCAAGCCCGGACATTTTCCAATCGTTTTTCACACCGCTTTCCCGATCGGGCGGACCAGTTGGTCTTCGGCGATATGGACACCCCGCTGCTGGTTGCCGGCGTTCTCAAGAGCCTGTTTCGCCACTATGATCTTATTCATTGCTATGCCACGGCACCGATCCTGCCGATGTTGGCAGGCAAGCAGCCTTATGTGGCCTATGAGCACGGTACAATTCGCGAAATCCCCTTCGAAGCCACGCCGATCGGCCGGTTAACCGCACTCGCTTACGCCGAGGCTGATGTCGTGATGCTGACCAACGCCGACGCCCTGTATAGTTTGCCGAAGCTGCGTGGCCCGGAGCAACCCCGAGTTCATGCGTTGCATGGCTTCGATGAACGGACCATTCAACGGCGGCTGGCCATTGCGCTGGCCCGCCTGGGGCGAACCGTTCGCTTCGGGATCGAGCCGTCGCGACCGCTTTTCTTTTCCCCGGCCCGGCACGATTGGGCGGTTAAGGGCAATGATGTTATGTTGCGCGCCCATGCCGAGATTTGTGCCAAGGGGCTATCGCCGGTTCTGGTGCTGGTAAGATGGGGCCAGGAAATCGCCCGGTCCGAGGCGTTGATTGAGGAACTGGGCGTTCGCGACAACATCCGTTGGGTTGAACCGCTGGGGAAATTCGAATTATTGGCTGCCTACCATGACGCGGATGCTGTGCTCGATCAATTCGTACTTGAATGCTTCGGCGCCGTATCGATCGAGGTGATGTCCGTCGGCTGGGCCGCCTTGGTCACCTCGGTCGATCAGGATTTGATGGAACGCTTTTTTGGCGCGCGGATTCCCTTGTTCAGCGCGCGCTCCGTCGAACAGGTGGCAACGGCGCTGGAGTCGGTGATTACCGATCCGGAGGGAGCGCGCCGTATGACTGGGGCCGCTCTGGAATGGATGGAGCGGTACCACAGCCACGAACGGGTGCTCGACCGGTTGGGTGAAGCCTATGCTGCAACGGAGGTCGTGTGAACTCGGGGCTGTGCCGTCTGATAATCCTGCGCAGCCTGACCACGGCTGCGGTCTTGGCCGTTGTGGTGTTGCTGCCGGTTCGTTTGCTGCGCCGTTCAATCCGCGCATTGATCGGTGGCCGCCGCATTAGCCTGTGGGGCGGAACCCCGATCATCAATATGGCGATCAACGCTCGTGCCGAGCGGCGGCTTGGCGCACGCACCGCTTCAATTGTCTATGATACCTACTTCATTACGTCCGATTTTGATATTGTCCTGCGCCGCTGGCTTGACCTGCGTATTGCGGGACGGTTGGTCCCGTTTCTAACCTTTATTGCGGCTTGTTTGCTGGCGGACCGCCTGCACTTCTATCTTGATCGCGGCTTTTTGCCTGTGGAAACGCCCTTCGCCATTAATCTTCAGGAGCTTACCGTCTACCGATGGTTGGGTATACCTGTGTTTCTCTGGACTTACGGAGCCGACGTCCGGACCGAAGCCGTTACCCGGTCGCTTGGCGAGCCGAACTGCTGCATGTCTTGCGCTAAGATCGGGGTGGCCTGCATCTGCGATCAGTCGTTACAAATCGCCCATTACCAGCAATGCCGCAAGTTGGTTACCGCCGTCTTCGCCATGGGCGACATGCTCGAATACACCCCGGGCAGCCGGAACGATCTGTATTTCTGGCCGGTCGATATCGACGGCTCCCGAGCGGAGAAGTACCGGCCGGCATATCCGGTTGTCACGACTGAGCCGTTGCGGATCGTCCACGCTCCGAACCATCGGGCTTTCAAAGGCAGCGATCTGTTGATAGCGGCAGTTGAAAAACTACGGGCCGAGGGGGTCCCGCTTGAACTGGTTCTGGTCGAACGGGTGCCGAATGAACGCGCGCTTGAAATCTATCGCACAGCCGATGTGATTTTCGATCAATGCCTGATCGGCTTTCACGGCTATTTCGCACTGGAAGGGCTGGCCATGGGCAAGCCGGTGATGTGCTATATTCGAAAGCCCGAGCTTTATCTGTTGGCGCCGGACGAATGCCCGATTATCCTGACCGGGATTGCCACATTAGAATTCGACTTGCGCAGAATCGTGTTAGAACGGAACACTCTCCCCGAGATAGGTCGCCGCGGTCGCCGCTATATCGAACGATATCACACGCCGCCGGCCTTCGCCGGACGGCTTAAGCAGGCCTATAGCGATCTCGGTGTTTTGCCATGAAGGTTGCCGTCTTCGGAGCACGCGGATACATCGGATCCCGGATGTGTGCACGGCTGAAGGAAGCCGGAGACGAGGTGTTTGCCCGATCCTCGTCGGATGGCTGGATCGATTCGGAAACCGGCGTCGTTAACCCTGATCTGACAGTGCCACCGGGGCTTGACGCTCTTTATTACTTTGCGCAGTCGCCGCACTATCGCCAAGGCCCGGCGATGCTGTGGCATTGTTCAGCGGTCAACGTTACGGCTCCTGTCCGCTTGGCCGCTTTACTGGCTGAAACAAACCCAGGGGCACGATTTATCTATCTTTCAACCGGCACGGTTTACCGAAGTTCTTTCGAGCCTTTGTCCGAAAGCGCTCCGCTAAACCGTGCCAACGGCTATGCGCTTAGCAAAATCCAGGCGGAGGAAATGCTGGCGCTGTTCTCCCCGATTCTGGATGTCACCTGCGTTCGCCTGTTCGGCGTGTACGGCCCCGATCAAACCGACAAGCTGGTTTCCAATCTGTTGAAGTCCATTCTTGCCGGCCGTCCGGTTACCTTCCAGCCCCGCGCCGGCATTGCGGGTGACCGCGAGGGATTGCGCATCAGTCTGTGCCATGTCGAGGACGCAATTGCGATTCTGCGTTCGCTGGTGGAAATCCGGGATCTGCCGGTGGTCAATGTCGGAGCAGCCAATTCGGTATCGATCATGGAGATCGCGTCAGCACTCGCTTCAGCACTTGGCCGTGCCCTGTGCATTGAGGAGCAGTCATCGCCACGCACGGGAGACCTGATTGCCGATGTCGGCAAACTCGGTCGTTATCTGCCGCCGCCCGTCGTTGATATCCGAAAAGTTGCGATCGAACTGGTTGCTCCGTCATCATGAAAGTGCTTCATCTGCCGACCATTATCGGGGGGAATTCCTGGAGCTTGTCACAAGGTGAACGCCGCCTCGGCTGGTCGTCCGAGGTTCTGAATGCCGGGATCAATCCCTTCGGCTATTCGACCGATATCGATCTCGGTCTTGATGACCGGAGCGGCCGATGGCACCGATTGGCCCGAACCGCTTCGGCTTTCATGGAGCTTCGTACTCGTTACGATGTCTTCCATTTCAACGGCGGCATCAGCTTGATGCACGCTCCGCGCTTCGGCTTGCCGCTGCTGGAATTACCATTCTATCCCGCTCGGTCGAAGCTGTTCGTTACCTTTCAGGGATGTGACGCCCGCCAGAAATTTCCGACGATGCAACGGACGCCGGTTGCCGCCTGCCATGACCCCGCTTGTTATGGCGGAGCCTGCAATTCGGGGGCGCGCGACCGGCAGCGCCGCGGGATCATCGAAAAGTTTGCCCGTCATGTCGAGCATTTCTGGGCCGTAAACCCCGATCTTCTTAATTTTCTTCCCGAAGGCGTGTCTTCGTTTTTGCCCTACGCGGTACTGGTCAAGGATGAAAACGATTACCCGCCGTCGCGAGACGACGTCTTACGCATCGCCCATGCCCCGACCAACCGGGTTGCCAAGGGCAGCCAGGCCATTTTGGCTGCAATCGACCGTTTAAGCGCCAGATACCCAGGGAAGGTTGAGCTGATCTTAATCGAAGGCAAAAGTCATGAGGAGGCGTTGCAGCTATACCAGCACGCCGATTTGGTTATCGATCAGATTTTGATCGGCTGGTACGGCGCCTTTGCGGTCGAGGCGATGATGCTGGGAAAACCGGTGATTGCACGTATCGATGATAATGACTTACATTTTTTGCCTCCTGAATTTGCCCGCGCGTTGAGCGGAGCGGTAATTTCGGCCGAACCATCGACGATTGATGCGGTCCTGGCCGAGTGGGCCACCGACAAGGACCGACTGGTGGAGCAAGGCCGCCGCGCGCGCGCGTTCGCCCGGCGCTGGCATTCTCCGGAAGCGGTCGCCCGTATTACCACCGGTTATTATCGAACATCCACCGATGGCGTAATAAAGGGGGCGTAGCTCATGTGCGGCATCTGGGCTTCGGTTGGTCTCAACGTCAATCGTACGGTGCTGGACGTAATTTCTCATCGCGGGCCGGACGGGTCCGGCTGGCATGAGATCGCCACTCCGGTCGGTTCTTTGATCCTCGGGCACCGGCGGCTCGCTATCATTGCCGTCGATGAAACCGGCGCACAGCCGATGACCTACGCAAACGGCCGCTATACCGTCGTCTACAATGGCGAAATTTATAATTACCGGGAGCTGCGTCAAGAACTGATCGCTTGCGGCCATCGCTTTGCCACCTTGAGCGATACTGAGGTTTTGTTGGCCGCCTATGCCGAGTGGGGCATCTCTTGCCTTGGCCGTTTTAACGGCATGTTTGCTTTCGCTTTGTACGATACTGTTGCAAACCGTCTATTTTTGGCACGTGATCGGTTCGGGGTAAAGCCGCTTTATTGGTGGCAAAATAGCAGTGGGTTCGCCTTTGCATCGGAAATTAAGCAATTTACCGTCGTTCCCGGCTTTGCCGCCGCGCTCAATTCAGCGCGAGCGGTTGATTTTCTAGCTTCCGGCCTGTTCGACCACACCGAGGAAACTTTGTTCGCGGGCGTTCGGCAGGTACGGGGCGGCGCGTTCCTCGAAATCGACCTCGGGCCGGGACGGACGGAGCGGGAGCTTACGCCGCGTAGTTGGTATCAGTTACCGGAGCCCGACAGTTTACGCTTGCTGCCCGAAGAAGCCGCCGAACGCTTCCTCGAAATTCTGCGTGACTCGGTCAAGCTGCGGCTGCGGGCCGATGTGCAAGTCGGCTCGTGCCTTTCGGGCGGCCTCGATAGCTCGGCCATCGTCGGTCTGGTTCACGAAGTTCTCGGCGATCATGAAACCGCGCGTCGCCATGCTTTCAGTTGCTGTTTCGATGTCCCAGGGCTCGACGAGAAGACTTATGTCGATGCGGTGATCGCTCGGACTCATGCGGTCAGCCACCTCACCGCCCCGGCTTCGGACGATTTGATGCAGGCGCTTGACGCTCTGGCGTGGCATCAGGATGAACCGTATGGCAGCACCAGCATTTTCGCCCAATGGAGTGTCTTCGCGCTGGCTGCTCATTCCGGGATCCGGGTCATGCTGGACGGGCAAGGCGCCGACGAGCTGCTGGCCGGCTATCACACCATGTTTGGAGCCCATCTCGCCGGCCATCTGGCGCCCCGGCGCTGGCCGGAGCTGCTGACCGAGGCCACGGCAATCCGGCGTCGCCACCATACGCCCTGGCTTCGGTTGATGGCCCTGACTCTGGCCGCAGCCTTGCCGCCTTCGGCATTTAGCGCAGTACTGCGCATGGCCGGGCGGGATGCCCTGCCCGCCTGGATCGGTCCCGAATTGCGGCGCGTTGCCGGCCCTTCGAAACAGACTCACCTGCGCGCCCGTCGTGGCCCCGGCCAAACTCCGCTCGGAGCGTTATGTGCGCACCAACTGATTCGAACCAGCGTCCCGATGTTGCTGCATTATGAAGATCGCAACAGCATGGCTCATTCCATCGAAGCGCGCGTACCGTTTCTCGATTACCGGCTGGTTGAACTGGCAATCGGGCTCGGGGGAAGCAACAAAATCGAGCAGGGTGAGACCAAGCGCCTGTTGCGGCGAGGCTTGGCCGGCGTGCTGCCCGATGTGGTCCGAACCCGGCAGGACAAGCTTGGTTTCCCGACCCCCGAGGAACTGTGGTTCAAGGGGCCGTTGCGCGAACCGCTGAATGCAATGATTGCCGACGCCGCCGACCGTTTGCCGGGCCTTGTTGACGGTGCCGCGCTTAAACGCTGCAGCGCGGATATGCTGGACGGACGCGTACGTTTCAATTTCGGGTTATGGCGAGTCGTTTCATTCTCCCTCTGGATGCGACGCTTCGATGTATCTTTTTAATTCACTTTGGTAAGGCTCAATTCGTGTTAGGCCGACATCGCCATTCATGGTAGAATCTATCGCGTTATAATGAAGCATGTTATGGAACTCGGCACCTTTCGGACGTGGCTCGCACAGGTCGACGATCTGACCGTCGCTCAGCGCCTGGAGCTTGAAGAGGTTCTGGCGGG